>JANOIJ010000005.1:0-23612 GCA_031407575.1 Gemmatimonadaceae bacterium | reverse complement strand
GTGACGCGCACGCGCGCGCCATGCACCGGCACGAACACGACGTCGCCATTCTGGAGACGCGGATCGTGCGAACCGTCGGCGCGCAGGAAGTAGTCGTACAGATCGAGCGAGTCGACGAGCCGGCCGCCGCGACGGATCTCCACGCGACGCAAGCTGCCATTCGTGGTGGGACCGCCCGCCGCGTATAGCGCCGTGAGTGCCGTGCCTGCGCTCGAGACGCGATAGCTGCCCGGCTGGTCCACGTCGCCGAGCACGAAGACCTGGTTGCTGTGCAGCCGCGCGATGTTGAGCGAGAAGTGTGTCGTGGCGCTGGCGTCGCGGCGCAGCCCCGAGTACACACGCCCAAGCCGCGGGTACAGCATGTTCTCGAGTTGGCCGAGCGTCAGGTTTGCCACCGCGATCTGGCCAACGCCGGGGACGACGATGAACCCCTCACGCGTGACGTCGAGGGTGAAGGAACGCTCGGCGTCGCCCGTGATGATGAGGACGAGGCGATCGCCTGGGCCGAGGCGATAGCTCGCGTCCACCGGACCGGCGAGGTTCGGGTCGAACTGCGTGGTGGCCCCGTCGAACACGCTGCGGCCGAAGATGGTGAATCCGCTGTCGGATCCGGGGCGGTCTCGACGCGGCCGCGCGGGGCGCTCGAGCGAGCCCCGAATGTACTCCGTCTCGAGGGAGTCGGTTGTTGCCAGCGTATCGCGTATGCCGAGCGTGTCGAGCGGCTCGGCATGGCGGCGCGCATCGTCGTCGCGGCCTTGCAGCGCTCGCCGCCCGCGAAGCATCCCGCGCAGCTCCGATGTATCGACAGAATCGGTGATGCCGAGGGCCGCGACGGCGTCCAGCATCTCGCTCGTTGGGGGGGACGTCGCGAGTGAATCGCGTCCCGTGCGTCGAGCGCCCAGGAAAGAATCAAGTAGATCCTCGGCGTACCCGGCCGCCCGCAGTCGAGCGCGAATCTGATCGGGCGTCAGCCCGCTCGCGGAAATCTCTCGACGCAATTGCGCGACGAGATCGGGGCGCGTCTCGACCAACCGACGGGCCTGATCTGGCGTCGGGAGCGTTTGCTGCGCGTGGGCCGCGGACGCGGCAAGCGCAATGCCGAGCGCGACGACGCATGAACGGACCAGCGCTCGTGTCCACAACGACTGCATGAGCGGGGGGCTGGTGAAGGTGATGCGAGACGGGCGGAGAATGTATTGGGCGGTGCAGGCGAACCACCAGCGAGGGACCCTGCGGTGGGTCGCCGCCGCCACTCGATTAGGCGTCATCGAGCATTTGCAGCAGGAACGGTAGCGCGTCGTGCGGATTGGCCGACAGTGTCAGCCGCCAGCCACCCTGCGCGGTGAGCGCGCGCACAACGGCGTCCTGACGCTCGGGAAATCGATCGAAGCCTGGTGCGAGCTGCGCGGTGAGCTCGCGCGCGGTTTCGTCGGGGCCGAGCGGTTCCAGGGCGGCGTTACCACCGCGAGCGAGGACGCAGACCGTGGCGCGCTCGGCGAATGGCGCGTGCGTCGGCTCGCGACTGTCGAGCGTGGCGACCTGCTTGCCGCCATTGCGCTCGGCGCTGATGACCGCGCCGGGGAATTGTGCCGCGACGTCCGGGCGAAGCGCGACGGAGGTCGCACTGCCCCACACACGAAGCTGCGGATGGAGCTGAACCCAGACGCGATCGTCCGTGAGGACGTGGAGTCCGGCCGTGTGCGCGAGGTATGCGAGCGCGCTCTTGCCGGTGCCGGATGGCGCCGCGAGGAGCAGGGCGTGCTGGTTGCGCACAACGGCCGCCGCGTGCACGGGATGCCGGTCGAACGCGGCGAGCAGCGCAAAGGTGATAGCCTCGACGACCGTGCGCTGAAACAGTGAACGCTCGACGGCGAGGTCCGTGGTGACGTATGCGATGCTCTCGCGCCGCAACGGATCGACGACGGCGATGCTGCCCGGCGTGTGCACGAGCAGTCGTCCGTCCGGTGTGCTGATGTACCGCGCCGCGATGCTGACGTCTTCGCGGTGGTCGTGGACGACGATGCGTACGGTTGTCGCTTCTGTTGGCGCATCGACCACTGCGCGCCACGATCCGAACGCCTCCACGACAAGCGCCAACACAGATGCGCTGTTGGTCTCGAAGCGTGTGTCGATGCCGAGCACGGGGATGCTGACCGCATGTGCGAGCACCGGCTCGCGCAGCAGCGGATCAGGCGTTGGCACGAAGTCGACGCGCGTCATCGCGCGCGCATCGTCTCGTAGATCCGCTCGAACGCCGCGGCCGTGCTGTCGGCATCACACGCGATGGCTCGGCGCTGGGCTTCGCGCGCAAGCGCCATTCGGCGCGGCTCGTCGTCGAGCAGCGCCGCGATGGCGATGGCCATTCCACTGGCGTCGCCAACCGGGACGGCCACCGCGGCATCGGGCGCCCAGTCCGCGATGTGTCCGACCGCCGTGCCAACAGTTGGGACACCGGCGACGGCTGCCTCGAGCACGGCGACGGGCCCCGCCTCGTGCCGCGACGACATGACGAGGAGATCGGCGCTCGTCATGATGTCTCTGAGCGCCGGACGATCGAGTCTTCCATGGAAGCGGAGCTTGTCGCCCAGCGCCACCGCGATTGGTGACGACTGAAGCGCGCCATTCATGGTGTCCACCCCGGCGATGTCGAGATCGACGTCGCTGCCGTCGGCGTGGAGGCGATGGACCGCGGCGATGAGTGTGTGCTGGTCCTTCACCGCGCGCAGGTCGCCAACGTGCAGCAGTCGCGCGGGACGGTCGGCGTCTCGCGGGCGCGCAGCGAGCGGCGGCCACTGGTCGAGCGCCACGCCGATCGGCACCACGTCGGCGCGCACGTCGCGTTGCGACGCCTGCTGCTGCATGAAGCGGCTGGAGACGGTCACGCGCTTCGCTCCCGCGAGCGCGACTCGCACCTGCGCTCGGCCGCGGATGGTGCAGCGCGCGCCGTAGCCGATGTCGTCGAGCGCCACGAACTCGCCACCGTCCGGATGAAACAGCAGCGGGATTCCATGCCGCGCGCCGAGCACGGCGCCCCAGGTTCCGCCCCACGCGAAGATGGCGTGGATGACGTCGAATGGCGCGACGCGGTGCTCTGCGCTGAACGTCGCAGCAAGCCGTTGCCGCCAACCAGGCACGGTGCCGATGTTGTGGACGCGTGCACCGAACAGCTCCCACGTCGCCGGTTCGGGTTCCTGACTGTGCGCAAAGACGTGGACGTCATGCCGCCGCGTCAGGCGTTCGAGCAGCCAGAGCATGCTCGGAATGACGCGCTCCGTTCCGCTGCGATCCACACCGCCGTGCAGGAAGAGGGCGAGCTTCATGCGACGCGCGCGCAAACGCAGTGCAGCGGTTGCCGCGACCGGCGCTCCGGCCCAGCTTCGTTGGCGACATGCCCACCGTCTCCGTCGTCATCCCGACTTACAATCGCACGGCGCTGTTGCGGGAGGCTGTGGACTCCGTCTTCGCGCAGACGTACGGGGACTGGGAGCTGCTGATCGCAGACGACGGTTCGGGCGAGGAGACGCGGGGGTATCTCGCGAGCCTCGACGATCCACGCGTCGCAGTGATCCAGAACCCGAACGGCGGTGGCGGGCCCGGCGCCATGCGGAACCTGGGCATTGGCCGAGCGCGCGGGGAGTGGATCGCGTTTCTCGACTCGGACGATCTGTGGCTGCCCGACAAGCTTGCGATGCAGGTGAGTCGCCTTCAGTTGCATCCCGCGTGTGATTGGAGTTGCACCGCCTTCGACTTCATCGATGCATCGAGGGCGCGCGTGCCCCAACGCGCCGGCGTTGCGTACGACGCGCGCGGAGGATGGATCCTGGAGCGACTCCTGACGTTCGACGCCGCTGCAAGTATCCAGACACTGATGGTGCGCCGCTCCCTGCTCATGGAGCTCGGCGGCTTTGACGAGCAGTTCAGCTCGCGCGCCGACTACGAGTTGGAGTTGCGGCTCGCGACGCGCAGCGCGATCTGCGCGCTGCCGGAGGCGTTGACGCTCATCCGGCAGCACGATGCGCGCATGACCGTCACCGGACACCTGTCCGCGATGCTCGACGAGAATGCGCGCGCGTTTCACAAGACGGAGCGCGCGGCGTCGAGCTCGACGGTGCGGCGATTGTGCAGGCGCCAGCGCGCCGTGCAGCTCGCAACGATGGTCGGCGTGGCGTCCCGTGCGGGCCGGCACCGCGAGGCGTTCGCGTCGCTGCGTGGTGCACTCACGCAACGTCCCCTGTCCGGCCGCGTCTGGCGCAGTGCGCTCGCTGCGCTTCTTCGCGCGGTGCTCCGCGTGCGGCCGACTGAGGACAACTGACAGGGCGCTCATGCGAACTCCAGACCAGGCTCGAGTTCCACGGCGGTCGGGCGCGCGAAGCGCCGCGCCATGAGTTTCGGCACGCCGTCCAGTGTGACTGCCACGGTCTCGACGCCACAGGCGGTGAACCAGTCGGCACAATCAGGATTGGCGATCGCGGGTAGACCAGCGCGCACGACGGCCCGGATGTGGCTTCTCGCCGTTCCGAGCAGGGCGGCGTGCGGGTCGTCCGCATCGCGGATGATCACACAGTCAGCGTGCTGACCTGGTGCGAGCCCACCGCGATCCGGCGCGCGCAATACACAACTGGCGTTGGTGGTCACGAGCACGAGCAGTTCTCGTGGTGAGAGCTCGCTGTGCGCGGCGGCAACGCGCAACTCGTCGAGCAGGTCGCGCGAGCCCGTGAGCCGCGAGTCACTGCCCAGCGCGAGGCTGCCCGCCTCGTGCAGCCGGCGCGGCGTCATCGTTCGCCCGAACAACTCCATGTTGCTCGCGGGGCACCACACCACAGACGCGCCAACCGCGACGATGCGCTCCACATCCGCGGCACCGAGCCCGACGCCATGCACGATCACGGTGTTGGGCGCTAGACAGCCCATCGCATCCAACCGCGCCAACTCCGCCGACGCCACCTCGTCGACGCCCTCGGCGAGATGGATGATCCACGGACCCTCCGGTGACGTCGCGCGGAAGCTGTCGCGGACCGATGGGCCATAGCGCGGCGCGCCGTCGGTCGTCTCGTCGCTCAAGCCGAGCGAGTGACTCCACCCGTGGCCGCGAAGGACGGTCACTGGGAAGTCGGGCGCATCGAACACGCAGTGCCACGGATCGTGGTGCGCAACCGTCGTAACGCCCGCGAGCAGATTCTTGAGTGCGCCGTGCCAGTGTCGCTCCTCGCTGGGCACCGCGACCGCAGCGATGACGTCGGGTTCCTGGAGGTGCTCGCGCATCGCGCTGATCCACGCGTAGCTGTTGCGGAACGGCGCCGCGTGCGCGAGCGGCGGAACGCAGTTGAGCTGAAGATGCTCGTGTGCGTTGATCAGGCCAGGCACGATGAGATACCCGCGCATGTCGACGCGCATCGCGCCGACAGGTGCGTGCACGACGCGACCGTCCTCGAACGAGAGCGGTTGCGCTTTCACAGTCTCGCGATGCACGACTCGCGCGTTCTCGAGCGTGAGATTCATGCGCGCACCACGACGCCCTTCTCGCTCGTGAGCGCGAGCCACCACAGCAGCAATGCGCCGTAAAGCTTCGGGTACGCCAACGCCGCGAGTGCGCCGTTGGCCAGGCGCGGCGACAGATACGGCAGCCGCGCCGCGATCAGGAACACGGCGAGAGCGAGCACCGCGCTCCGCACGCGGTTCGTCTGCGCGCGTGCACGTGACAGGAGGATGGCGATTGGCAGCAGCGTGAGCGTGTAGTGATAGTCGAGCGACACGGGGCTCGCCGCAACGCTCAGCGTCGCGAATGCCGCAAACGATGCATCATCGTCGCGACCCCTCCGTGCGGCGGCGATGGC
Organism: Gemmatimonadaceae bacterium; assembly: GCA_031407575.1. Taxonomy (GTDB): domain Bacteria; phylum Gemmatimonadota; class Gemmatimonadetes; order Gemmatimonadales; family Gemmatimonadaceae; genus AG11. Next base: position 17,778 of record JANOIJ010000005.1, on the reverse strand, counting down.
GCTCGCGCCCACCAGCGCGAGCACGGCGAGCCACGACACCACGATTCCCGCCGCATCCGCATTGATCATCGGCCGCGGATTGGAAGCTGGGTTGGCCACACTCAGACGTTGAACCAACCCAGGCAGGGATTGGTACGCGGCCACGGAGAAGGCTCCGCTGGAACTCATCACCCGGGCGCGCGCCGCAAAGGCGCTCCACGCGTCCACGCCGGCCACCGGCAGCGCGGCAACCGCGAGCACGACGACGGTCAGAGCCGACCACGCGAGCGCCTTCCATCGGCGTTGGACAATCAGGAGCATCCACAACATCGCGCCCGTCGACTTGAGCGCGAGGACGCTGCCGAGTATTGCGCCAACCGCGGCGTCGTTTCGCGTTTGCGCTGCGCGTCGCCAGAACCACCATGCCAGCAGCACTGCAACGAACACCGGAATGTGCAACTGCGCGTGCCGAAGCCCCTCCTCGGCCGGCTGGAACAGCGCGGCCACGCTCACCAGCAGCGGACCGAGCGGCGATCCCGGTAGGAGCACGGTGGCCAGCCACACTGCGCCGCCAATCCAGAGCACCACGCTCAGCATCGCCACGCTCGTGCGCGCCGACTCGTAGCGCATCCACGCGACAGGAAGCGCGGCGAACGCCACCGTGGGTGGATTCGCGCCGAAAATATCGACGACGGCCGGCTCCGACACGCGCACACGGGCCGAGAACCACGTGTCGTCGTAAAACTGTGCGACGTTGTTCCCGCGCAGCACCAATTGGCTCGCTGTAAAGTGCGTGACAAAGCCGTTGGCCGGGACGGCGCTCGCATGCCACGTCGCCACGGCGAGTCGCAACGAGAGTAGCGCAGCGAGCATCCACGCCGAGCGCGTGAGGAGTGCGCTCACTCCGCCGACGCCAGCGACAGCGTGCACACGCACTTCCGGCAGATCGCGTTGCGATGGACGTCCAGCCCCTGGCGGAACGCGATCGACTCGGGTGCATTCAGCACGGCGCCAAGACTTCCCGCTGACTGGATGTTGCCCAGCGGCGGCTGGAAGAAGCAGGGCCGCACGGTGCCATCCGCCTCGATGACGCTCGACACCCACGGCGCATTGCAGTCGTTCGGAACGAACTCGCCGTCGCCGAGCAGCGCGGAGTAATACTGGCTCAAGCGCCGACGCAGCTTGTCCGGCGATTCCGCAATGAATCCCGATGCGAAGTCGCTCCCGCGCTCGCGCTCCAGCGCGTCGATCTCCGCGGCCAGCAGCGGAAGGTCGGCGCGCTCCAGGGCAACCTGTCCGGCGCGCTCGCTGCTCCAGCCATCCGGCCGGTTGAACGCATCGCTGCTGACGTCTGCCGCGAGGAAGCTGATGCGATCGAGCCCGATGTCGTGCGCCGCGTGCACGACATCGCGCAGCGCATGGCAGTTCGCACGCTGGATGGTGCACCGGCCCGTGACCGTCACCGACACTCCAGTCGCCTTGATCGCGGCCACACCGTCCGCGAGCCGATCGAAGGCGCGCGGAACGTTGCGGATGGCGTCGTGAATCGGCGCCGGTCCGTCCAGACTGACCACGACGTCATCGCACCGCGTGACCAACTCGGCGGCATGGCGCCGCAGCAGCAGGCCGGTGCTCAGGATGGTGATTCCGATGTCAGCCGCGCGCAGGTGGTCGCACAGCTCCCACAGGTGCGAATGCATGAGGGCCTCGCCGCCGCTCAGCACCACGCGCCGCACGCCGAGTGTGCGCCATTCATCGACCCATCGGGCGACGTCGACGGCGGCGATCTCCGACTTCGTGGTGTCGCGCCAGATGTCGCACATCACGCACCGGCAGTTGCACCGGCTGTGCGGGAACAGGATGAGAATGGGCAACCGCGTGATCGGGTCGACCCGCGGGAGCGGCGCGTGCGAGCGCTCGTACCCGCCAGGCGCAGGACGCGGCTGCAGGACGGTCATCGCGCCACCGCGCTGGCCAGCGCGGCGTACACGCCGCACAACCGGCGGCCGATTGCGTCGAACGTGAGCGCCTCGTCGAAGCGCGCGCGCGCGGCGACGCGGAGCGATTGTCGTTCGCGCGACGCCATGGCCACGATCGCGTCGCCGAGCGCGATGGCGTCGCCGACGGCGGTGAGCGATCCCACGTCGCCGACGATCGCCCGCGCCGCCGGAATGTCCGTCACTAGCGGCGTCGCGCCGCATGCCAGCGCCTCGAGCAGCGAGTATCCACTGCCCTCGCGATGGCTTGTCTGGAGGTAGAAGTCCGCGGCGCGATAGCGCTGCTCGAGCTCCGCGTGCGGGCGCGTGCCGAGCATGGTGACGCGCATGGCGAGCACCTCGGACTGGCTGACGCGCGCTTGGACGTCATGCTCGAGCGGCGCATCACCGAAGCAGCAGTACAAGCGCAGCCCGGGACACATCGCCGCCGCGCGCTCCACCGCGGCGAGCATCATCAGGGGATCCTTGTTCGCGTCGAGCCGGCCGGTCCAGAGCAGGCACGGGTCGCCCGACATGCCGGTGAGGCGTCGCGCTTCGTCTCGGTTACCGGGCGTGAACGCACTCGACCCCTCGAGCACCTCGAACACCGGAATTCCTCGCCTTAGGACGCCCGAGCCCATCCACGGCTCGGCCTGCGCGCGCGCGGTGAACGCCACGCCGGCGAGTGAATGGAATGCCCATCGCCAGGCGAGCGCGCGCAGTCCGGTCGGCGACACCGACCCGTGGTCCTGCGCGAGCATCGGCACGCCCGACACGGCTCGCGCGAGCCGACGCGTGGGCCATGGTTCGTTCAGCCCCTGCACATGGACGACATCCGGCAACAACGTCACCACGCGTTCGATCACACGCGCGCAGTGTGGATCGCGATCGTCGACGAAGTGAAAGTTCACGCCATCCAACTCGACCAGTTCATCGCGGTGTGCGCGCTGCACGACGACGACGTCCGCCCCGCCGCGCTTCGCGGCGATCGCGACGCGAGAGAGCGTCGGCCATGCGCGCAACAGCGACGCCGCGTCGCGCCGCTGCGCGTCGGCGTGGAAGCTGACGTGGACGACCCTGTCCTCTTGTCGTCCCGAACGAAGTGAGGGACCTGATTGTCGTCCCGAGCCCACTTGTCGTCCCGAGCGAAGAGAGGGACCTGTTTGTAAATCGCGGCACTTGCGATAGCTCGCCACAACCACCAACGGCTCGCCCAGCTGCGCGTCGTACAGAGCCAACCGATTCGCCGCGGCATAGAACGACCGAATCTCCGGCCCCACCACCCCCGTTGCTCGCACATCGAGCTGGAGTCCCTGCTCGCGCGCCACGCGGTCCATCCGCTCCGCCGTGTGCACGAAGTGCTCGAGCTCCCGCGTCTCACCATCCGGGCCGCGAAACGTACGCCGGTGCCCCGCCGCGATCGCGTCCGCACACACATCGGACACGACCACCACGCCGCCGGCTCGGCACACGCGCGCCAATTCCGCAACCACTCCGTCGCAGTCGCGCACGTGGCCGATCATGAGGCGACACCACACGACGTCGAACGAGCCGGACGCGAACGGCAACGCGCCTGCGTCCGCCGCAGCGATCGTCGCTCCAGTGTTCGCTCCGGCGAGCGTCCGCGCGTGCGCCAGCATCGCGAACGTGACGTCCACGCCAACGCCATGCGCAGCGTCCGCATCGCGCAGGCGACGCGCGGTGCCGCACCCCACGTCGAGCAATCGCGTGCCAGCCGTTGCGAGCGCGAGGTTCGTCACGACCACGTTCTCGAGGTGACTCACCGCCGTCTCCGACTCGTAGCTGGGAGCCCAGAGTCGATAGCCCTCGCGCGCGTCGAGCACGTTCACGCGACGGGCCTGCCTACGCCCACCTGCGCGCGCTCGCGCAGGTGCCCGTAGGCCTGCGTGTCGTCAGGCACGCGCTGCGCGAGACGCCGCACCGCGCGCAACAGCGACGGATCGTCGAACTGCCCCGTGGCCCAGCGACGTCGCGCGAGTAGTGTGCCGAGCGTCTTGCCCCAGTTCGCCGTACGCGAGTCCTGCACAGAGGGATAGCGGCTCTTCAACACCAGCTCGAAATCCTCGACTTTCGCCTTGAGCCGCCGGTCGAGCCACGGTACGAGCGGATCCTCGTGCGTCATCCACGCCACCCACTCCGGCTCGATCCACTCCTCGAGCCTGTCCGGCGTGCCGGACGTCGCGTCCACATCGCCGTAGGTGCCACGTCGCTGCGGTGTGGGTGTGTAGAAGTAGCTGATCAGCTCCATCGCAGGATTCACCGTCTTCAGCCGACGAATGAATGCCAGCGTGTTCTCGATCTCGCGCTCGGGGTCGTCGGGATCGCCGAACACGAACGAGAACTCCGGAATGATTCCGTGCGCCTTCGATCGTGCGGCCACTTCGACGATCTGCGCGGTGGTGGTGCCCTTGTTCATCTTCTTCAGCACCGCGTCTGAGCCCGACTCGGCGCCGCAGAACATCATCGTCAGGCCGGCGCGCTTGAGCAGGCGCCATGTGTCGTCCGAGTAGCGCACCAGCGCATCGACGCGCGCCTCGCACCACCACTTGAGCCCCAGCGGCAGGATCCGTTCGGCAATCTCGCGCGCGTGGTCTTCGCCGACGAAGAAGTTGTTGTCGTAGAAGTGCAGCGAGTCCATGCCGTGCTCGCGCACGAGGTACGTGAGATGCTCCACCGTCCGCGCTGGCGCCTGCTGCTTCTCGCGGCTGCCGAACACCGAGATCACGCCGCAGAACTTGCAGCCGTACGGACAGCCGATGGACGATTGATAGACGCCGGACTTCGCGCCCAGGAACGTCGGCTGGAGATAGTCGGCAATGCGAACCTTGTGATATGGCGGCGGCGGCAGCTCGTTCGGCCCCTGCCAGTGACGCTCGGCTCCGATGTGGTGCGTGCCATCGCGTTTGCGGAAGCACAGCCCAGCGACATCATGCGCGTCACGTCGTCCGGCCAGTACCTCGAGCAGCTCGGCGAACGTCGTCTCGCCCTGGCCGCGAATGACCCAGTCGATGTATGGCGCGTTGAGGACGGGTGCCGGATACAAGCTTGGAAAGTTGCCGCCCCACACGATGGGTATCGCGGGATAGCGCGTCTTGATCGCCCGTGATAGTGGCACGGCGCTTACGAGTTGCGGACCTGGCATCACAGACAACCCGACGGCTCGCACCGGCTCCCCGCGTGCGGCGGCAGCCTCCACCAGCGCCGACACCTCGGCGAGTACGTCGGCGCCAGGCAGGTTGCCGTCCACGATCTCCCATGGCACGTCGGGCGGCAACGCAGCGCCGATGGCCATGACCGAGAGCGGAAAGCGCCGGTTCTTTGGCCGCGTGGCGCGCGGGTTCACGAGGATGATCATGTGACCACGCCTTCCCACACATCGAAGCGCGACGGCACTCGCGCACGGCGCAGTCGCGCCATCACCGGCCGCAGCTCATACCATATGGGATAGCGCACGCGGTGACGACGCCACGCAATGCCAACTTTACCCGACGATCGTCGCAAGGCATCGGCGGTGAGATACTCGATGAACGGCAGCGCCATCAGCGCGTCGGCGCGCTCACCGAACCGCTCGGTGGCCGTCCGCCGTTTCTCGGCGACCATCGCCTGCCCGTCGGCATCGCGCTCGTAGAATGGCGAGTCGAGTATCGCCACGCGCCCGCCCGCGCGCACCACACGGCGTGCCTCCGCGAGTGTAGACGCGAGATCCGTCGCGTAGTGAAGCGATGCATTGAAGACGACAAGGTCTGCCGACGCGTCGGGCAATGGCAGCGCGTCGAACGCGCCAGCGATGCAGTGCAGCCGGCCCTCACTGGCCGCAACGAACGGACGCGCGGCGCCGAGTCCGTCCACTGCGTCGGTGCGCACGTCGATGGCAACGGCATGCAAGCCGGCATTCGTCGCGCGGGCAGCGAGCCAGGCGTTGCCGGCGCCGAGATCCAATACAGTCAACACCGCACCGCGCGCACGGCCCTCGGCGCAGAGCGGATGCATCACGCGCTGCACGAACGCGTCAAACGTGCGCGCCCGCACCGACCAGCTCTTCGCCTGAGGCCCGGTGGTGAGGTACGGCAACAGTAGCAGCGACGCCGTGTCGAGCGCGCGACCTTCTGCCGCGCGGTGCGCGCCGTACGCATCCCTGAACCGCGCCTCCACCGTGGCGGTGCTCATGCCACGCGCTCGAAGTCGTACAGCACGTGATCGCCGAGCAGCGCCAGCGGACGCGAGACAACTCGATCGAGTTGCTCGGCGATTGCGAGCAATGTCGGATGCGACGAGATCCACGGCTCCGCCGCACTGGGCGGAACGAACACGCCCACGCCCCGTCGCGCGACAAGGCGGAACGACGGTGTGAAGGCGCGCATAACGTCGCGATCGCGATGATAGCGCACGTTGAACGTGCGTCCACCAAGACGAGCGACAACATCGCCAACAGCGAACCGGCGGAATGCCGCGCGTGTCTCTCCTCGCACGACTTGCGTGACCCACTCGCCGGGAACGCAGCAGCCGAAGATCACGATCACCGCGCGACCTCCAGGGCGTATCACACCGGCAAGTCCCGCCGCGACTGGCGCGAGATCATCGACGCAGTTGAGCGCCGCAAAGTTCGAGAACGCGCCATCCAGCGGTGCGCCCACGACAGCACCAATCGCGTCGAGCCGCTCTGCGGACGCGACGACCGGAGCCGGCTGGCCGAGCGCGACGAGCTTGTCACGCGCGATGGCGACCATCGCGGGAGACGGATCGGTGAGCAGCACCGTCCGGTCGTGGCTCGCGAGCCAAACCGCGTCTTCGCCCGTGCCGCCGCCGATCTCCAGCACGCGCGCGCCCGGCGCGAATGCCACCATCAGCGCCGCACGCACGGCACGACGCTGCGCCGCGACGCTCTTCCACGCGCCGAATCGCGCATCGAATGCGGGCGCTACGGCGTCGAACGCCCGTGCGGCTGCTGCCAACTGCGCGTCCACTCGTCAGCCCGCCGCTGCAACGAGCGGCGCCGGCGACCGATGATTCCGTTCGTCGTTGGCGAGCGCGTTCCAGCGGACCTCGTCCACGTTGCCGGTTCGCACTTCGACGTGAAGCGCATCGCGCACGCGACGATAGAAGCTCGTGTCGTACGCGCCGTGAAACAGCATCGCAAGATCGTCCGTGTCCTGCCAGTTCTGGCGCGCGCCCAGTTGCTCGTGCACCGCCTGGTGAAACTTCGTGCCCGGCAACGGATAGGCGACGGACACGCCGATGTCGTCAGGCTGCTCCTCGCGCACGAGGTCGCGCGTGAGCAGCACGTCGTCCCACGCCTCCGGCGGATAGCCGAGCTGGAGGAACCAGCACGCGCGGACCCCGTGCGCCTTGAGTGCGCGCGTTGCGGCGCGCACCTCATGCGTCGTCGTTCCCTTGTCCATTGCGTCCAGCACGCGCTGCGACCCTGACTCCACGCCAATCCACACCTCCTCGGCGCCGGCGCTCGCGAGTGCGGAGACGACGTCCGGGCGCAGGAGATCGGCGCGACACTGGATCATGAACGGCGTGCGTGCGTCGCGCGCGACGACCTCGCTGGCGAATCGCGTGATCCACGCCGGCGTCAGTCCGAAGATGTCGTCCGCGAACCAGATGTGATCCGGACGTACGCTGTCGCGCAACTGCGCCATCTCGTGCGCTACGTTTTTCGGCGAGCGCTGCACGTACCGGCGGCCGAAGATGGGCTTCGCGCACCAGTTGCAGCCGAAGGGACATCCGCGCGAGCTGATCATGTTCCACGAGAAGCGACCATGCGCATTGGTCCACGCAGATCGATATGCCTCCACGTCAACGAGGTCCCATGCGGGCAGTGGAAGCGCGTCGAGGTCGGTGATCGCGGCCGGCGCGGCGGTGCGGTGCAGCGTGCCATTGGCGTCGCGCAGTACGAGGCCGGCGATGTCGGACAGCGTTGCATCTCGCGAGTCGCGCCACGCGTCCGCCAGCGCGGGGAAACTGACGTCGGCCTCGCGAAAGAGAACCGCGTCTGCTCCCGCGTCCAGGTACGGCTCCGGCACGTCGGACGCATCGCTTCCGTTCACCGCCACTCGGCAGCCGGCCGCACGCGCCGCGCGCACCATCGCGAGCGTTGACTCGCGCGTGCCCACCGTGCACATCTTGGTGAGGAAGTTGAAGTTGTCCTCGAGGATGCCGACGACGTCGGGCTTCGTGGCGTGCAGCATCGCCGTGAAGGACTCGATGCCCGTCGCCAGGGTCGCATCGAACAGCGCGACCTCGTGCCCCCGCTCGCGCAACGTCGCGGCGACGAGCAACGTGGCCAGCGGCGCGTACGGCTTCATGCGCGCCAGCTGCTTGGGATCATCGCGCACGTACAGCGAGCTTGCCAGCAGGATCATCGATCGGCGCACTCGAGAGTCAGCGCGAAACGCAACGCAGGCGACATGCGGCGATGGTGAAAGTGAAGGCGCGCGGCGTCCTGATTTCCGGCCCGAACCCGGCACGGCAGTATCCGTCCCCGTTCTGACCCTCGCTACCCCGCCTGCGTCATTCGTGCTCGCCGACCGGCGATGAGGGTCGCCGCGCGCACAAGTGTTTCTTCATCGCGCACGAGCGAAATGCGGAAGAAACCCTTGCCACCGTCGCCAAACGCGACGCCCGGCGTCACGACCACGCCGTCTTCGTCGATCAGCGTCCGCACCCACGTCCAGTCGTCGACGCCGTCGGGCACCGGCAACCACAGATACATCGATGCCGGCGGCGCTTCAGCTTGCCAGCCGGCGGCGGCAAACGCGCCAATCGCCGCGTCGCGACGCGAGCGATACGCCGCCACTTTGGGAGGCACGAGCGCAGTGTGATGGTCCAGCGCGTATGCGGCCGCGAGTTGAATCGAAGACGGGGTGCCGTAGCCGACGTTCGAGCGATAGGTGGCGAGCGCGTCGATGGCCTCCGCGTTCCCGCAGGCGAATCCGATGCGGAAGCCCGCCATGCTGAAGGTCTTCGAGAGCGAATGAAACTCGATCGTGACATCGCGCGCTCCCTCGCACTCGAGCGCGCTCGGCGCCGGGTCACCACCGAACGTGAGCTCGCTGTACGCGAGGTCACTGATGAGCAGCACGTCATGCGCGTGCGCGAACGCCACCGCCTTGTCGAAGAACGCCCGCTCCACACGCGCGCCCGTGGGGTTGTTCGGGTAGTTCACGAGCAGCACGCGCGCCTGCCGAGCGTCCTCGGCGGAGATGGCGTCGAGGTCCATCACGAAGTTGTCCCGCGCGCGCATCGGCACCCATCGCACGTCGGCACCGCTCAGCCACGTGGAGCGGGCGTACACGGGATAGTAGATCTCCGGCACCAGCACGACGTCGCCCGGGCCGCAGAGCGCCGTGATCAACTGCGCCAGGCCTTCCTTGGCGCCACTGAGCGCGAGCGCTTCGGTCGCTGGATCGATGGCGACGCCGAAGCGCGACTCCATGAACCGCGCAATCGCGTCGAAGTACGACGGCAGTCCGCGAAATGGCGGATACCCGTGCGTGGCGGAGTCACGCGCCGCCTCGGCGAGTGCCTCGAGGATGGCCGGCGCGACTGGGATGTCAGGGCTGCCGATGCCGAGGTCGACGAGCGTCGCCCCTCGTGAACGTGCGGCGGCCTTCAAGCGATCGAGCTCGGCGAAAACGTAAGGCGGGAGGCTATGAAGGGCGGTGGTATGCTTGAGCGACACTTGGGCGGCTTTCGGGTTCCAATGGCCTCGAGATGCGGATGCGTAAGGTAGCAAGGTCATGGACCATCGCACGCAACGCTACTGATTGTCTGCGAAAATCTTCCGCACCTGCGCAGGATCGCTCGTTCGCGTAAGCGCCAGCGAGAGCAGCACGCGGGCCTTCTGCGGATTGAGCTCGCCGGAGCCGATGAAGTCGCCCGTGCGACCCACGGGCACCGCACCCGCGCCCGTGCGCGTCGATGTGATGACGATCACACCATTCTTCACCGCGCGACGCAGCGCACTGCCCTGCGACGAGGTCATGCCGCCGCGCCCCACGCCGGCGACGACGAGTCCCTTTGCACCCGCGCCCACCACCGCGTCGATCGCCACACTGTCCGCGCCGGCGTACGCGTAGATGATGTCCACGCGCGGCATTTCGCGAACGGTGCTGATATCGAACTGCGCGGCGGTCCGCCCGGCCGATCGCGTTCGGAACGACACGCCTTCCGGATCCACGATGGCCAGCGGTCCCCGCTCCGGCGCCTCGAACGCTTCCACGCGCGTGCTGTTTGCCTTCGTCACGTCGCGTGCGGAGAAGAGGCGGTCGTCCATCAGCACCATCGTGCCGCGACCGCGCGACGCGCTGTCGACCGCCGCGCGCATGGCGTTCATCAGGTTCGCCGGCCCATCCGCCCCAGCCATGTTCGACGGACGCATCGACCCCGTGACCACCACGGGACGCTCGTCGCTGACGGTGAGGTCGAGGAAGTACGCGGTCTCTTCCATGGTGTCGGTGCCATGCGTCACGACGATGCCGCGAAGGTCGGCCCGCGTGCGCAGCAGGTCCGTGATGCGACGCGAGAGCTCCAGCCAGCGGGCCGGCCCAATCGCGCTCGATGACACGTTGAGGAACTGCTCCGACTCCACCGTCGCCACCGAGTCCATTCCTGGAACACGCACCAGCTCCTCGATGGGGACGCGCGTGGCGTTCCGGCCCCAGTAGTCCCCCGCGGAGCCGATGGTGCCGCCTGTACCGAGCACGTACACGATCGGCTTGCTGGCCTGCGCCAGCGCGGAGCTCGCGTGGGCGAGCGCCCCGGCGACGACGAACACCATGACGTGAGTGCGCATGGAGCGAAGGTATACCGCCCGCGTGTCGTCCCGACAGGAGCGCGCGGCCCGGGTATGTCGTCCCGACAGGAGCGCGAAGCCGCGACCGAGGGACCTGCTTCTCCGCTCGTGACTGAGACTGGCGACTATTGACTGGCGACTGGTGACTGACTGCGGGCGGCCCACATGTCGTCCCGACAGGAGCGCGCAGCCGCGACCGAGGGACCTGCTTTCGCCGAAGTTGACTGATACTGGCGACTCCTGACTGGCGACCGGTGACTGCCTGGCGTGGACGCACGCGCTCAGTCACCAGTCACCAGTCACCAGTCACCAGTCACCAGTTACAAGCGGCAGGCGCGCAGAGATGCCTATCACCGTACCGGCGGGCCGCTCTGCGCACGCACCAGCTCGCGAAACGTCGAGTCTGCCCAGAGGGACTCGAAGTCCCGGTCCTCGTGCAGCGTGACGATCTCCAGATCCATCAATCGATAGCCAGCCGCCACCGCCCTGTGCAGCTGCGCCACCGCCTCCGTCCCGTCTCCGGATAGCGCCGCGATGTGCGCACGCCAGTACAACGGCCGACCGAGCGCGTACGGATCGCGCCACTCGGCCAGGCGTCGGTCCATCTGTCGGACGCCGACGGAATCGCCAGCGCGCGCGGCGATCGACCCAAGCCGCCCAACCAGATCCACGTTGTTGGGGTCGGACGCGAGCAACGACGAGAAGACCTCGCGCGCGCGCACGAGGTCGCCCGCTTCGTACAGCGCGAGCCCGTACCGCGCACGCGCATCCGGACCGGCATCCGCACTTGGGCGAGAAGATGACGCGGCGCGCGCAAAGATCGCGTCGGCCTCGCGCGGACGGCCGTGCGCGCGCAGCTCGCGCGCGGCTTCGAGCGCAAGCGCGAGTGCTTCTGGCGACGGCGCGGGTGATCGTGCCCCCGACTTGTCGAGCAACGACTCGAGGGCCGCCATGTCGCCACGCGCGGCATACACGCGGGCCAGGGCGAGCGCACCGTAGCGCTGCGATGGGAATCGGCGCGCCAACTCCGTCGCAGACCGTAGCTCGTCGTCGAACTTGCCCATCGTGTGCTCCGACACCGCATGCCACGACCAGTACATCGGAGAGACGGCGTTGATGCCCACGTTCGGACTCGAGCCGTTCAACGCATCGTACGCGAGCGACGACATGTTGAGGTAGCTCGCGGAAACGGCGACGAGCAGCGCCATGTCCACGTTGCCCGGACTCAACCGCTGCAGCTCGCGCGACGCACGCAACCGGCCGAGGAGGTCACCGCGCAGGTCCGCTTCGAAGAGCGCCATCGTCTCCCGCTCCACGCGACCCATCCGCCCGCGCCGCGGCTCGAGCTCCTGCATGGCCTGCGCGAGCTGCGGCCACCGCTCCTTTACGTCGAGCACGTACGCGCGCATGAGGAGCGGCGTGCTGTACGTCGTGTCGATCGCCGCCGCGCGGCGCAGCTCCCTGAACACCGACGTCGTGTCGCCGGGCCGCGCGAAGAACATCTCCCAACCGCGGCTCGCGTGTTCGTACGCCTCGACGGACGGCGGCTCACCCACCGACGCGGTTCTCGCGCCGGCAGTGGAGTCCACCGATGCAACCATCGCCACCGTCACCCGGTTCGCAAGCACGCCGAGCAGCGACGACACCGTGGCATGCGGCCCGACAGCCGGCCGGATGGGATGGAGCGGGACGCCGCGCACCGGATCCACGAGGCTCGCCTCGATGAGCAGCGTATCGCCCTGCCGGTAGTAGCTGCCCGTGACGACGGTTGCAGCACCGTGGCGCGCGGCCAGCGCTGCGGGGTCCGTCGTCGCTGCGGCGGAGGTATCTCGCGAGCCGCGAAACGCGAACAGCGACGAGTTGCGCGCGTCGATCACCTCGAACTCCGCCTCGAGCAGCGTGCGCACGAGCCAGTCGGCTGCGAGCTCGCCGATGGGATCGAGGGTGCGGTCCCGCGTGTTGTTGGTGAACGTCGCCACGACGATGCGCCTCGCGGAACGCGAAGTGGTCGGCACGTTCGACGCGTCACGCTTCGCGCGCAGGCCGGGCATCAGTGCGGCCGCGACGATCACGATCGCGGCAATCGCAATCGCAAACGGACCAACCCATCTCGGCCGGCGCGGCGCGGCTGACACCGGCGACGCGACGCGCTCGACCTGAATCGCGTCGCTCGGCTCGCTCATCGCGCTCGGCGAGGTCGGCGCGGGCGTCGCGGATGTCGACGTGGACGGGACCTCCGCCACCTGTGCAGCAGGCGCCGACACCCTGGGCGGCGTGTTGCGCAAGGGCGGCGTCCATTCGCCGCGCCGCAACTCCTCCGCAAACGCGAGCACCGCGTCGTCGGCCGGTGTATCGAGTTGCCCCTGCACCACCGCGTCGTGAATGCGCGCGTGCTGTATCGCCTCGCTCACGTCGCCCGCCTCGGCGAGCGCGCGCATCAGCGAGAGCGCCGTACGTCCACTCAGCGGCTCGGCAGTCGCTGCGCGGCGCCACCACGCCACCGATGCCACCGTGTCACCGGCGGCCTCCGCGGCGCGAGCCAGTCGTCCAATCGCGTCGACGTGCGCGCGCTCGATTCGCGCCCGCTCCGTCGCGGCCCATTGGTCGAACTCCGCGGAGCCGCGCACGAACACGCCGTCGAGAAAGGGGCCGGCGTACAGCGCAACGGCGGCCGCGTCGTCACCGCGCGCAATCGCATCGTCGAAATCCCGGACGTCGCTGCTCACGAGCGTCGCGTCCAGGCAGAGCGTTGCCGTGCCCGCAATCGCGTGCTCGCTCCCGAGGTCCCTGCGCAGCGCGTACACCGCCTGCTTCAGCGCATGACGCGCGCGCTCGTCGTCACTCTCCGGCCAGAGACACGCGAGCACCTTCTCGCGCGCAATGCCGGCCGGCCCCGCCACGGCGAGAATCGAGAGCAGCGCCAGGCGACTGCGCTGTGATGCCGCCCCCGTGACCTGCGCGCCGTCGTCGACGAGGCTCAGGCCCCCGAGGGTCAGAAGCCGGAGCATTCGGTGTCCGCATCTGTGTCGGTGGCCAGCGCGCTGTCATGCATGCGTAAACATGAGACAATCGCACGGTCGCGGCCACCGTACGCACGATGCGTCAGGGCACGACAGGCACGCTTTGTTGGGGACGTGTATCGCCGCGCGGCGCCTGAACACCTGCCGGTGCGGCGGAAAGGAAGAAGTCGAGCGTCTTCGTCGCTTCCGCCATCTCGATGCCCACTCGACGCATCTGCTCACCGACTGATGCGTTCCCTTGCCGCATCGCCAGTTCGCCGAGCAGGAAGGCAGTGCTGATGTACACGTACGGGATCCCAATGGACGGCCGGTCCACCCAGTCGCCGCGCGCGATGAACGCCGCGGGCGCACCGTAGCCCTTCCACAGCGCGTGCGACCGAACCAGGTCCACGTGTCCGGTTCCCGGCAACAGGACCGTGTCCGCCGTCGCCACCACCACACTCGGCTCGATCTTGTACGCGAGACCCTGCATCAGCGAGTAGGGGGCCAGCCCCAGGCCGTTCATGTAACCGCCCGAGGTACGCGATATGTAGACTGGCCGAGACCCCAGGTTGTCCTTGAGCAGTTGGAGCACGAGGAGGTCGCCGCGCGTGGGTACGCCGTATTCCATCTTGCTCGGGTCGATGATCGCCGTCATCGCGCCATTCTTGAAGACCTGTGGCGTGCGCACGTCCACGTATTGCGGCACCGAGTCCAGCTCCGTATTCGAGAGCGAGAAGACAGGCTTTGTCGGCACCGGTCGGTTGAGGCCGCGGTACGCCGGAGGTCCCTTCGCTTCGTCATATCGCACGACTGGCCGGCGCTTGAGTCCGCGCGGATACCAGTCGGTACCCAGCAGCGACGTCACGGCCACGGTGACGTCTTGCCGAATGCCCTCCACTTCCTGCGCGTACCACAGCGGAAACGTGTCGTTGTCGCCGAGCGTCACGAGCACGCCATATGGCTCCACTGAGTTGAGCAGGTCGTGCGCCCATTCGCGCGTCGCCGTCTCGCCGGCGCGCGACGCGTCGCGCCAGTTGGCCACCAGCGGAATCACGCCGATGAGCAGGATGGGCGACGACATGAGCCACCGTCGCGCGTCCGTCTCGCTCACGCGCACGGCGAGCGCGCGCCACAGCGTCGCCAACCCCAGCGCCGCCCACACGCTCCAGGTGGAGAAGCTCCACAGGTAGAAGTAGTCGCGATCACGCACCTCGCGTGCGACATCCGTCAGCGCGGGCGCCTGCGATGCGCCGTACTTGAAGTTCATGTAGTAGACGAGCGCGATGGTCACCGTCACCACCAGCGGGCCGAAGAACCAGAACGACGCCCGCTCGTCCTTGTAGTGCGCCACTCCTCCAAGGACGCCGAGGCCGAGAAAGAGCACGGCAAGCATCGCCTGCAGGGCGGGCTGCGTACCGGCCGCGTCGCGCACCCACTGCCACTTGAAGTACAGCCACCACATGCCGACCTGCGCACTGAACGGCGCCTGTCGCTCCGAGAGGTTCGGCTTGCCGTACTGCTCGCGGTTCACGTGCGCCATCAGCCGGTCCTTGGTCACCTTCGAGAAGGTGCAGCTGAAGCCAATTCGCTCGGTGCAGCCTGTGGTCTCGCCCTGGTTCATGGGCGGATGCCATGCGGCGCGGATCGGGAGGGTGGCGAACGGCGTGAGTCCGAGCCCGAACGCCAGCGCCCCCGCGGTGAGGAGACGCCAGCGCACGAGCGTCCGGGGACGTCGCACCAGCACGGCAACGGCAACTGCAGGTCCCACCAGCAAGCCGGCGGGATGATTCGTGTAGCCCAGTGCAATCAGGTACGCGATCACGACGAGCAACCGGTCGGCGACGCGTCCATCGGGGTCGTCGCACCACCGCACCGTGAGCCACGAGACGATCGCGAAGAACGCGAGCGACACCGTGTACACCTTCTCGTTCACCACGCTCTGGTTCCACACGGTGAACGCCGTGGCCGCGAGCAACGCCGCGGTCGCAGCGGCCACGAGTCGTGTCCACCGCAGTGGCCATGCGTGGAGAACGCGTTCCGCCACGAGGAACCAGATAGCCGCCGACACGGCGCTGCAGAGAGCCGCGAGCGTGTTGACGCGCACCGCGACGGAGCTCACCGGCACCAGCGACGCCACTCGTCCAAGCAGGACGAACAGCGGATTGCCTGGCGGATGCGGGATGCCCAGCGTGTACGCGGCCGTGATGTATTCGCTGGCGTCCCACATCGCCGTCGTGGGCGCGAGCGTGATGAGGTAGAGCGCGAATACCACGCCACCGACGACGGCGGCGATGCCGTACGAGCTGTCGTCGCTGGCCCGGTTGTCGTCCCGAGCCCTTCGACCTTGCTCAGGGTGAACTTCGCGAGGGACCTGTTTGTTTTTTTCCGAGTTGACGGTCATCGCCATGTGAGGATCACCGCCGGAACGAGCACCGCGTACCCCAGCACCATGAGAAGTGGCGCCGCGGTGATCCCGCCGCGCGCGAGGTCGGCGTACCCGATGAGCAGGACGACGGCAGCGGCCGCGCGCAGCACGTGCGCACGCCGCACCGGCGCGTGTGAGAGTGATCGCACCAGTGTTCCTCGATTGTGGGTCGTGATGAACGCGCTCTAGTTCGCCGCGCGTGCGACGTGCAGCAGCGAGTACACCTGGCCGTTGGCGTCAACCGCCTGCGCCGCGTGGCCAGTCGCCTGCCGAGTGTTGTCCACGACGATCGCATAGCGATGATCGCCGTCGTGCAGCGCGAGCGTCACGGTCCACTTGCCCGTCGTCTCGTCGCGCCTCATAAGGTTTGCGTCGCTGCGCCAGCCGTTGAAGTCCCCGATCACCGCCACGTGCCGCGCGGCGGTATCGTCGAAGATGAGTCGCACCAGCCGCATCGTGTCGCGCAGGCGGTCCACAACCGAGTCCCCGATCACCAGGCTCGACACCACGCCCGCGTCCCGCACCTGACGCTCGACGGGAGCGAGCGCAGTGAGCGTCGTGACCGAGCCGATCCCCGCCGCCAGCGCGATGCCGATGATCGAATGACGCGCGCCGCGACTCTGCACCGGAAACCGGTGCGGCATGCCCTCGCGCGCTGCCTTGCGCACGCTGTCCATGATCGCCTGCTTCGCACGCGCGCTCGTGTGCACGGGGGCATGCAACGCTCGGCCGACGCGGTTCTCGAAATCGCCTTCAGACACTGGACACCTCTCGCAGTAGTGCGCGCAGCCGCGCAAAGGCGCGCTGCACTCGCATCTTGAGCGCCGACTCTCCGGCGCCGGTGATTCGGGACATTTCCTCGTACGTCAGGTCGTCGGCATAGCGCAGCACGATGGCTTCACGCTGGTCCGGCGGCAGCTGCGCCAGCGCATCGTCGAGATCCGGCCAGTCCTCCCCCGCAGACGCCGGCGCCGCGAACAACTCGGCGTCGCGAACGTCCAGCTCGCTGAACACTGCCTCCCGCCGCTCGACACGGGCGCGGATCGTCCGGCACTGGTTGACCAGGATGCGCGTCAGCCAGGCGGAAAAACGCTCGCGATCCTCGTAGGTCCCCAGCGCGCGGAAGGCGCGGAGAAAGGCGTCCTGGATCGCCTCCTCCGCATCCTCCCGATTGCCGAGAATGCGCAGCGCCACACGGGCACACCGGTCGTAGTGACGGTCCACGAGGCGTGCGAACGCCTCGACGTCGCCCGCCAGGACCTGCTGGATGATCGCGCGGTCTGTCATTCTATCCTCAACAACTTGGGCGGTCCTGCAATTCGTCACTTCCGCTGTCATCGTGGTCGCAGCGCTGTCATCGTGGTCGCAGCGCTGTCATCCTGAGCGCAGCGCTGTCATCCTGAGCGCAGCGAAGGATCTGCACCTTCGCCCTTCTGTCATCCTGAGCGCAGCGAAGACTCCCCACCATTTATCAAGGGTGGTTTTTAAGGTGGTGTTCTTACGCGGTGGGCGCGGGTGGTGCCGCGCCAGCGGGGGTGAAGCGCGTGGCATCGTACAGCGTGCGGGTCGTGAGCA
>JANOIJ010000401.1:0-11770 GCA_031407575.1 Gemmatimonadaceae bacterium | reverse complement strand
TGGTTAAAGCAGGTCCCTCGACTGCGCTCGGGACGACAAAGGCAAAGAGCAGGTCCCTCGACTGCGCTCGGGACGACAAAGGCAAAGCGCTACTTCGTCTTCTTCACGTCGGTTGGCGCAGAAACCTTCACGGGCGTGCCGGGCGAGATGCCACGCGCCGCACCGAGCAGCAGCGTGTCGCCCGCCGCGAGGCCCGCCGTGATCTCCACCGTCTCCGCCGCCGCATCGCGAATGCCAAGGCTCACCTCCACCTTTTCGATCCGACCGCTCTTCAGCCGTACGACGGAGGGACGCAGCCCGCGTTCGTCCACCGCCGCGAGCGGGACCATCGGTGCCACCTTCGACTCCGTGCTCACGCGTCCCTCGGCGAACAGGCCGCCGACCAGTGTGTTGCCTGCGTTCGGAATGGCGGCGGTGAGCTTGACCTGGCGCGTCGCGGGATCGGCCGTGGGATTCACGCGCGTGATGCGGCCGACGAACGGACGGTTCGGATAGCCGTTCACGCGAAACTCCACTGCCATACCGACGCGCACCTGGCCGAGCTGCTCCGCCGGCACGCTGGCCTCGAGTTGCATGCTGCCCGGATCGACGACGGTGTACAGCGCCGTGCCGGGCGACACGACGTCGCCCGCGCTCACGTGCCGCTCCGAGACGACGCCGGCCCACGGCGACTGCACGCTGGCCTTGTGGAGCGCCATCTGGATGTTGGCGAGCTGCGCGCGCGCCGTGGACAGCTGCGTCTGCGCCCCGAGCACCGCGTTGCGCGCGCGCTCCACTTCACGCTCGGCGATGGCGCCGGCCTTCTCGAGCGTCTCCGTGCGCGAGAGATCGCGCGTGGCCATGTCGAGGCTGCTCTGCGCGGTGGTGACCGCCGAGCGCGCAGACAGCGCCTGATCGCGGAGCACAGTCGCGTCGAGCTGCGCGAGCGCCTGGCCCGCGCGCACGCGCTCGCCCGGCTCGGCGTTGGTCTTCATGACCGCGGCCGACATCTCTGCGCGGATGGTGGCCGTGTTCTGAGGCATCAGCGATCCGGAAATCGCAGGCCCGCTGCGAATCTGCTCGGCGCGGACGACGGTCACGTTCTCCGGGCCGACGAGCATCGTCTCGACCTTTGCCGGTGTGGCGCTCGCGTCCTTCCTGTTGCAACCCGAGGCGCCAAGCACCACGACGGAGAGAGCGATCAGCGCACCGATGCGTGGCGCGTGGGAAGTGTTCAGACGTCCGTTCATGGCGTGGTGCCCCCGATTTGTCCCGCGCCAGCCGAACTGGCGGCGGAAGATTGAGCCCGCTGCTGCTGTGATTGTTGTTGTTGCTGCTGCTGCATCTGCGTGGCACGCTGCGCCGCGGCGCCGAGGGCGTTGGTGTTGATGGGCAGGTCGCGCAGCAGGGCCATACGAGCGCGGGCGACCGCGAGGTCGCGCGCGGACTGCGCCTGGTTCGCAACCGCCTGCTCCAGGAGCAGGCGCGACTGCGTGAGATCCGTCTGCGTGGAGATGCCTTCCTTGTATCGCAGCTGGTCGATGCTGTAGGCGCGCTGCGCCTGCGACGCCGTGCCCCGGCTCGCGGCGAACGCGGCCTCGGCCGACATCAGCTGGTTGATCGCCACGCGCGTGTCGAGCGCGGCGAGCTCGCGCGACTGCTGGAGACGCGCTCGCGCTTCGTCGAGATTGGCCTGTGCCACTTCCACCTGGCCGCCGACGCGACCGCCACTGAAGAGCGACATGCTCAGCGAGCCGCCCACCGTCCAGTTCTGGCTGTACTGGTTGATGGACGGGAGGAAGTTGTTCGGAAAGAACAGGCGCTGGTAGTTCGACGTGATGGAGAGCGACGGCAACAGTTCGGCGCGCGCCACCTTGAGCTGGCCTTCCTGCGCGCGCACGGCCTGCTCGCTCTCGCGCACGGGCGCGCGACCGGATGTCGAGGTGTCTGCCGCGTTGCCTGGCGAGGTGCCTTCCGCCGACGCGTTGACGGCGATGACCTGCGTGATGGTCGCGGGCTCGTCGATCGGTGTGCTGAGCCGCAACGGCGCCTCGAGTGGCAGGTTGAGCAACTGCTTGAGGCGCAGGTAGGCAATCTCGCGATCCCCGCGCCGCGTGATCAGCACGGGACGCTGGTTGTCGCGCGACACCGTGGCGCGGAGCAGGTCGAACTCGCTGGTGTTGCCCACCGTGCGCGCGACGCTGGTCTGGCGCAGTAGCTCTTCCGTCTGTGCCAGCGCCGTGTCCGCGATGACGACGAGACGGTCGGCGAGCACCGCGTCGAAGTACGCCTCCGTGACATCGAGCGCGAGCTGCGCGCGCTGTGCCACCAGCTCGATCTCAGCGGTGCGTTGCTGCGCGTCTGCCGACGTGGTGAGCCCCGCATTGCGGCCGCCGGAGTACACGCTCTGCGAGAACGCGAGGCCGAGCGTGTACTGGTTCTTCGCGCCGAAGCCGACCTTGCTGAAGTCGATGCCTTCGACGGCCGCGCAGGTGGATGCCTGCCCCAGCGCGGCGGCACGCTCGGCTGGGGTGGCGTTGGCCGGGATGACGGGCGAGCAGACCGACTGCGGCTTCGGCGCCGAGGGGGTGGAGTCGCTGCCGCCGGCGAGCGCGGAGAACTGTGATCGCAGCGTGCGTGCGTACGCGACGCTGCCGTTGAGCTGCGGCATGTAGCTGCTGCGCGCCTGCCGGACCTGCCCGGAGGCTCGGGTAATGCCGGCGCGTGCGATCTGGAGAGCTTCGCTCTCGCGTGCAGCGAGGCGAATTGCTTCGTCGAGCGACAGCGTGGCAGCCGGTGCTTGTTGCGCGAGCGTGCGTGCCGGTGCGAGCGCCACGACCGCGAGCAGCAGCGCGGCGAGCGTGCGAACATGCACGCGGCCGCCGCCGACTCGGGTCCGATCGGGATTCATTGCGGTGGGGGAAACGGGAGAAGGGAACATCATGCGATGGCCGAACGCGACGACGACGCGGCGGCGACCGCCTTCGGGGCGCCGATCATCCGAAGAAAGCACTGCACGTACCGACCGGCGGCCTCGTCGAGCGGCGGATACACTTCCGGTACGAAGCTTCGCGCCATCGCGTCGCTCATGACGGTACCTGTGAAGATCACGGAGACCGCGTCGACGTCGATATCCGCGCTGGCGAGGTTCCGTTCCTGAAGCCGGCGCAGGTAGGTGGTGATGGTCTCGTGCACGTGGCGGCGGCCGCGACAGGCGAACTCCGCTGCCTCGGGGCGCTCGTCCATCTCGCCCATGCAGTGGATGAGGAGCGGACGCATCTCGCGCACACGGTCGAGGCTCTCTTGCACGAACTTTGTCAGCTCCGCCTCGGGGTCGGACGGGTCGGCGGGCAGATCTGGCGGCGGCGTCTTGAGGTGATGGAGTCCGAGCACAGCCTGGATGAGCGCCGTCTTGGAGCCGAAGGTGCGGAACAAGGTCACTTCGTTGACACCGGCCTCGATGGCGATGAGGCGGGTGGTAGCCCCGCGGAAGCCGTGCTTGGCGTACACACGTCCGGCGGCTTCGAGAATTCGTTCGCGTGAGATCATGATAGGAGGCATCTTAGCGGAAACGGATGTGTATGCAAGTACCTACTTGCATACAGCCCCGCTCGCCGAATGCCCGAATATAGACCGAAGCCACCCGAGCCGCAACCCTCGGACGGACGGCCTACGGCTCCTGCCGGCCGACGGGAATCGCGCCCCCCATCTGCTCCATGCCCATGGCGCGCGACATCTCGACCCACGCTCCACGCGTCGTCGTGAATGCCGTAGAGTCCCGGTAGCGCGACAGCGCACGCAGTACTTCGGCGCGCTTCTCTCGCGCAGACAACGCGGGCGACGCGAGCACGTCGGACACCACGTCGTGCAGTGCGTGCAGGTTGTCGAAGATGATGGCCGCCTCGGGATAGCGTGCGCTGAAGACGGGTGCGATCGCGACGGACATCGGCATCACACTCGGTACGCTCGACGAATCCTCGATCATCGCGAAGAAGCGGTCCACGGTCGCGTCGACGGCTCCGCGACGAAGTGCTGCGACGTCGGACTGGAGCAGCGCATCGTAGAGGCCCATCTGCAGCCAGTGGTACGACCAGATGAGCTGGTTGAAGCGCGGCGCCGCCCGTCGAAATGCGAGTGAATACGACTGCCCTTCCATGAGATCCATCGACTTGGGCGCGTCGCTCAGCGCCAGGTCGCGGCGGCTCGCGTAGTACGCGAGCGCCTGGCGGATGCGGCGCGCGCGCGCCTCGGCGGAGAGTCTGTCGTCCGCAATGACGTCATACAGCTGGCGATGCAGAGCGTGCGCCCATTCGAACGTAGCGATCGCCTCGGGCACGAGGCGCGCGTATTCCGGCGCGACCGCTCGTTCCTCCACCGGCACCCACGGCGGACGGCGCAGCAGCCGCGTGACGATGAACGCGCGCTCACCGCCCTCGAGTCGACGCGCGGCGTCGTCCGGATGGCGCAACAGCGTTTCCGACAACACGGCGTGTCCGTAGTCGAACGCATTGAACAATCGGTCCGCTCTCGGGTGCTCGCGACGAAAGGTCCAGTTGTCACTCGCCAGCAGGTATGCCTGTTCGTGCGGCTGCGAACGCGTGCACCCCTGCAGCGCCACGAGTGCCACGACAATGCCCACGCCGCGCACGCAGCTCACTGCGAACGCGGGACGTTGTACCCCAAGCCGATGGACAGCCAGTTCGCGCGCAACAGCCCGTTGAAGTGCCGAGCGACGCCAACGTCGACGACGAGCTGCGGCGTGACCTGGCGCCGGAGCCCGATCTCCGCGCTCACATCCGTGCGCGCAAAGAGTCCCGCGAACCGCTCGGCCACGATATCCGCGCTGACCAGCGTGGACGACAGCGCAAACGCGCGGTCGATGCCGACGGCGGTCATCCATCGCATACCGACGCTGCGCGTGACGTCGAAGGTGTCTGGCAGGACCGCCGCGGCTGCGCCACACAGCGCATCGACGCCAGGAATGCGATCGCACGGGGGATCGAACGGCACCGGGCCCGGCGGGCAACCGGCCGGCGGTTTCACGTTGATGGGCCGAGGCTGTGCGCAGGGGTTGAGGCGGGTGCTGTACGTGCCGTACGCGACGTTCACGTGCGTGCGCACCGCAGGAAATGTCCTGGTGGCGATGCCCTTCATCAGGTACGAGCCAACCGGCGCTCCGAGGGAGGCCATCGGCGCGATCCACTCGGCGGCGAGGGCGAGGGCAGGCCAAGGTCCGCGCTCGATGGTGAAGGCGTGCATGACGCCGAGCGCCACGCCGCCGATACCGTGCCGCACGGGGGACCCTGTGTCAGGCGGGACGACGACGAGATATGGGGCGCGGAACTCGACCTCGGTGAACGGCGCGATACCGTAGGCGACCTTGGGTTCGATGCGCCAACGCTTCACGCCGGTGGCGACTTGCTCGAAGCGCACCGGTGCGAGCTGGAGTTCCATCTCGAACCGCGCCGCCGGCGTCGCGTCCTCCAGCCGCGTCGGACGTCCCGCGTCGAGGTTGTAGTAGCCGTGCTGGGCGTTGGCGTCGCCGGCCGTGGCGGCAAGGCAGAGCAGCGCGAATGCGGTGCGCGCGCCGGCGACACGTGTCGCGCGGTGGAGGCGAAGTCTCATGACGATGCATCATGGATCGCCGGGCGAGGGAATCGCAAGAAGGCCCGAACGAGACGCTCCTCAGCCCGCCGTGAACACCGTGAGCAGCAGTGCAAGGACCGACAGCAGGATCACCGCGATCTTGCTCAAACCGGTCGGACGGATGGCCGCGACGCCGCGGTACGGAGTCGAGTTATGTGGACGAGGACGCATAGGATGTCTCGGTAGTGAGCGAGCGGATTCTCGCGTGCTTTTGGAGAATGCCCGCGTGCGCATCTCGCCGCCGTCAGGAAGGTTCAGCCAATCCTGTCAGGAGAATTGGCAACCACAGCCTGGTGGACCTTGCCGAGCGCGGAGGGCCAGGGGAACGCGTACCTCTCAGGTACTCCAGAGGTGCAGATCCTTCGCTGCGCTCAGGATGACAAACGCTGCGCGCAGCGTGCGACTAGAACTTGCTGCCGCGCAGCTGCACCGTGCCCTTGAAGCTGCGGATGACGATACGACCGCCGCCCACGCCGCTCGTCGTGGCCAGCGTCATGCCGCGTCCTTCGCGCCCTGACAGCGGCCGCGCCTTGCTCCAGAGGTTGTCGATGGCGCCAGTGATCGTGGCGGCGTCGATCTCGACATTGGTCGTGTACGGCAGCTGAAGATTGATGGGACCGCTGTGCGTCTCCAGCTCAACGGACCCGTTGCGCGCCAGCGCGCTGGCGAACGAGATGGTCCCCGTGGTTGCCTCGAGCTTTGCGCGCTCCACCTCGCCGCCGCTCGAGCGGATCGTGCCACTGATGGTCGAGGCGCCGACGTCCTGACCGCCGCGCAGCGTGATGTCGCCAGTGGCGGTCTTGGCGCGCAGCCACTCCGGCGCGCCATCGATCGTCACGCTTCCGTCCATGCTTTCCGCTCGGCACTCGCGCGGATTCCCATGCACGGCGATGGAGCCGCCCACGACATTGATGTCGAGACCACCGGTCACACCGGTGACGTCGATGTCAGCGCTGCCGGTCTTGAGCCACACACGAGCGCCGCGCGGGACGCGCAGCACCACGCGCCCATCGCGCGCAACCTTTTCGTCCTGCACTTCAATGAACATCTTCATGCCTTGCGACGCGTTCAACGGCTTGCCGGCCGACATCTCGACGCGCGCGCTGCTGGGCACGGTGCCCGTCATCTCCACGCTGTCACGGTCCCACCCGACGACCTTGAGATCGCCGACGGACGCGAAGAGCCGCACCGACACCGTGGACGTGGTGCGGTGACCGAGGCTGATCTTCTGCTGTGCCTCGAGCACTTTCTGTTGCGCCTCCACGCGCAGGAGCGGCAACAGGCAGAGGAGCACGCTCGCGATGCGTCTCATGTGCGCGGCGACAGCTCGGTGGCCCGCCGCAGCAGGTCGATCTTCCGCTCATAGTTCGACGCGAAGAGGCGGGCGAGCGCGGTGTTCGCGGGATCGCGCGCGAGCGCTTCCCGTGCCTCCGCAATGGCCGAATCGGCGACGCGCAGGCTGCGCTCCACCGTGGCGATGGTGGACGGTGCGAGGGAATCGCGCCGCTCGTCGAGCGTCGCCTGGAGCACGCGCACGCTGCGCGAGTAGCCATCCTCCGCCGAAGCCAGGCGCGCCGGCAGCGGCGCGGACACTTCCGTCACGTATTCCGTCGCGTCGGCCACTGGCTGCGTGGCGCTCGCGGGCTCCCCTCGGAGCACGAGCGCCGTAGTCGCAGACGACCCGACCGCAATCAACAGCGCCGCCGCGGCGAGGTGGCGCACATGCCAGCGCGCCAAGCCCCTGCTGCGCTGCGGCGAGAGGTCGCGCTTGATGTCGCGCCACAGATCGGCCGGCGGAGGCACCTCGCGCGGCAGCGCCGCCGCGTCCACGTGCAATTGCGTGAGCTCGGCGAGCTGTGTGGCGCATGTCGCGCACGCGGCGATGTGGCCGCGCGCAACAGCCATTTCGGAGGCGTCCATCGCGTCGTCGGCGAGGTCGCACAGGTTCTCGAACGATAGGTGGTGCGTCATGGACTCAGCCTCTTGATGAGGAGCTGTCGCGCGCGGTGCAGCTGGGCGCGCAGCGTTCCCGCGGCCAACCCGGTCATGCGCGCGATCTCCTCGTGCGAATAGCCTTCCACGTCGTGCAGCACGAACGCACGACGCACTCCCGGCGGCAACGTGGCCACCGCCCGTTCCAGATCGATGGCCGTGCCGACGTCCGCAGGCGCGGAGACACCCTGGAGCAGTGCATCTGCGTCGTCGTCATCATCGCCCGCCAGTGAGACCCGCGACAACCGCCGTCGTTCGCTCCGCCGTTGCATCAACATCGCATTCACGGCGATGCGGTGCAGCCAGGTCGTGATGTTCGCCTCCCCGCGGAACTCGGGCAGCGCTTCCCAGGCGCGCACGAAGACGTCCTGCGTCAACTCGCGCGCCTTCTGGCTGTCGGCCGTGAGGCGCAGGCACAACGCATACACGCGCCCCGCATGCTGGCGGTACAGCGCCTCGAACGCATCCACGTCGCCCCGCTGGGCGCGCGCAGCCAGCGTGGTATCGCCGGATGCGGGAGCGCTCGCGGCGCTGGTCAGAACGAAGGGGAGCGCGGTCGCCATCTGTGAACTGTGATGCCGGCCGGCGTCCGGTTGCTTATCGGGCATACCGATCCTTGTTGCGGTACGGCATCAGTGGATAGTGCGCTGGCGTGTCGATTGGCACGAGGCCCCGCAGCAATTCAACAGCGCGTTCTCGGATTCTACGGATGCTTCGGAAACTGCCGGGTCTGAAAAAAAGAACGAATGAGACTTACCCGTTATCCGGCAGTTTCCGAGAAAATCCGCAGAATGTGAACAACGCTGTGCCGTCGTTCCGTTGCGGACGACCGAACGTTTCAGCCCGAAAAGCGCTTACTGTATGACATGACCCGGCCCCCCGGACCCGCGAGCCGCTACCCGTTCCAGTTCGCCGTCGCCATCGCGCGGCGGCGCCTCGACTTCCTCGTCGACCTCCAGCGCACCTACGGCGACGTCGTGCGCTTCGACATCGGGCCGCAACCGGTCTTCCTGATCAGCGACCCGGATGGCATTCGCGACGTGCTCGTCACCCACGCGAAGCAGTTTCACAAGGGACGCGGGCTGGAGCGCGCCAAGGTCATACTGGGCGAAGGCCTGCTCACCAGCGAGGAGGAGTTCCACCTGCGCCAGCGACGCCTCGCGCAGCCCGCCTTCCACCGCGCGCGCATCGCCGCCTACGGAGAGACCATGGCGTCGTACGCAGAGCGGCGCAGCGCGACCTGGAGGGACGGCAAGGAGCTCGACGTCTCCACAGAGATGGCGGCGTACACGCTGGCGGTGGTCGGCAAGACGCTGTTCGACGCGGACATCGAGGGCGAGGCGCCGGAGATCGGCGAGGCGCTCACCGCGGCGCTCGACACGTTCAACTTCACCATGCTCCCCTTCGGCGAGTTGCTGTTGCGACTGCCGATGCCCGCGACGCTGCGCTTCCGTCGCGGCCGAGCGCGGCTCGACGAAACGATCTATCGCCTCATCGCCGAGCGTCGCCGCGCCAACGACGACCGCGGCGACCTGCTCTCGATGCTGCTGCTCGCGCACGACACGGAGGGAGACGGTTCCGGCATGAGCGACCTCCAGCTGCGCGATGAAGTCATCACGCTCCTGCTCGCCGGCCACGAGACCACTGCCAACGTGCTGGCGTGGACGTTCTACCTGCTGTCGCAGAACCCCGAGGCGGAGTCCCGGCTCCACGCTGAGCTCGACGCGCTGGGCACCGCGCCGCTGGGTGCCGATGACGTCGCCCGACTCCCGTACACGCGTGCGGTGATGGCGGAAAGCATGCGCCTCTATCCACCGGCGTACCTCATCGGTCGACGCGCACTCGGCGAATACAAGATCGGTTCGTATGTCGTGCCGCCGAGGTCGCTCGTGCTGGTCAGCCAGTGGATCGTGCATCGCGATCCGCGCTGGTGGCCAGACGCGGAATCGTTTCGTCCAGAGCGCTGGCTTCCAGGCGGCAGCGCCCTCGATGCCGCCCGTCCGAAGTTCTCCTACTTCCCGTTTGGCGCCGGCACACGCGTCTGTATTGGCGAGCAGTTCGCGTGGATGGAGGGCATCCTCGCGCTGGCCACCTTCGCACGCCGGTGGCGACTGCGGCTCGTGGCGGGCCACCGCGTGGTGACGCAGCCGATCATCACACTCCGCGCGAAGTACGGCATGCGGATGGTCACGCACGCACGCTGAGCGGCGACGCGCCGAAGTGGCGACAGAGGTCAGCGGGATCGTTGTAGATCGCGATGGCGTCGCGAAGATGCTCGTCGCTCCACCAACCTCCGCAGCGCAGTGCGATCGCGGGCAGGCGCGCCCGACGGGCTGCTTCGATGTCGTAGGGCGTATCGCCGATCATCACGGCCTGCGTGGTCGGGTGACTCATCTTCCGGAGTGCGGCGAGCACGATGTCCGGATTCGGTTTTGAGTGCTCCGCGTCGCCCGCTGACGCGGTGGCGAGGATCAGGTCCGCAACGCCAGCCTGCTCGAGAATCGCCTGCACTTCCTCCTCGGCCGCCGATGTTGCGACGGCGAGGTCGAGCCCCTCATCGCGCAGCAGCTCGAGCAGCGCACGGGCGCCTGGCGTCGGGCGGAGCCCCGGCAGCTCTCGTCGAAACAGCCGGCCGCGCGCCTCGCCGATTCGCTGGGCTTCATCGCTGTCCGGGTCGAGCCCGGTGAGTGCGGGCAGGAGCTTGTCGCCGCCCAGGCCGATGAGCGGCCGCACCTGGTCGAACTGCACCACATAGCCGTGCTCGGCCAGCGCCTCAATCCATGCGCGGGCATGTGCGTCGTTGCTGTCGATCATCGTGCCGTCGACATCGAGCAGCACGGCATTGAGGGCGTCGCCTGGCGGATGGAGTGCGGACATGTCGCCGCTCGAAGGCACGATGAGTGCCGCCGGACTCCGCACCGCACGGTGAGCCGTGGCTAGGTATTCCGCGTGGAGGAACTGCGTTGCCACAGGCGATGCTGGAGCAGCGCCCACAGTGCGATGCACGGCACGGTCTTGGCTTGGTATGCGTCGAATACCGCGCGTTGAATGGCGTGCGGCATGGCGTCCGACGACGCGAGGATCGTGCAGGCGACGACGAACGCGAACAGGGCCCACTCGATGCGCGTGGGGCGCGTGAGGGACGCGAACCAGATGGCGGCTCCGGTGACCGCAATGACGAACGTCGGGCTCTCTGCCTGGTGATTGAAGATCACGCAGAACACGAGGACTGAGCACAGGTACGTCATGCGAAACGACCACTCGGTCCACCGCTCTCGTCGCACCAACAGCGGCGCAACGAGCAGGAGGACGCCCGCGAGTTGCAGCGGCCAGTTTGGCCACCCCTGGCGCGCCACCAACTCGAGCATCTGCATCAGGGAATAGCCGCGCTCGAGTGCATCCGCCGCCTCGATGGCGCGCCACGATGCGTACTGCGCCAGCAGCGTGGCACTCGGCGTCACGAGCAGGGGCAGCAGCAGTAGCGCGGCCATGCCCAGTGCAACGGCCACTGCGACCCGAAGCTTGCGCGGATGGAAGATCGCGAAGCTTACAGCAGCCAGCGGAAAGACCTTGATTGCGGCGCCGACGCCCGCCGCCAGGCTGCCGAGCGCGGTGTGGCGACGCTCGTAGGCCGCGAACGTGAGGATGATGAGGCCGGCCACGAGTGCGTTGCTCTGGACGTTCTGCAACGAGCCCAGCATGTCGAGGAACACAATGCCGCGTGCGACGGTGGCGGCGCGTCTCGGGAGCACCATGCCGAGCGCCGCGTAGAGGACGCCGGCGTTGAGGGCGTTCCAGAGCAGCATGGACAGCGCGAGCGGCAGCACGGCGAACGGAAGGAACAGGAGCGCAAAGCTCGGGCTGTACTTGTAGAAATCGAAGTGCAGCGCGGGATAGGCGGCGTACAGGTCCTGGCCGTGCAGCAAGTGGAGCGAGGCTGCGCGGAAGATCAGGAAGTTGTTGTTCTGGTGCGTGACGCCCTGCTGGATGGTCGCGGCGACGACGGCAGCGATCCAGAGGAATGCGACGAAGAGCTCGAGGCGCCTGGGGTTTGTCATTGCCATTGGGCGAAAACTAGCGAACGGGGAGCGGCCATCGGCGAACGGCGAACGGCGAGAGCCAACCTTGTCGTCCCGAGCGAAGTCGAGGGACC
>JANOIJ010000372.1:0-1714 GCA_031407575.1 Gemmatimonadaceae bacterium | reverse complement strand
TGAAGTGCGTCCTCAATCTTCAGTGCGACCACGCCAAAGTTCTCGCCGTAGCCACGCGTTCCCGTCGCGCTCCAGTCGCCGAAGTAAATCCGTGTCGGCACGGGAAGACCAGCAGCCTCGTTCCATTCGGTCCCCGCCCAAGTCGCCGGACTGCTCATGATTCCGTGAATCAGCACTAGCAGGCCGCTAAGCAACAAACTCTGAGCGCGAAGATACATCACCGCTCGCGCGTCTTCACGCGACCTCTAATCCCGCGATCCGATTCGCATCTCGTCTCATCCTGTCTCGCTCACGCAACCAGCCGCGTCATCCGCAGCAGGTTGTACGCCGCGCCCGCGATCATCGCGTCCATCTCAATCCGCGGCCTGCCTATGAATCTCGTTCTCGCCTGTCCCGCGACCGTCTTCGTCCATCCGATCACCTGCTCGACTCGCTTCCGCACGCGTTGGCTCAGTTCGTATCCGACCTGACCGACGCGGCGCGCCGCGCGTCTTCGCGCGTCGCCCTTCTCGTTCTTCGCCTTGGCTGGTCCCCGCTTCATCGCGACGTGCGGCGTGACGCCCGACTCCTCAAGCTCGCGAAGAAATGTTCCGTCGTCGTAGCCGGCGTCCGCGCCGAGCGTCGCGGGCCCGAAGCCGTGACGGCGCCTGAATCGCTTCAGCATCGCCAGCGCGCTGCGACGTTCCGCCTTGCCGTCCGCCGCGTCCACCTTCACGTCGAGGCAGAGGCCGCTTCGGTTCTCCATCAATACATGCATGCTGTGCGAGAGATGCGCCTCCTTGCCGTTGCCCTTCCGCGCGAATCTCGCCTCGGGATCGGTGCGCGAGCGATGCGTCTCGTTCGTGCGGCGCTCGCCGCGCCAGTCGACGTTCGTGTCGCGCGAAGTCTTGTCGTCCGCCTTTCCGCCGGCGCCGCCGTCGCCCTTCTTGCCCTTGCTCTTATTCCTCTTCCTCTTCTTCCACGTCTTCGGTTTCGCGCCGTCCTTGGCATCGCCCTGCTTGTTCGCGCCGTCCTTCCCGTCGACGCGCTCGACGCTCTTCTGGCTCGCGAGCGATCGCACCAGCGTGCCGTCGACGGTGAAGTGATCGTTGCTCGCGAGCTTCCTCTCGATGCCCGCCGTGACGACGCGGTCGAAGAACTTCCGCACGAGCCCGTGCTCGAGAAAGCGCTCGCGGTTCATGCTGAAGACTTCCGGCGTCCACGCGGGCGCGTCCTGCTCGTGGTCGAGGAACCATCTATAGAGGACGTTGAACTCGATCGCCTCCATGAGACGGCGGTCGCTCGGGATCGAGTAGATCGTGCGGAGGAGCATCGCCTTCAGCAGCTGCTCCGGCGGAATGCCGGGGCGGCCGGTCGACGAGTACGCCGCGGCGAGATCCGCGCGCATGTCGACGAGGATTTCGTCGGCCCATCGCTTCACCTTGCGCAGCGGATGGTTCTCGGGGATGCGGTCCTCGATGTTGAGCGCGACGAACATCGGGATCTGGCGGCTGACTCGTCCTCGCATGCGATGACTCCGGTGGTGATGGAGTTTGTACGCGCGAGTGCGCCGGAGGTTGCGCCAGGAGCTGGGTTTCTTAGCGGCCTGCTAGTCCGTAACTGCTCTCGTCGATGGCGAGCGCGCGTCGCAGCAGCGCCTCTACCTCCGACTCGGGGGCCGTAGAGTCCAACAATCCCGCGAGGTTGCAAAGTGCAGTGGCAACGCTCGGATGAT
>JANOIJ010000354.1:0-19557 GCA_031407575.1 Gemmatimonadaceae bacterium | reverse complement strand
GCCGCGCACGAGCCCGGACGGCAAGCCCGCGGTCTATGCGACGCGCAACGGTGGCAAGACTTGGGAACGTCTCGCCGCCGGCCTGCCGGGAAGCCAAGCGTGGTGGACCGTGAAGTCTCGTAGTTCGTGCTCGTAGTTCGTGCTCGTAGTTCGTGCTCCTAGTGGGGGTCAGCCGCGCTGGTCCGGGATATGCCCGACTAGCATGCTGGTCATGGCGGCTGCCGTAGCGCCAACCGAGCCAACGACGGTGAGGTTGCGGTGGGCGAGGCTTCCGGCTCTCGGCACGTTGCGTCGACAAAAATGCCCCTGCGGGTTGGGTTCGCCGTGGGCTGCGTCGTGCTGTACGTGGTACTCGACCTCGCGCTCCGCTCACTCGCGCTGCCGGTGTCGCGGATCATTCCGTGGTATCCGCCCGCCGGCCTGGCCTTTTCCGCGCTGGTGTTGGCCGGCCCTGTCGTCGCGGTGCCGCTGTATCTCACTCGCCTGGCACTCTCGCTGCCGTTCTCACAGCAGCCGTCGCCGGTGTGGGTGACGCTCCTGGAAGCCGCGCTCCAGGTACTGTCGTACAGCGCGGCCGCCGCATATGTGCGCCACACCGTGGCCATCGACGGACGCACCTGGGCACTGCGCGACGCCGTTCGGCTGTCCATCGGACTCCTCGGC
Organism: Gemmatimonadaceae bacterium; assembly: GCA_031407575.1. Lineage (GTDB taxonomy): Bacteria > Gemmatimonadota > Gemmatimonadetes > Gemmatimonadales > Gemmatimonadaceae > AG11. The sequence continues at coordinate 18,894 of JANOIJ010000354.1, read as the reverse complement.
GCGGCTGTTGGCGCCGGCGTCGTGAGTGCCGCTACCGCGTCGATCTGGCGCGGACAGTCGTGGTCAATCTTCTGGAACCACGCCCTCTCGTTCGCAGGCGGCGATGCCTCCGGCGCCTTGGTCATCGTCCCGGGCGTGCTGCTCGTGCTCGTGCCCTGGAGCCTCCGCCGCTCCGTGCCGTCGCGCGTGATGGAGGATGCGCGATCGTCGCAGCTCGCCTCGCCGGATGGTGGATCGCCGCCATCGCGCAAGCCGAACCGCCGCAGGGCCGAGCATGTCGCGCAGGCGCTTGCGGTCATAGCGACGATCGGCCTGGGGATCGCCGACCATACGCGCTCCGGGATTCCGTACAGCTTCCTGTGCTTCGCGCCCCTCATCTGGATCGCATTGCGCGAAGGCGTTCGCGGCGCCGCCATCGTGATCGCCGCATTTGGAATTGGCTACGCGGCGCTCGGCATGTGGCTCGGGTTGGCCCCCGGGCAGCTGCAATACTCGCAGACACTGCTCATCGCGTTGGGACTCACCGGGCTTTTCGTCGGTGCCGTGCGCACGTCCGCCGTCGAGAGCGACGCGCGCTATTGGCACCTCGTCGCCACCGCCAACGAGGCGATCTGGCGCCTCGATCCCGCCGGTCGCACGATCCACGCGAACGCGCGCCTCGCCACGCTGCTTGGATGCACCACCGAGTCGCTCATGGGACGCGGCGCGCTCGAGTTCATCGCGCCGGAGGAACGAGAGAACTGGCTCGCCGAACGACCGGGGCGCGACGCAGGACTCAATGGATTGTACGAGACCACGATCGTGCGCTGCGACGGAGAGCGACGCCGCGTCCTGGCCTCAGCCAGTCAGATCCGAAGTGCCACCAGCGGCGCCGTCCTCGGTTCCGTCGCGATGATTACGGACATCACGCCACTCCGCGACGCCGAACGGCAGCGGAACGAGGCGCAGCACACCGCGGAGCTCGCGCAGGCGCTGCTCGATGCGGCGTTCCGGTCGGCGCGCGACGCGATGGTGCTCTTTCGCGCCCACGATGAGATGATCATCGACGTCAATGAGGAATGGTGTCGCATCACGGGCTGTCTCCGTGAAGAGGCCATCGGCCGGAGTCAGAAGGACATCGGCTTCTGGGCGGACTCGCGCGATTCCGTTCGTGTTGCGCAGGGCATCGCGGAGCACGGCACGGTCCGCGACCTGGAGATCGCATTCCATCGTCGCTTGCCGGATGGCTCCGGCGAGTTAGGGACCGCGGTGCTTGCCGCGCATCCGGTCTGGTTGGAGGGGACGCGCTATGTCCTCGCCAGCGGTCGAGACATCACGGAGGAGAAGCGCGCCGCACAGCACCGCGCGCAGCTCCAGCGCCTCGAGGAGCTCGGCCGCCTCGCCGGCGGCATTGCGCACGACTTCAGTAACCTCCTCACGGTCGTGCATTCGTATGCGCACATCATTCGCGACAGCATTGACGCCGGCGAGCCTGTTGATGCGATGGACGCATTGGAGATCGAACGCGCCGCCGATCGCGGGCGAGCGCTCACGAACCGGTTGCAGGCGTTCAGCCGGAATCAGAGCGTCGAGGTCAGGCCGGTCGACCTGAACGCCCTGCTCCAGGCGGCGGATGGCATGCTGCGCTCGCTGCTCGGCGCCAGCGTCACGATTCATTGTGCGCTTGCGGCCGACCTGCCCCTGATCCTCGCCGACGATGGCCAGCTCGACCAGGTCCTGCTGAACTTCGCGGTGAATGCGCGCGATGCCATGGGCGACGCGGGCGAGCTCACGCTGGGCACTCGGCTGGCGTACGTGGCGCCGGGCGAAGCTGCCGCGGTACTGGGTGCCGACGCGCTACCTGGCGAGTACGTCGTCCTGGATGTGACGGACACGGGGATCGGGATGGACGACGCCATGCAAGCGCGAATCTTCGAACCGTTCTTCAGCTCCAAGGGTGCGGGGCGCGGCACGGGACTCGGGCTGGCCGTGGTGCTCGGCATCGTGCGTCAGGCGCACGGTGCCGTCCGGGTACGAAGCGCGCCGGGCCGTGGCACGACATTCACCGTGTACTGGCCCGCCGCCCCCGGCCTGGCCGCCACGCTCCCCGTTCCCTCGAACGACGTCGCGGCGTGATTCTGCGATGTGGAGATCATCCACCGCGCTCGATCGCGGCTACTGCTTGTTGCTTAAGACAATTCCTCACACGCGACGACCCATGGTCCATGAAGCGCATGAAGGCTCCTCGCGCGGACCTCGTCGCGTGCGGCCGGCACGGTGAAGAAAGACGCAGCGCTGAGTGGAGCTGAGCCTGCGGCCTGCCGCTCGTGCTTCTTCCTATGGCTTGCTGCTCAGCAACACGATGACCGGTCCACCATTCGCGTTCATGCCGAATCGGGCCTGCGCTTCGTTCGCGGTGAGGTAGCGCACCTCCACGAGCGAGATCGGGCTGGCTGAGCTCAGCTGCCCGAGCGGCATCAGCGGACCGAAGTCGTGCGAGATCTGGGTAGCTCCCGCGGCGGGATTGCTGAGGCTTTGCGGGCCGCTCGTCCGGAAGAACGCCGGCCGGAGAAACCGGATCGCCCGCATGGCGTCCATACCCACGACGACCGGGTCGCGCAGTTCCTCGACGCTGATGACGTTCGGGTCCTTCGCCGCGCGCGGGCCGGCGTCGGCAGTGGCGGCTGATGACCGAGCGCAGGAAGCCGCGAGCAGAAGGAGGGCGACGAAATAGCGTCGAGTAGCGGACATGAGAGGGACCTCGAGAGGAAAGAAACGCGCGCCTCTGGAAATCAGAGTGTCGGACACCGATGCGTAGCGGATGCCGATGTTGTGCCAGGGCGGCGCAAATAGCCAGAGCGGGCACGGGAGGGACTTGTCGTCGGCTGCCGACGCCGAGGGGACCCAATGCCGGCCTGAAATGGTGCCATCCTTTTACCACCTTGGAGCGCTCTCCTTGACAACCCTGAATGTACGGGATATGTGAGGGAGCGTTCGATGCCCCTAGCGCTGTGGCCGGGCTCGAACTACGCGCTGTGCAATAGACAGCCCTTTGCCCTGAGCTCTCATGGGGACGGTCGTACGCGTCTCAGTACTGTCGTACGCGGTTGCTGCGCCAATTCGCCTGTTCACCGTGCCAAACCCGGGCGGTGCTCGTCCGCTCCCCCTCTACGTCAGTGGTGACGCGGACGTTGGGACGCCACTGCGTCGCCGCCATTCAGCCATGACCAAGCCTTGTTGTTGTTGTTGTTAGATGCCGCTGTTGCAGATGCTGGGGCCTGAGGTCCATGCGAGGACCGGGCTGACATCAACGCGTGCGCCACTGGGAGGATAACAATGGAGAAGACGTTGCCGAACAGGCAGTCATTCTGGACCAGTCCCTTTTACCACTGCCGGGCATTGGGTTTGAGCCTGCTTCTGGCGCTCACGGTGACCGGAGCGGCATTCGGGCAGACCGTCGCTGTCACGGGAACCGTGAGTTCCACGGGGGGAACGCCGCTGTCGGGCGTGACGGTGGGCGTACAGGGCGTAGACGTTCGCGCGATCACATCCGCGAACGGGCGATACCTCATCAACGCTCCCCCCAACGGGACGCTGACGTTCGTGCTCTTCGGCCAGCGCCCGTACCAGACGCAGATCACCGGACGCACCAGGATTGACGTCACGATGGCGCCCATCGCGTACCTCGAGGAGGTGGTGGTCACCGCCTACACGGAACAGCGGCGGGCGGACATCACGGGCGCGGTCGCAAGCATCAACGTGGAGAGCGCGGCGCGCCAGACCACCGCCAGCGTACTTCAGAAGCTCGATGCGGTGCCTGGAATCACGGTGGTGGCGAGCGGCTCACCCGGGTCGCGCAGCACGGTCCGCATCCGCGGCATCAGCTCGTTTCAGAACAACGATCCGTTGTACATCGTCGACGGCGTACCGATTCAGGACTCCCACATCAACTGGCTGAACCCGAGCGACGTCTCGTCGATTCAGGTGCTGAAGGATGCGTCAGCGGCGTCGATCTACGGATCCCGCGCAAGCAACGGCGTCGTCGTGATCGAGACGACGAAGCGCGCGGCCAGCGGCCCGCCGCGTATGAGCGTTACGGCGCGCACAGGGGTCGCCACCCCGACGCGCGGCTACGACGACTTCGTCATCGGGAGCACGCTCGATTACTACAATGTCATCAAGACCGCCTACGCGAACGATGGAAAGCCGATCCCGGCGGACGTCAGGGCCATCTACGGCGACCCGAACAACCCGACCGTTCCAGCGTATACGTTCGCCGGCCCAGTCACGAATCCCGTGTTGGACTCGTGGGGGCGTGTGGTGAGCGCGGATGTCACCAAGTACGCCTTTCCGAACGACAAATCGCTGATCATGGGCGGCAGCGCGGGCACGAACTGGTGGAACTCGGTGTTCGGCGGCCGGGCCCCGGTCACCGACTACAATCTGAGCGTTGCCGGCTCCGGTGAAGACCACACCTACGGAGTGTCAGCCAACTACTACAACCAGCAAGGCACGGCGGCGTACAACGCTTTCGGCCGCGGCAGCCTGCGTGCGAACACCCAATTCACGCGCGGCAAGTTCAGCTTCGGAGAGAACGCGGCGCTGTCGGGCGAGCGTCAGTACGGAGGCATGGGAGATCCGGGCGGGTACGCGGAAGACGGCATCATGGGGAAGAACATCCTGATGCAGCCCGTCGTTCCGATTTACGATATCAAGGGCAACTTCGCCTCGGGCAAAGCCCCGGGCCTCGGCAACCAGGGCAATCCGCTGAAGTTCGCCTACGCGCGGCGCGACAACATCAATCGCAACAACCGCATCTTCGGCAATGGTTTCGCCGGCTTCCAGGCGATGCAGTCGCTTGCGCTGCGCAGCAGCCTCGGGTTCAACGTGCGGCAGGGGACGTTCAAGGCCTTCAACCCCGTTACGCCCGAGAACTCCGAGCCGACCAACACGAACTCGTTCAACGAGCAGCAGGAGAGCAACTTCGACTGGACGTGGACCAACACGGCGCGCTACAACAAGGCGCTCGGCGACCACACGCTCAATCTGCTCGCTGGCCACGAAGCGACGAAGAGCAACTTCCGCGGCCTGTACGCGTCGATGGGGAACTTCCGCAGCATCGACGAAAACTCGCTGTACATCCAGCCCACACTGGGCGATCCGAGCACACGCAATGTCAGCAGCGCCGGATCGCAGAGCGCCCTGCTGTCGTATTTCGGCAAGGTGGATTACAACTTTCAGGACAAGTACGTCGCCAGCGTCACCGTGCGGCGGGACGGCTCGTCGCGTCTCGGCCCCCTTAACCGTTGGGGCACCTTCCCGGCGTTCGGCGTCGGCTGGCGCATCACCAAGGAAGGGTTCCTCGCGAACAACAGCATCTTGACCGACGCCATGCTTCGCGTCGGCTATGGCGTGACGGGGAACCAGCAGATCCCCCCGGGCCGCATCGTGTCGCAGTTCGGCGGCGGCCTCGGCGACGTGTACTATGACATCGGTGGCTCGAATACCAGCATCCAGCCGGGCTTCCGGCAGACGGCGTTGGGAAATGCCGACCTGAAGTGGGAAGAGAACCGCGCCACGAACGTGGGCGCTGACCTCACCCTGTTCGATGGCAACCTGAACGTCATTTTCGACGTCTACCAGCGCAAGACGAACAACCTGCTCTTCAACCCCGCGCTGCCAGCGACCGCCGGTATCGCCGCGCCGCCGATCGTGAACATCGGCAAGATGCAGAACACCGGGTTCGACTTCTCCATCGGCCACAACGCCGAACGTTGGAATGCGACCCTCCAGGGCAGCCGCTACAAGAACGAGATCGTCGCGATCGACGGCGTGCAGCAGTTCTTCATTTCGCCAGTCAAGGTCCGCGACCGGGAGGCAGCGATCAACCAGGTCGGCTCACCGATCGGCGCGTTCTATGGATTCCAGACCAATGGTTACTTCAACACGGACGCCGAGGTGGCCGCGTGCAAGTCAAAGAGCACGCAGGATGGCTGCGAGCTCGGCCGGCTCAAGTTTGTTGACACGAATGGTGACGGAAAGATCACGGCGGCCGACCGCACGGTCATCGGGAGCCCGCATCCGGACTTCACCGGGTCGCTGGACCTGGGCTACCGCATGGGCAGCTTCGACGTGGCCAGCACGATCTTCGGATCGTTCGGCAACGACATCTTCGACGCGCAGAAGTTGTTCTACGTGTTCCGCATGTTCCAGACGAACGTCAAGGCGGACCTGATCGAGAACTCCTGGACGCCGCAGAACACGAACGCGAAGTATCCGCGCATCAGCAACGACGACCAGTACAGCAACGCATTCAGCTCGTTCTTCGTCGAGGACGGCTCGTACGTCCGGCTGCGCAATGTACAGGTCGGATACAACGTTCCGCCGCGGTTCTCGCGGTGGCTGTCGGCCACGCGCGTGTACGTGCAGGGCGAGAACCTCTTCACCAGGACGCGCTACGAGGGCCTCGACGTGTCGCTTCCCGCGGCTGACATCGGCGGTGCGGCCGGCGATATCCGTGACCAGTACCGCGGCGTCGATCGCGGCTCGTACCCATCGAGCAAGATGTTCAGCATCGGCATCACGTCCTCGTTCTAACGATGAGACACTTCAGAGAGAGGGCCGCAATGAACAAGGCAACGAGGCAGTCGATGCTCCTCGGCACGGCGATAGTTCTGGCGGCGGGATCGCTCTTTGGTTGTAGGGAGAGCTTCCTGACGGACGCCGCCGCACCGCAGGGGGTACTTGACGGAGGTGTATTGGCGAGCGCGGCGGGGGTCGAGGGCAACCTCATCGCCGCATACCGCTCGCTGGACCGGACGACCGGCGTCGGCGGGTCGATGGCCGCCGCCGCGAGCAATTGGGTCTGGGGAAGTGTGTTGAGCGATGACGCGTACAAAGGCTCGGACGCCACGGACTTCACGGCGATCATGGACGCGGAGCGCTATCAGTGGAGTGCGCCGGGCGCCGACGGTATCCTGAACGAGAAATGGCGGGAAGTGTACGAGGGCCTGAGCCGCGCGAACGCCACGCTCAAGCTGTTGAAGCAGGTCGCGAAGGACGACCCTGGCGCCTTCAGCGCGGCGGCCGCGGCGGGGATCGAGGGTGAAGCTGTCTTCCTCCGTGCGCACTACATGTTCGAGGTGTACCGGATGTGGGGGAACGTGCCCTATCTCCGTGAGGACGATACCGACCTTCGCAAGGCAGCGATCGCGAAGGCGGCCGTGGCGACGGAAATCCTCAAGGACCTGGATCTCGCCATCACGAAGCTGCCCACGAGCGCCCGTAACGGTCAGGTCGGCCGGGCCACCCAGTGGACGGCAAAGGCGTACAGGGGACGGATGCTGATGTACACGGGTGCATACCCTGCTGCGCTCACCGCGCTCCGCGAGGTGGTCACCAGCAACGTGTACCAGCTCCAACCGAGCTTCGATCAGGTCTGGACCGGGTTCAAGCAATACGAAAACGGGCCAGAGACGATCTTCGCCTATCAGGCATCGGCGAACGACGGTGAGCCGAACGGCGACAATGCGAACTACGGCGAGCGACTCAACTTCCCTCACGGTGGAAGCCCGTTCGGCTGCTGCGGCTTCCATCAACCGTCGCAGAACATGGTGAACTCCTTCGTGGTGGATGCCGCCACCGGGCTTCCCACCATGATCACGAACCCGACGAGCTGGAACGTCGAGAGTGCGGAGTACGACAAGGCGAAGACGGCCAACATGTCGGTCGATCCGCGTCTGGACTTCACGGTCGGTCGCGATGACGTGCCGTACAAGGATTGGGGAGCGCACGGCGCCAGCTGGATCCGCGACGCGGCGTACAGTGGTCCGTACAGCCCCAAGAAGAACGTGCACGAGAAGGCGAGCGGCGCGCAGAGCAATGTGGGCTGGGTGAACACGCAGCTCAACTCGGTGAACATCCACATCTTCCGCTACGCCGACGTGTTGTTGATGCTGGCGGAAGCCGAGGTCGAAGCGGGCTCGCTCACCAACGCGATGGGCCTTGTGAACCAGGTGCGCGCGCGCGCTGGAGTGAAGGCCCAGGGCCTGGGCACGAGCGCGTCGGACATCGCTGTGCCGCTCAGCGACCCGAGCATCACGTGGGCGAAGTACAAGGTCGGTCTGTACACGACGTTTCCGAGTCAGCAGTACGCGCGGGATGCTGTTCGCGCCGAGCGCAAGATCGAGCTCGCCCTGGAAGGACACCGCTTCTTCGACCTGAAGCGGTGGGGCAAGCTCGAGGACCTGAACTGCTACATCGGCACAAGTGCGTGCGCGAACGGCGTGGGCGGCGGTACGGAGAAATCTCGGCGCGGCTTCTTCGCGACCGCCGATGTCGTGGGCGTGCGGCACTACAACTTTCCGATTCCCGCGATTCAGGTGCAGCTCAGTTCCGTCGACGGTACGGCTCGGGTTCCGCAGAACACGGGCTGGTGAGGGCTACGCAGTCCGAACGTCGAACAGGGCACCGGCGCTTTCGCGCCGGTGCCCTGTTTCTTTTCTCCCGCTCCATGGCGGACTGGGAAATGCTGCGCCGATGGCCCAGCCACTAGCTGGCTAGGGAAGGTACGCCGTAAAGCTTCCGCCGAAATGGTACGATGAGGAGCCGCCGGCGTCGATGACGAACAAGTAGTCCGCTCTCGATGTCCAGTTGTGATCACCTTCGGAGAGCCATGGTGTGCTCACGCTCACCGAGCAGGTGTTGGTGTTATAGCACTGGGTACTACTGTTGGTGCGCGTCCCGTTCGGCGAGGTCACCGAGATCAAGGGATTCATCCTCTGGGTGATTTCCGTGCACTGCCATGTGACGCTGGCAACGACATCGCTGCCGACGTGAGACGGGTAGCTGAGGCTCGACCAACAGGACGGGGAAGCTTTGGCGCTTCGTGCGCCGGCGCCTGCCGCATGGGCAGCATCGGCACGTGGTACTCCAAAGCCTGCCGCGATGACGGCTGCGGCGACGATGAGAACGGCGTGACGGCGGTGGTAAAGCATGTGATCCTCCCGTTAGGAGTGGATGGTCTGGACCCGCCGGGGCAAAGCCGACTGGGGGTCGCTAACTCGCGGCGCGCAGCCCATCCTCGGGCAGCATCGCAGAACTGCAACTACACGTTACCCGGCGCGAGCTGCTGAACATGCAAGATCCGCGCGCGTAGATCTCCCGTCTCAGCCCGCATTGCGCGGGGCGGCAGCACCTCTTACCTCGTGGCGGCGACCGGTGCAGCGCCGCGGCGCCGCGCACGGATGGCGAACGCCTGGAGCGAATCTCCGGTATTCGCCACCAGCACCGCGTTGCCAACAGGCGTCGCAAACAACGCCAGGCCCGCCGCGTTCTTCGGTGCGAGGAACCCGCTCTCGCGCGGAGAGATCGGTGTAAAGCGTCCCTGCCCGTCGCCGCGCAGCCAGAGGCCATTCCCTGCGTCTGCGCGCGGGGTGTTCGGCTCGGCGTCGTACAGGTTGCCGGCCACGAGCAGATCGAGGTTGTCGTCGCCGTCTACGTCGTGGACAACGATCGACTTGATCGGCGAGATCTGAGCGAGAGAGGGGAGCGACGTTGCGCTGAAGGCGCCGCCGCCCGCATTGCGCAGGACGACGCTCGCAAAGTTGTCCACCTGGTAGTGCAGTGCGCCCTTCAGCGCCTGTTCGCCGAATAGTTGAGTCATCGTCGCCGTGGAGAACGAGGCATAGGTGGGGAAGCGCAGTGCGAGTTGATACAGCTCGCGTCCCATGGGTACCATGCCGGCGAGCGGGTACTCCTCTCCCGCGATCTGCTGCGTGAGCACGACGTGCGATTCGAAGCCACTGGTGAGCGGCCCCGCGTACACACCGAACAGGCTGTCCCTGGAGGTGGTGTACGTGTGGTTGAGCCCCAGGTTGCCGGCTACGAGGTCCACGCGACCGTCGTGGTCGAAGTCGCCGGCGGCGAGGCTCCACCACCAGCCGCGCATCGAGGGCAGCTTGGTCGACGCGGTCGCATCTCGCAGTCGGGCGCCGTCGTTTCGGTAGAACGTGATCGGCATCCACTCCCCGACGGTCACGAGGTCGAGCCGCTTGTCCCCATCGAAGTCGATCCAGAGCGCGTCCGTGATCATGCCGCCTGGATGAACCAGCTCGGGCGCGACCTGTTCGGTGACGTCGGTGAACCGCCCGCCATCGTTGCGCAGTAGATAGCTGCGCGCCGGAAAGGGATATCGTCGTGGCGACAGTCGGCCCCCGACGAACAGGTCCGGGCGTCCGTCTCCGTTGAAATCCCCGACGCGGATGACGGCGGTGCTCGTGCGCATCGTCGGGAGCGCGGCGGAATCGCGCGCGAATCGGCCACCGCCCCGGTTCAGATAGAGACGATCCTGCAGGAGCGCAGAACCGTCCACCAATTGGTAGCCGCCGCTGGCGATGTAGAGATCGGGCAGCCCGTCCCCGTTCGCATCGAAGAAGGCTGCGCCCCAATCTTCATACGCCTCGTCCGCTTCCCACGGCTGGGGTCCTGGTGATGTCGCGAACCGCCCATTCGCATGCTGGAGGAAGAGCTGGCGTGTCGCGCGGGCCACCCCGCCGACGAACACGTCGTCGAGCCCATCACCGTTCACGTCCGCGACGGCGAGCGGCGGCCCTTGTCGCGAGATCATGTACGGCATGAAGAGCTGAATGGTGTAGTCGTTCAGCGTGGGCGGCTCATGCCTGTAGGCGAGGCCGCTCGCGCTGTCCATGGGCGCGAAGATCGGCGCCTGCGCGGGGGACTTCACGATCGCGCCGAACTCCGCGCGCTTGCGAAGCGTCGCCTCAGCCTGCCGCAGAGTCATCACGCGGTCGACGTCGAGGCCGGTGTGCATCTGATAGCGCCCGTCGGGCCAGAAGACCTCGAGGGTATCGGCGCGGGTGAGCCGGCCAAGCCCGAAATGGAGGCGGTCATCCACGGAGGACATGAAGCCACGCGACGGCGACTCGTAGAGGTGCTGCTTCTTCCCGCCCGCCGTGAGCACGAGTGTGGCGCCAATCGCGCGCCGATTGGGGGCGACGCCCTCGAGCTTGACGCCGAGCCAGTGATGTGCGTCGTCGTCGCGCTGTACGTTCTCGTAAATGAATGCCGGTGCGTCGATGTTGTTGACGACGAGGTCGAGCCGTCCGTCGTTGTTCAGATCGGCGTATGCCGCGCCGTACGAGAAGCTCGGCTGGTCCACGCCCCAGGCGGCACTCTTGTCAGCGAAGGTGAGGTCGCCGGAGTTCCGGAACAGGTAGTTCGTGGTTTCGTAGCTGGGAAGGCGCTCGAGGTTGTCGAGCGCCCGGCGGTTGGACGCTTTGCTGAGGCCAGGGCGCAACGTCCTGGTCGTCGTGGTCATGTAGTCGAGATCGTTGACGGCCTTGGGGTAGCCGTTACCGATGAAGATGTCCTTGAGGCCGTCGTTGTCGAAGTCGGCGAAGAGGGCGCTCCAGCTCCAGTCGGTGTGCGAGACGCCGGCGAGCCGGCTGATCTCGCTGAATACGACGTCGCCCTCGCTCGTGACGCCGTTGCTGAGCTGCAACGTGTTGGCGGAGTAGTCGTCGCGCACGCCGCGAGTACGCAGCGCGTTCACGCTGAGGTGGGTGGCGAACCCCAGCACGCGCTTGCGCCGTTCCAGCGAGCGGGGGAGCATGTCCACCTGCAGGATGTCAGGCCAGCCGTCGTTGTTGAAGTCGGCGATGTCGACTCCCATACCGGCGAAGCTCGCGTGCTTGATGGACTGTGGCGCGCGGTTGCTGAACGACCCGTTCCGGTTGTTGATGTAGAGCACATCGTTGGCGACGACGTCGTTGGACACATACATGTCGGGCCAGGCGTCGCCATTCACGTCGGCGACGGCCACGCCCAGGCCGTACCCGGTTTCGCGGAGGATTCCCGCCTGCACCGACGTGTTGGTGAAGGTGCCGTTGCAGCCGTTTCGGTACAGCTGATTGTGACTGTCCGGGGTCTCATTGCGGACGCCCGCCGGCATGACCGATACGTCGCTCCGCGAGAAGTCGGCAGGCGAGTTGTTGAGCAGAAACAGGTCGAGGCATCCATCGGCGTCATAGTCGAGGAAGGCGGCGTGCGTCGTGAAGCCGCGGTCGGCGATTCCATACTGCACCGCGGCTTCCGCGAAGGTTTTATCCCCGTTGTTGATGAACAGGAGATTGGCCCGATCCTCGGGCCTGGACCATGCGGGTCCGGACACCGACACGTAGATGTCCAGGAAGCTGTCGTTGTTGATGTCGACCATCGTGACGCCCGTGGCCCACCGGCTCGTCGTCACGCCGGCGCCCTTCGTGATATCCTCGAACTTGAAGTTCCCCCTGTTCAGGTACAGGCGGCTCGTGACCATGTTGCCGGTGAAGAAGAGGTCCGGCAGGCCGTCATTGTCGATGTCACCGACGGCGACGCCGGCTCCATTGTAGATGTACATGTCCGTCTGAACATTCAGCGAATCGCTGGTGGTGATCGTGTTCGCGAACGTCACTCCCGTTTGCTCGGGGCTCAGGAGCTGAAAGATCTTCTCGCTCTTTCGGGTACATCCGGCCAGGCACAGCACGGCACCCAACAATGCGACGGCGGGAAAGCGCCGCGAGCGGAGCAACTTCGAGATCATGCAGGGGGTCGCCAAGGGGGAGTCGCGCGGTGGGAAGCGGAAATACTATACGCGAGATAAGTTTTCCGCATGAGCCAACAGCCGATTGCCCGCGTCGTCAATCTGATCGCGACAAAGACCCAGCGTCTGTGGTCGATCGACGAATCCCAAGCCAACACATTGCTGCTCGCCGGCGACGTGACGGCGGTGCTCGGCATCGAAGGTTCCTTCGCCCTGGTGGCGCACGAAGGGGAACGCGTGGTGCTCTCGCGAAGTCTCGACCGCCCGATGCGCTACTTCCTGGCAAAATCCACCGACGGACCTGTGCTGATCGTCGCCCAGCGCATCGACGAGATCGCCGCAGAGCTGAAGCGCCGAGGATGGAGTGGCCAGTTTCATCCGAGCTATACGCGCATGGTTCCGGCGCATCACGTCACGACGCTGCGCCTCATCGGATGTCCCGATCCCAACCCCGTGCACCGCCGCTTCTTCGACCCGCCCCGCAGCACGCTCGGCACGGATCTCGACGTCATTGGCCACCAGTACATCCAGGCTGTGCGCGACGAGTTGCGTCGCTGGCTCGCCGTCCAGGATCCCCGGGCGCCCATCGGTGTTCCGTTCTCCGGCGGCATCGACAGCGGCGCAATCCTGCTCTGCCTCAACCAGTTGTTGCTGACGGAAGGCTCCTCCCCCGCGCGGCTCAAGGCATTCACGCTGTCCGTGGACGGCGAGGGAGAGGATGCGCGGCAAGCGCGCGACTTCCTGCGTCGCACCAACCTCGAGATGCTTGGCGAGACCATCGATGTCGCCTCGAGCGCGCTCGATCCGCTGCGTGCGGTTGCCATCATCGAGGACTACAAGCCGCTCGACGTCGAGTGCGCCGCGGTGAACCTCGCGTTGCTCGCCGGCATTCGCGAGCGCTACCCGGACTGGCGCCTGCTGGTGGACGGCGACGGTGGCGACGAGAACCTCAAGGACTATCCTATCGAGGCGAACACCGAGCTCACCATCCGGAGCGTGGTCAACAACCGCATGCTCTACCAGGAAGGCTGGGGAGTGGAATCAATCAAGCACTCGCTCACATACTCGGGAGGCTTCAGCCGCGGGTGCGTGCGAGGCTACGCGTGCGCGACCGAGTACGCGTTCGACTCCTTCAGCCCATACGCGCGTCCGTCCGTCATCGCGGTGGCCGAGGGCGTTCCATTCGCCGAGCTCACCGCGGGGTCGCATGAGAGGCTGTACGCCTTGAAGGGAGAGATCGTAGCGCGGGGTGTTCGCTCGGTGCTGGGGCTGGAGATGCCCGTGTATCCCAAGCGCCGCTTCCAGCACGGATCGGTCTCGGCCAGCAAAGCCGATGCGCTGTTCCCGTTGAACGAGGCGCACTACCGAAGCCATTTCGAATCGCTGCACGATACCATCGCGTGAGCGCGTCGGCAGCCGACGCGCGGATTCGGAGCCTTCGGCCACCCAAGGCGCACGTTGATCCGGACCGCGCACATGGGTCAGTGCTCGAGGACGAACGCCGCCCCAACGGGACCATCGAGCGCGCGCTCACAGTCTTTCTCGCTGGCGCGGAGTGTCCGTTCACGTGCTCGTTCTGTGACCTCTGGCAGTTCACGACCGACGGCCCTTCGCGGCCCGGCGCGCTCACGGGACAACTGGAGCGCACGCTCGGCGAGCACGCAGGCCCGGCACCGGACCGGCTCAAGCTCTACAATGCGAGCAACTTCTTCGACCTGCGCGCCGTACCCGCTCGGGATCTTGCGGGAATGGCGACGCTGGCCGCGCCGTTCGCTGGAGTGACCGTCGAGTCGCATGCGAACACCATTGGCGCATCAGCGCTTGCGTTTTCACGACAGATCGCAGGGCGGCTCGAAGTGGCGGTGGGACTCGAGACCATCCAACCGGTCGCCGCGGCGCATCTCAACAAGCGCCTCGATCTCGCGCGCTTCGATCAGGCGGCGCGCTTGCTCTCCGACAACGGCATCGATCTCCGTGTCTTCGTGCTCCTCGGCGCGCCGTACGTCCGCGCCGCCGAATCCGTGGAGTGGACAGTGCGCACAGTGGAGTTTGCCGTGTCTCGTGGCGCGTCGGTCGTCTCGATCATTCCCGTCCGCGGCGGCAATGGCGAAATGGAGCGCCTTCACGCGCTCGGTAACTTTACACGACCAATGCTTTCAGATCTGGAGTCGGCAGTCGATCGCTGTTTACAGTTCGCGTCCACCGTGGTCACGGCAGACCTGTGGGATGTCGAGCGCATGCCTGCGTGTGAGGCGTGCAAGCCAGGGCGCATCGCGCGGCTGCGACGCCTGAACGCATCGGGGCGTGCGGAGCCGAGGATCGACTGCACCGTGTGTGGCGCGGCGTGACACCATCGTGCGACGTGGCCATCGTCGGCAGCGGATTCGCCGGCGCGCTCCTGGCCCGCGTGCTCGTGGTCCTCGGCTACGACGTCGCGCTGCTCGAACGCGGCACGCATCCGCGGTTCGCCATCGGTGAGTCGTCCACGCCGCTCGCCAACCTGTCCCTGGAGCGCATTGGGACGCGCTACGGCCTGGCGGACTGCTACCGGTTGGCGACGCACGGGCGCTGGCTCGAGCACTACCGGGAGTTGCGCCGAGGGCTGAAGCGCGGCTTCACGTATTACCGTCATCATCCTGGTGAGGCGTTCGCCAACACGGGGCTGGACTCGGAGCGACTGCTGGTTGCCGCCAGCCCGGATGACGCACTCTCGGACACGCATTGGTTGCGCGCTGACGTCGATCACCATTTTGTGCGCGAGGCCGTCGCCGCCGGGGTGGACTATCGCGATGGCGTGGATGTCTCGAGCGCGGCATTCACGTCCGATGCGGTGCTGCTGGCGGGACATCAGAAGGGCACGCCGTTCCAGTTGCGCGCGAACTTTCTCATCGACGCGTCTGGCCCCGGCGGCTTTCTCGCGCGCCAACTCGCGATTCCATCTGGCCTCGCGCGCACGGAAACGCGTGCGGCGATCGTCTTCAGCCACTTCGCCGGCGCGCGCTTGATGAAGGACGTCGTGCCCGGGCTTCCCGAGGGTCCCTACCCCGACGACTGGGCCGCGGTTCACCACCTGATCGACGAAGGCTGGATGTACTCGCTCCGGTTCGACGATGGGGTCACGAGCGCCGGATTCCAGCTCACGCCGCGCGGGATGGCGTCGCTGAACCAGCCGGACGACGTGGATCCACCGGCGCTGTGGCGTGTCCTGCTCCAGCGCTATCCGACGCTCGCAAGCGCCTTCGGCGACGCAACGCCGTTGATGCCGATCGCGTTTCGGCCGCTGATTCAGCATCGCCTCACACGCGCCACGGGCGCTCGGTGGGCCATGATGCCGCACGCGTACGCGTTCGTCGACCCGCTATTCTCGACGGGAATCGCCTGGGGCCTCCGTGCCGTCGAGCGTCTTGCGCTGGCCTTTGAAGCCGCTGCGGCGCGCCGACGCATACCCACCAACGAGACGCTCGAGCGTTACGAGGCGGCGCTCCATGCGGAAGCGGACCAGATCGACCTCGTGGTCGCCGGAGCGTACGAGGCGATGGCGCACTTCGAGCTGTTCGCCGCCCAGGCGATGCTCTACTTCGCCACTGTCTCATTCGCCGAGGTGAGCCAACGCCTGTCGCCAGGGGACGCGGTGGCGTGGAAGGGGTTTCTTGGCGTCGGAGATCCCGTGCTGGAGCCACTCGCCCGCGAAAGCCTGCGGCGGCTCAGGCAGATCACTGGGGGATCTGGTGACGTCGGTACCCCACGTGATCGCGCGGGCTTTGCGGAGTGGGTGGCGCGCGGCATCGAACCGCGCAACATTGCAGCGCTCGCGGATCCTCGGCGGCACAACCTCTACCCGGTGGATCTCGGTGCGCTCGTGGAGCGGCACGGCCTGTTGGGGATGAGTCGCGATCAGGTCGTCGCTTCCCTTCCGGCCCTCAGGGGGATGGAGCCCGAACCGCAGTTTGGAGGGTTGCAGGTCCGCCGCTGACCGCCAGCGTCTGGCGCTCGGCCAACTGGTGATGCACACCAACACGGAGCAGTCATGGCACAGGCGACACTCGCGAATCAACAGACC
Organism: Gemmatimonadaceae bacterium; assembly: GCA_031407575.1. Taxonomy (GTDB): domain Bacteria; phylum Gemmatimonadota; class Gemmatimonadetes; order Gemmatimonadales; family Gemmatimonadaceae; genus AG11. Next base: position 2,254 of record JANOIJ010000354.1, on the reverse strand, counting down.
ATCATCGCGAACGAACGGGTGATCATCGCGAATCAGAAGAAGATCCTGCGCAATCAGGGCCGGTTGTTGTTACTGCTCGGCAACCAGACCAGGATCCTCCGGAACCAGGCGGCGCTCCTGAAGAACCAGAAAAAGATTCTGGCGAATCAGTCGAAGATTCTCGCGAAGTAGCGCGTGCGCCGAGGTGCGACACTCAGCCTACCGCGCGTCCATGACGAGCTCCATGGCGCCTGCGTAGTGACGCCAGCGCGCGATCTCGTCGGCAAGCGCGTGGGTTCCCGCCGCGGTCAGCTGGTAGTACCTCGCGATGCGGTTGTTCGCGGAGGGTCGCCAGTACGACGTCACCCAGCCGTGATTCTCGAATCGATGCAGGGCTGGATACAATGAGCCCTGGCCGATGCGGAACGTGCCCTGCGACATCTGTTCGACGTGATCGCTGATCCCCCACCCGTGCATCGATTCCAGCGACAGTGCCTTGAGAACGAGCAGCGTGAGCGTGCCCTGCATGACGTCGACGGCGTGCGTCAATTTCAGGCTCTCCTATCGGAGTGAAAGGGAAACGAATTGCACCAACATCGGTGTTGCGCCCGGAAAATCCAGCCTCCAAGTTTGCGTGCCATGGCCGGTTGCAGCCGAAGACGGCCGCCCGCCACCGCCCCGCCGGCGCTGTTGACACGACCCCCAGCGATCAGCCATGATCCCGTCCCGATTCATTCTCACATTCGTTGTTATCGCGTCCGGCGCATCGTCCGCTGCGGCGCGGACGCCGGCCGATGGCCTCATGATGTCGAAGCGCGACGGCAGCCTCGGGGCGCGCCACCGGGCTCCAGTGGCGCGGGTGGCGTAAGCAGTTCGACGCGCGGGCGGAAGCATGAGCGCCATGCGCTTCTCCTCAACACGGACAACCCACAGAGGCTTCGCATGCGGCCGCTCATCCAGCTCTCGCTCGTATCGCTGCTCCTCGCGTCGGCCCTCCCTGCGCAGACACGCACCATCGCCGAGCGGCTTGGCTATCCGCCAAACGCAAAGCTTCTCATTCTTCACGCCGACGATCTTGCCGTCGCGCACTCAGTGAACGTCGCAAGCCTGGCCGCGCTCGACAGCGGCATGATCAACTCCGCGGCCATCATGGTGCCGACGCCGTGGCTCACGGAGGTGGCCGCGTATGCGAAGGCGCATCCGAACGCAGATCTCGGCCTTCATCTCACGGTCACGTCCGAGTGGGAGACCTATCGCTGGGGTAGCGTGTCGTCGGCGGACAAGGTGCCGAGCCTCCTCGATCGCGACGGCACCTTTCCTCGCCAGACGCGAACGGTGGTGTCGAGGGCGGCCATCCCCGAGATCGAGCGTGAGATCCGCGCGCAGATCGAGCGCGCCATCGAGGTCGGCATTCGCCCCACGCATGTCGACGCGCATATGGGCACCCTGTACTCCTCGCCAGAGCTGATGGCCACGTTTGTCAAGGTCGCGCGCGAGTATCGCCTGCCATTCATGGCGTTCAGGGGCGACAGGAGCATCCCGATCCAGGCGCCGCTCTCCGCCAACGATATCCTGCTCGACACGTTGATTGCCGCGGACGTGAGTGTGCCGCGTGACCAATGGGCGAAGTTCTACCTTGATGCGATCAAGAATCTCAAGCCCGGCCTCACCGAGATGCTCGTCCATCTCGGGCACGACGGCGAGGAGCTGCAGGCCGTGATGGTAGACCACGAGCCGTACGGCGCGGCGTGGCGCCAGCGCGACTACGACGTGGTGCGGAGCGCGGCGTTCCAGAAGGCGATCACGGACAACAATATCATCCTGGTGACGTGGCGGCAGCTGCAGAAGCTCATGCCGCAGCCCTGACGTTCCGCCGCAGATCGAGCCACTTCGCCACGGGACCAACGAGCGCGAGTGCAAGCATCGCCGGCGCCGCGTTGAACGCCGTCGGCAGCGGCCACGCGTGGTCCGACGCGAAGCGGATCGTGGCTTCCATGAGTGCGATGCACACCACCACCCCGATCTGACGTGCGCGTCCGCGCACCACGGTGCGCGGGTCGGTGATCATGAAGAAGACGAACAGTTGATACATCGGTCCCGTGATCGGAGCGATCTCCGGCAGCACGGGCAACCCGGTGACCGCCGCGCGCGCGGCGTTCAACAGCAGGAAGCTCGCGACGTACGTGAGCGTGATGGGCAGGACGCCGACACGCGCGGCGATGACCAGGCCAAACGTCCAGATGACGAGGTTGGTCGCCAGGTCATTGCCGAACTG
>JANOIJ010000353.1:0-16934 GCA_031407575.1 Gemmatimonadaceae bacterium | reverse complement strand
GGTCCGAGCACGGCCACGCGCCGGCGTTCGCGCTCCTCATGCTCATCGTGTACGCGTCCGCGCGCCGCGCGCACGCCGCGAATCGCCAAGCCGTCTGGCGTGGTACCGGTGACGGCCGCGGTAGTGTTGCGGCCGTCGGCACGCACCACGAGCGCGCGATGCACTGCGGCCGCCGCCGCCGCCGCGCGCGGCAGCTCGTCGACCATCGCCTGGGCATCGGCGGGGCGTAGCAGCGTGGTGGTCGTCACCTGCCGCACACGTCCCGCCACGCGTGGTGCCGGAGCGGCGGTGACAACCAATAGGTCCGTGCCCAATGCGCGGACTCGCTCGACGACGCGCTCCTCGGCGCCACGCCCAAGCGCCACCATCACCATCACCGTGGCCACGCCAGCCACCAGCCCCGACGCGCTCAGCATCGTGCGCAGCCGATGCGCGGCGAGCAGTTGCACCGAGAGCCGAGCCTGCCGCCAGAGGCGACGGACGCGCGGCGCGAACGACGTCACCCCGGCGCCTGCGCCTCGATGCGCCCGTCATGCATCACGAGCGCACGGTCGGCCTGTGCGGCAAGGATGGGATCGTGCGTTACCATCACGATCGTGCGCCCGGACGTCTTGAGCGACTGCAGCAGCGCCATCACCTCGGCACCGTTGCGCTCGTCGAGGTTGCCGGTGGGCTCGTCTGCAAGCAGCAGCGATGGATCGTTGATGAGCGCGCGGGCGATCGCGACGCGCTGCTGTTCGCCGCCGGAGAGTTCGCCCGGCCGATGCGTGAGACGATGCCCGAGCCCTACCGTCTCGAGTGCCGCGCGCGCACGAGCCTCGCCATCGGTTGGCTCATCGGCCACGTAGAGCAGCGGCAGCATCACGTTCTCGATTGCCGAGGCGCGCTCCATCAGGTTGAACTGCTGGAAGACAAATCCGATGTGGCGGCTCCGCAGCATCGAGCGCGCATCATCGTCGGCGTGCGAGACGTCGGCGCCGTCGAGCAGGTACGAGCCGCCGTCGGGCTGGTCGAGCAGCCCGAGGATGTTCATGAGCGTCGTCTTCCCCGAACCGGAGGCGCCGGTGATGGCCACGAATTCGGCAGGCCGAATCTCGAACGACACACCGCGCAGTGCTGCGGTCTCCTGGGATCGCTTCTTATAGATGCGCTGGAGGTCGCGCACGGCGATCACGGGCGCGGTGGTGCGTTCGGTCGTCACAGGCGGCGCTCTCCCAGGGAGGTTGCGGGGTCGAGCGCAGCGGCCTTGCGCGCCGGAGGAATTCCGAACAACAGGCCGAGCGCGGTGCACGCCGCGAGCGCCGCCGCGAACGGCAACCACGTCACCTGCACCACGGCCAGATCGAGCGCGCCGATCACCGTCGCCGTCGCGGCACCGAGTGCGATGCCAATCACGCCGCCGCCGAGCGCGATGAGCAGCGACTCGAGGATGAACTGCTTCGTGATGTCGCCACGACGCGCGCCGAGCGCGCGGCGCAGCCCGATCTCGTGCGTGCGCTGCGCGACCGCGAGCAGCATGAGGTTCATGATCACGACGCCGCCGGCCACCAGCGCGACCATGGCGATGCCCACGAGCAGGTATGTCAACGTGTTCGAAGTGTCGAGCGCAGCGCCTTCCACATCTTCCGGCGTGCGCACGAAGAAGTCGTCGGGCGCACCGTTGGCGATGCCGTGCCGCACGCGCAGCATCGACCGCACGCGCTCGGCGGTGGCGTCGAGACGACGCGCGTCGTCCACACGCATCACGATCTGCTCGAGGAACGGCCGACCGAAGAGCCGGCGCGACGACGTGTTGAAGGGCACGACGATGCGATCATCCCAGTCGTCTCCACCGGCGCTCGCCCCCATTTCGATGAACAGGCCCTTCACGGTGTAGGGATCGCCGTTCACGCGAACGACGCTGCCGATCGCACCGCCGGATGGAAAGAGCTCACGCGCGAGGCGTGCACCGAGCATCACGACGCGGGCCATGGCGTCGTTGTCTTCAGCAGTGAGGAACGCGCCCTCCGCGATGCCCCACCGCCGGATCTCCATCCAGTCCGCTTGCACACCAAAGGCGCGCGTGACCACCGACCGGTCGCCGGCGACCACGTTGATGCCCCGCTGGTTCTGCACCGCACTCACGAGCGAGATACCGGGAAGCGACGCGCGGATCTCGACGGCGTCTTCTTCCTTGAGCGACGCGAGTCCGCGGTCGGCCTTGGGCGCGAATACCTGGACGTCGCCTCCCGCGCGCACCATGAGCATGTCGAGCCCATGCTTCTGCACCGTGGCGAGGATGCGCGCGCGCGTGCCCTGACCGATCATGATCACGGTGGACAACACGGCGACGGCGACGGCCACGCTGGCCATCATGAGCACGGCGCGTAAGCGATTCGCGCGCAGCGATCCGATCACGTCGTTCGCCAGTCGTGACGTCCGGCTCACGGTGCCCTCGCTGGCGTCGCGGGATCGAGCAACACGTGCTCGCCCTGCTTCAGCCCCTCGGTGATCTCGACCCACGCCCCGTCGCGCCAACCAGTGCGCACGGATCGCGCGGCGCCCTGCGCGCCTACGTAGACCACGCTCCCGCCGTCCACGCGGCGCACGGCGCGCACCGGCACGGCCAGCACCACACGCTCGGCGAGTGCGATGCGCACGTTGGCGGTCATCTCCGGGCGCAGCACGCCGCCCGCACTGCCGAAGCGCACCGCGGCGATGTATTTGACCACGTTGTCCTGGATCGTGGCGGTGGGATAAATGGCCGATACCTCGCCGGTGAAATCGCGCGACGGAAAGGCGTCCACGGTGAAGGTCGTGCGCTGGCCGACGTGGACGCGCCCGATGTCGACCTCGTCCACATAGGTGTTCACCTGCAGACGCTCGAGGTCCACGATGGTGAGGAAAGTGGGCGCGTTGAGCCCTGCGGCGATGGTCTCACCTTCCTGCGTGGCGACCGACGCGATCACACCGCCGATGGGCGCGTGCAGTGTAGTGAAGGAGCGTTGCACGCGCGCCTGCTGCAGCGCCGCGCGCGCGCGTGCGTGGGCGGCCCGCGCGCTGGCTTGCTGCGCGACGGCGACGCCGTGCCGTTCGCGCGCCAGGTCCGCCTCGGCCCGTGAGGCCGAGCCATTGGCCTCGAGCTGCTGCTGACGGGCCAACTCCGCGTCGGTGAGCTTGCGGGTTGCGTCCGCCGAGGCGACGGCGGCTTCGGCAACGCCGAGGTCGGCCTGCCGCTCGGTGACGACCGCTTCGAGCTCCTCGGTCTCGAGCTGGGCAATCACCTGCCCCCGTTTCACGACGTCACCGATGTTGGCGGCGAGCCGTCGCACGCGGCCGGAAATGCGGGAGCCCACGCGCACCTCGGCTCCAATCTGCGGCTTGACCGTGCCAATGGCCGCGACCGTCGACGCGAAGGTGCGCCGTTCGGCGACGGCGGTGTCGGTGGCACTGGCAATGGCGTCGGGCGCGCTCCCGCGCAGCGCAAACCAGCCGACGACGGCGAGCAGCAGCACGGTGGCTGTGCCCAGCAGGGTTCGAGACTTCAGCGGAACTCCGGTGCGGTGAGTCGCGGGCGGGGGTGCAACGAGGTGCGAAACATATGCGTGGCGGACGCGACGGGCCATCGAGGATGCTGTGGCAATCGCGACACAACTACCACTACGCCACCTCGCCTGCGGCGGGTGTGCTCGTCGCCCCTTCATCGAGCCGCTCAGTGCGATCCAGCCGGTCCACGTCGATTGCGAGCACGCCGTCGGGCGCGCTGGCGAACACGCTCGCGAACTTCACGTCCCAGCGCACCTCGTCCCACAGGTACGATCCGCGCGCCGTGACGTGCGTCGAGAACGTCTCCTCGTGCGCGCTCACGAGGATGAGGAACTCCGCCTCGGACTCGCGCAACCGCTCCGGCGTGAAGCCGGCCAGCGGACTGCTGGCCGTGATCGGGTGCACCACCGTCCAGTGCAGCGTGAAAAACTCCACCGAGTCGCGCTCGAGCTCGAGTTGGTGAAAGCTGCGTTCGCGCTTGCCGTCCACCATCTCGAACAACGCGAGGTTGACGCGCGCCTCCACCTTGCTCAACTCGCCGGGCTGCGCGTTGACCATGCGGAACATGAACCCGCGTCCGCCATCGTACGGCGCCACCACCGATGATTCGCTGAAACGGATGCTCATGCGCGGACGCGTGAGACGCGAGATGATCAACCCGCCAGCCGCGAGCAGCACGAGCGGCCCCGTGAACGACTCGAACACCAGCAGCCAGTGCGCCGTGTTGCCCACGACGTACAGGCTGCCTGTGCCGACCGTCGTGAACACGCCGACGCTGAAGCTGAGCGCGCGGAGGAAGGGATCGTTGAGCTCTGCGCCTTGCCCGCCCCGAATCGCGCCGTCGCCGAGCGCGATGTATGCGAGAGCGAAGGTGCCGTTGATGAGCAGGAGCGCGCCGACGAGCCACGCGATGAACACGGGCCAGGGGACGCTGAGCGCATGGAGGAAGAAGCGCGCGGTGCGCTGCGCGCCAAGGCCGTATTTGCGGCTGGTGGGCACGCCGTCGTGCGAGAGGAAGCGCCCGCGCACCTGCTGCGCCACCACGCGGCCGAAACCGAGGTCGGAAGGCTCGCCGGGCGGCGGTGCCGCAGCCGGGCTGTCGTCGGGAGGAGGCATCACGCGAGGATGATCTCCGCATGTGAGTCTGGACGCAAGCGATCCGCTCGCGCGGGCGAACGTCCATCTCGACGTCTTCGGGTTCAGTCCACGGGAGTCGGCCCCGTGATCTCCGCAGGGTACGGTGCTTGCTAGCAGTCGCGTGGTTGCGCACGCGCACGCAGACTCACGACCCGGGGGCAGGGAGGATCATGGCACTCCGTACCTTCACGGATCCGGACGGCAACGCGTGGAACGCCTGGCATGTGCGTCCGGGCGGACCCGGAGTCGGATACGCGGAACGATATCGGGACGGCTGGGTGTGTTTCGAGCGTGTGGGTGGCGGCGGGCGCTGCCGGATTCCCCTCGACGAGATGCCTCCCGGGTGGGAATCGCTCTCGGAACATCGTCTCGACCTCCTGCGCCGCGTCGCCGAGGCGTCCTCCGCGAACACGGCGGCAACGCGGCTGCCGGACGACGCCCGCCGCATCGCGGAGAATGCAGCGCTCCTTCACCGATCCGGCTCCAGCGAGGTCATTAGTTCCAAGCGCGCCGACGACGACTCGAAGGGTCGCCCCGACCCCGCGTTGTAGCGACATTGTGATGAGGGCGCGCCACACCGGACGCGCCCTTTCTCGCGTCCGGCCCGCCATGTCCCTCGCACTCGATTCCCTGCTCACGCTGCTCGACCTCGAGCCGCTGGAAGTCAACATCTATCGCGGGCAGAACCGCGACCTGGGCACAACGCGCGTCTATGGCGGACAGGTGTTCGCGCAGGCGCTGGTGGCAGCGCGGCGCACCGTGGACGCCGGACGCGAAGCACACTCCGCGCATGGCTACTTCATCCTGCCGGGCGATCTCGCGGCGCCAATCGTGTATTTCGTGGATCGCCTGCGCGATGGATCGAGCTTCACGACCCGCCGCGTCACCGCCATCCAGCACGGCCAGGCGATCTTCAACCTCTCGGCGTCGTTTCACATCGCGGAAGAGGGACCGGCGCATCAGTCCGACATGCCGCTCGCGCCGGATCCGGAGACGCTCACGCCAGAGCTCGACACCATTCGCGAGATGTCGGACCGCATTCCCGAGGCGCTGCGGTCGGTGCTGACGCAGGAGCGTCCGATCGACGTGCGGCCAGTGGACGCCACCGACATCCTCCGCGCGGAGAAGAGCGCGCCCGTGCGGCAGGCGTGGTTCCGCGCGGTGGGTCGCCTGCCGGACGACCAGTGGATTCACCAGGCGATCCTGGCGTACGCGTCCGACTATGGCCTGTTGGTCACGGCGCTCAAGCCGCACGGCATTCCGTATCGCGCGCGCGGCTTGCAGCTCGCGTCGCTGGATCATTCCCTGTGGATGCACCGCCCCTTCCGCGCCGACGAGTGGCTGCTCTACTCCACCGATAGTCCCGTGACGAGCGGCGCGCGCGGCTTCGTGCGCGGCACGATCCACTCGCAGTCGGGCGAGCTGGTCGCATCGGTGGCGCAGGAAGGACTCATCCGGCTTCGAAAGACCTGACACGCATTCGGCGCCGGCGGCCCACTATCGGCCCCCCGTCGCCCGCGTCATCTTCGAGACATGGAACGCTGTGCGAAGCGAAGCGCCGTTCTCGGTCTCCTCGGCCTGCTCACGTGTGCTGCGATGAACCCGCGCGCGTCCGCACACGCACAGCCGCGCGCCACGGGCGCAACGCTCTCCGGTCGCGTCGTGGACGCCAACGACCGCCCGGTCGCCAGCGCGAACGTGTCCCTCGAGGGGCTCATCGTCACCGTCACCGACTCACTCGGCCGCTTTGGCTTTACAGGGCTGGAGACCGAGACCTTCCTGCTCCGCGTCCAGCGACTCGGCTACGGCCTGGCCACGCGCGCCGTGGTCTTCTCCGATACCGCGTCGATGGAGATCACCGTCAAGCTCGGCGCGCGCGCCACGGTGCTCGCCGGCGTGATGGTCCTCGACTCCGCGGATGGCGATTCGCGGGGATACGCGCGACGCCGGCTGAACGGACAGGGCGGGTTCTTTCTTTCCGAGAATGACCTGCTCCTGCGTGGACGCACCACGCGCGTGGAGAACATTCTCGCCACCGTGCCCGGTCTCCATGTGGATCAGGGTATCGTGAAAGTGCAGCGCGGCCGCATCTCCATCCTCGGCAACAACTGCGTGGAGGGCGTGCAGTACTTCGTCGACGGCGCGATGGTCGGCCCGGTCTTTACGCCGCGCGCTCTGAGCCCGGAGATGATCAAGGGCGTGGAGGTCTACAAGACCGTCGCGTCCACGCCGCCCGAGTATCGCTCGGCACGCACGCCGTGTGGTACCGTGGTGCTCTGGACGTATTAGCACATGTCATGACCACGTCCACTGACACGCGGGTCGAGACCATCGGCCGCTTCGTGCACGAGGAGATCGTTCCGCTCGAGACCGTGTTGCTCCAGAAGGGATTCGGCGCAGTCGCGCCGGCGATGCGCGCAGTGCGTGCCGGCGTGAAGGCGCTAGGCCTGTGGAATCCGCACCTTGCGACCGAACATGGCGGACTCGGCCTCACACTCCCGGAGTTCGCGCGCGTGAGCGAAGCGCTCGGCTGGACGCCATTGGGGCACTTCGCGTTCAACTGCCAGGCGCCCGACATCGGCAACATGGAACTGCTGCTCCAGCACGGATCCGCAGAGCAGCGCGAGCGCTGGTTCGTGCCGCTGGCCAATGGCGACATGCGCAGCTGCTTCTCCATGACGGAGCCCGACAACGCCGGCTCCAATCCGGTGCACCTGAGCACCACGGCCGAGCGCGACGGCGACGACTACGTGATCAACGGGCACAAGTGGTTCACGTCGTCGGCGGATGGCGCTGCGTTCGCCATCGTGATGGCGGTGACCAACCCCGATGCGGACAGCCCGCATGCGCGCGCGAGCCAGATCATCGTGCCAACCGACACGCCCGGTTTCACGCGCGTGCGCAACATCCGCGTCATGGGCGACGTGGGCGAGGACTACTTCTCGCACGCAGAATTGCGCTACGAAAACTGCCGAGTGCCCGTGACGAATCTTATTGGCGAGGAGGGCGCGGGCTTCAGCCTGGCGCAGGCGCGACTGGGCCCGGGCCGCATTCACCACTGCATGCGGTGGGTGGGCATGTGCGAGCGCGCGCTGGACCTCATGTGCCGGCGCGCGGCGGAGCGCATGCTCGCGCCAGGTCACGCGCTGGCGCAGCAACAGGCGGTGCAGCACTGGATCGCGGAGTCGCGCGCGGACATCGACGCGTCGCGGCTGCTGGTGCTCGCGGCAGCGGACCGCATGCATCGCGATGGCCAGCGCGCAGCGCGCGTGGACATCTCGACGATCAAGTTCTTCGTGGCCAACGTCCTCCAGCGCGTGATCGACCGCGCCATCCAGGCGCATGGCGCGCTCGGTGTCACGGACGACACGGTGCTGTCGTTCATGGCACGCCACGAGCGCGGCGCGCGCATCTACGATGGGCCTGACGAGGTACACAAGTCGGTGGTCGCCCGTCACATCCTGCGCGGCTACGGCGTGGACATCCGCGTGACGTGAGCCTGTCCGACACGCGCCCGGTGCGCGTCGGTGAGGAACTGGACGTCGCGCGCCTCAGTGCCTTTATCGCTGGGGCACTTCCGCAACTGACCGGCACGGACATCCACGTCGAACAGTTCCCTGGCGGGTTCTCGAACCTCACGTACCTCGTCCGCGTTGGCGACGCCGAGCTCGTGTTGCGGCGTCCGCCGCGCGGTGCGCAGGTGAAGGGCGGGCACGACATGGCGCGCGAATACGGCCTGCTCGTCGCATTGCATGGCCCGTACGGCAAGGTCCCGCGTCCGCTCGTCCTGTGCGATGACGACACTGTGCTCGGTGCACCGTTCTATCTCATGGAGCGTGTGCGCGGCATCATCATCCGCGGCGCGCCGCCGCCCGTCATCGGGGACGATCCCGTCGTGCTGCGCGCGATGTCCGAGTCGCTGGTGGACACGCTCGCCGACCTCCACGCATTCGACTGGCGCGCCGCGGGGCTCGAGAAGATCGCGAGGCCCGATGGATACGTCGCGCGCCAGGTTGACGGATGGACCGCGCGCTACGCCGCCGCGCGCACGGACGACGTGCCCGCGCTCGAGCGCGTGGCCGCGTGGCTCGCTGAACATCGTCCGGCGGACGCGTCGCCAGCGCTCATTCACAACGACTTCAAGTACGATAATGTCGTGCTCGACGCAGAGGAGCCAACGACCATCCGCGCCGTGCTCGACTGGGAGCTGGCGACCGTCGGCGATCCGCTCATGGACCTCGGCACCGCGCTCGCGTACTGGATGGACACCGACGACCCCGAGGAGATGCGGCGCGTGCTGCCGAGCATCACAGGGTTGCCCGGGAGCCTCTCGCGCGCGGAGGTGCTCGAGCGGTACGCGACACGCACAGGGCGCAAGGTGGCGACGCCGGAGTTCTATTATGCGTTCGGCCTCTTCAAGACCGCCGTCATCCTCCAGCAGATCTACGCGCGCTACAAGAAGGGACTCACCACCGACCCGCGCTTCGCCACACTGGGCGACGCCGTGCGCAGTTGCGCACTGGGCGCATCGCTCGCCATCGAGAAAGGCCGCATCGACCGGCTCACCACATGACGAACGCACTGCACGAGAAATTCCGGCTGGACGGACGCGTCGCCATCGTCACGGGCGCGAGCAAGGGCATTGGCGCGGCCATCGCGCGGACGTTGGCGGAGGCGGGCGCGAGCGTCGTCGTGAGCAGCCGCAAGCAGGGGGCGGTGGACGCGGTGGCTTCCGACATCGAGGCGAGCGGCGGGCGGGCGATCGCGGTGGCAGCGCACGCCGGCCGCTCGGAGGATCTGGAGCAACTGGTCGCGACCACCGTGGAACGATTCGAACGCATCGACGTCGTGGTCAACAACGCCGCGAGCAATCCGTCGTTCGGGCCGTTGCTCGACGCGACGGACGACCTGTTCGAGAAGGTCATGAGCGTGAACCTCAAGGGACCGCTCACACTCGCGCGGCTCGCGCATCCGCATCTCGTCGCGTCGGGACACGGGTCGATCGTCAACATCGCCAGCGTTGAAGGGCTGAGCCCGAGTGACGGGCTCGCGCTTTACAGCGCGAGCAAGGCGGCGCTGATCAACCTCACGGGATCGATGGCGCGCGAGTGGGGCGCGGCGGGCATCCGCGCAAACGCGATCTGCCCCGGCCTCATCCAGACGCGCTTCAGCGCGGCCATCTGGCAGGACGAGCGTGCGCGGGAATCAACGCTGCGCCGCGTGCCGTCGGGACGCATGGGCCAGCCCGAGGAAATCGCGTCGCTGGCGTTGTTCCTCGCCGCGGACGCGGGGTCGTACTGTACAGGCGGCGTGTATGTGGTGGACGGCGGATATATGATATGAGCTCTTACCGAGCTCATCGGCCGGGCGAAATCGGCGACTGCGTCAAAAGTGTGGCTTCGATCCTGCCTTGTATGCAGGTGAACCTTTCACACGGGACGCACATCATGCGCATTCATACACTCGTTCGAACCGCCACGGCCGCGACATTCGCGCTGTGTGTCGTCGCCGGCTCCGCTGCGGCGCAGGGCAAGGGAAAGGACAAGGACAAGTCGAAGCACAAGGATCACAACCCGGCCGTCGTCGTCGTTCCGGTCGTCGTCCAGCGCAACGGGGACGTCCGCCGGGTTCCGCCCGGCCTTGCCAAGAAGGGCGGGTTGCCGCCCGGCCAGGCAAAGAAGATCCATCGCGCGTCGGACGGCGTCGTGGTGTTGCGTGACGTCTTCGGCCGACATGGCTACACGGTCGTGCGCACCGAGCCCTACGGCACGTCGCAGTACGTCTACTACCGCCGCGGCGACGGGGTCATTCAGCGCGCCGTCATCGTGCCGGGCACCACGCGCCTGAGCTTCCGGAACGTCCCGCAGTCGCTGCTCCAGGAAGTGCTCGCGTTGCTGTACTAGGCGCCTCGCAGAGGACAATTGAGCAGAGGGCGCGCCCACGCGGGCGCGCCCTTTCTCACGTCCGGCTCACTCCAGCGGAATCTTGCTCGCGTTCTTCGACAGCCACTGGTCGAAGGTCTGCACCGTCGGTGCGAATGCCCGCGTTCGTGACACGTCGCGCATGTCGTTGCACACCTGCTCGAACTCGTCGTAGAACTGGAACATGTTGCCCAGGTCGTCGGCGCCGGGGAAGCCGAAGCTGCGATAGACAGCGGCCGGCACGTTGTTGTACACGATGGATTTGCCGACGGCCTTCGACATGGCAGAGGCCATCTCGGTTCCCGTGAGGTGCTCGCCCGCGACGCCGATGCGCTGGCCGATCGTTTCCGCACCGCGCTTGAAGATGCCGTATGCCACCTTGCCGATGTCCTCCGCGGCGACGCCCGCCATCTTCGCGCTGCCGAGGGGCATCGTGAGCGCGAGTGTCCCATCGGGCCCTGGCTTGGGTCCCGCGCCGAAGTAGATGAAGTTGTCCCAGTAGAACGACGCGAGCAGGAACGTGGTCGGCACACCAAGGTCGGTGAACACGTGGTCGACCTGTCCCTTGCCATCGAAGTGCGGAACCTTGAACTGGCCCTGGAGCGTCGGCATGCGGTCGTCGGTGAGTGGCACGTACTTGCGCGTGTCTTCCAGCGTGGACCAGATCACGTGCTTCAGCCCCGCGGCCTTTGCGGCCTGCGCCATGTTCCTCGCCTCCGCGCCCTCCTTCTCCGGCGAATAGTGGTCCCAGAAGAAGGTGACGCAGTACGCGCCGTACGCGCCGGTGAAGGCTTTCGTGAGGCTCGCGACGTCATCCACATCGCCCGCCACCACCTCGGCGCCGAGCGCCTGAAGCGCCTTGGCCTTGTCGGAATTGACGTCGCGCGTAATCGCGCGCACCGCGAACTCACCGTCAGCGTCCTGCAGGATGGCGCGAACGAGTCCACCACCCTGCGCACCCGTGGCTCCGATGACTGCGATGATCTTCTTTGCCGGCATTGCGTTCGCTCCTGTCAGGGACGGTCGTCACGATCGCGAGGGGCGATCGCCCAATGGAAACCGCAAACGGCCATCCGCAGTTCCCGAGGTGTCGGCGGTGAAGGGGGCGCGACCCTCAGCGCCTCTCCACGGTAGGTCGCGTGCGGATGTGTTGTACTGAGTACTGACCACTCACAACATCGGCGCAAGAAAATGCCAGGCGATGGCGATCACCGCGACGATCAACACCAGGTGGATGATCGCCCCAAGCACCTTGCGAAGAATCATGAACCCGAGCAGCCAGACGACGAGCAGGATGACGCCGATGGTGAGGATCATGCCAGGAGTCCGGGATTGGGTGTGATGATCGCCTTGATCGCCGAGCGCGACGCCACCGCCTCGAGCGCGTCGCCGGCCTGCGATAATGTGTAGCGCCCGCTCACCATCTCGCGCCACGGCTTCATGTCACCGAACTGTGCCGCCAGCGCGACCGCCCGATGAAAGTGATCGTACCGCGAGCCCCAGCAGCCCTTGAGCTCCACGTGCTTGCGATTGAGCTGCCAGTGCGGATGAATCTCCACCGCGCCGTTGTCCGTGTAATGCCCGCACACGATCATGCGTCCGCCGTCGCGCACCATGTCCAGGCCCTGCGTAATCGCATCCGGCGCCCCGCTCGCCTCGATGACGACGTCCGCGCCGCGCCCGCCGGTTGCCCGTCGCACCCGCTCCAACCGTTCGGCGGGCGCAACATCAAGCGACAGGGCCACAGTCGCACCCATGCGACCAGCAAAGGCGAGACGATCGTCCGGCGCGCCGATGGCGATGACGTCGCTTGCACCGGAGAGCGATGCGAATGCGACAATCGATTGGCCGACCGGGCCGACCCCTAGCACCGCGACGGACTCACCGAGCCGAAGCTCCGCCATGTCCACGGCATGCAGCGCGGTGACGAGCCCGCACCCGCCGCCGATGAACGTCTCCGGAGAGAGATGCGCCGGCAGCTTGATCATCTTCACACCCGGCTTCATCCAGATCGCCTCGGCCCATCCGCCGAGGAGGCCCTCGTTCGCGCTGTAGGTGATGCCGTAGACGCGTCGCGATGGACACCGTGTCGGCTGGCGGGCGACGAGACACTGGTAGCAGTTGTTGCACGTCTCGTGCACGTCGAGGAAGGTGACGACGTCGCCCTCGCGAATCGCGTCGCCATAGATGTCCACGACGTGGCCATCGGATGCCTCCACGATGCCGACGGAGACGTGGCCCGGGATGATGGGAAAGGGCACCGCGAGCTTGCCATGATGCAGGTGAACGTCCGTGCCGCACACCTCGGAGTAGAGCGTCCGCAGCAGCGCGGCGCCCGGTTGCAACTCAGGCGACGGGAGCTCCCTGATGACGAGGGGAGCGTGGGGCGCGGTCATGAGAACGGCGGCGTGCGGCATCGGGCGTCAGCTGGCTCGTGGGGGTGGCGCGACCGTCTTCCAACGTCGATCGTACAAACTATATGAGAAACGTCGAGCGAGCTCTTCTCGTCATTGCCTGCGCGGCCGCCGCGCCCATGGCGGCGCAGGGCAACGGAAATCGCATGCTGCTGGAGTACGCCGCGCCCGCCAAACAGTGGGTGGAAGCGCTGCCAGTGGGCAACGGGCGCATGGGCGCCATGGTGTTCGGCGGCGCGGCACGAGAGCGCATCCAGTTCAACGAGTCCACGATCTGGACGGGCGGCCCGCACTCGTATGCGCGCGCTGGTGCATCGCGACACCTCGGCGAGATCCGCTCGCTGTTGTTCGCGGGGAAGCAGCGCGAAGCGGAGTCGCTCGCGCAGGTGCAGTTCATGAGCGCGCCGTTGCGCCAGCGCACGTATCAGGCCTTTGGTGACCTCACGCTGACGTTCGCTGGTATCGACTCGAGCGCAGTCACCGACTACCGGCGTCTGCTCGACCTCGACAGCGCCGTCTCCACGACGCGCTTTCGCGTCGGCACCGTCACGTACACGCGGCGCGTGTTCGCGAGCTATCCCGCGCGCGCGATCGTCATGCAGATCTCGGCGGACCAGCCGGGTGCCGTGAGTTTCTCGGTGACGCCCACGAGCATGCACGCGAGCCATCGCCGAGTGCGGATGGGCACCGACCAGCTCTCGATGCAGGGCATGGTAGAGAACGGCGTCATCTCGTTCGACGCGCGTCTCCTCGTTCGCGCGGACGGCGGGAACGTGACCCTTGGCGACACGATTGCCACGGTCACCGGCGCGAACAGCGCGACGCTCGTGCTTGCGGGCGCCACCAACTACGTGCGCTACGACGACGTCACCGCCGACCCGATCGCGACGAACACTCGCGTGATTGCCGCGGTGCGTATGCGCACGTGGAACCAACTGCTCGCCGCGCATGTGGCGGATCATCAGGCGCTCTTCGGACGCACGAGCATTCGGTTGGGCGAGCAGCCGGTGGGCGCGGCGGGCTACACGGACGATCGCGTACGGAAGTTCAGGGAGGGCAAGGACCCTCAACTCGCGGCGCTGCTCTTTCAGTACGGCCGCTACCTGCTCATCGCGTCGAGCCGCGCAGGAGGACAGCCGGCCAATCTCCAGGGCCTGTGGAACGACTCCAACACTCCGCCGTGGGACAGCAAGTGGACGGTGAACATCAACACCGAGATGAACTACTGGCTCGCCGAGCCCGCCAATCTCGCCGAGCTGGCGACGCCGTTGTTCGACATGGTGCGCGATGTGGCCGAGACCGGACGCGCGACGGCGAAGGAGATGTACGGCGCGCGCGGGTGGGTGCTGCATCACAACACGGACATCTGGCGCGGCACCGCGCCGATCAACCAGTCCAATCACGGCATCTGGCCCACGGGCGGTGCGTGGCTCACGCAGCACCTGTGGTGGCGCTACGAGTATGGCGGCGACACGCGCTTCCTTCGCGACACCGCGTACCAGGTGATGAAGAGCGCTGCGCGATTCTTCGTCGACAATCTGGTCGTGGATCCGAAGACGGGTCGCCTCATCTCCGGTCCATCGAACTCACCGGAGCTGGGCGGCCTCGTGATGGGACCGACGATGGATCACCAGATCATCCGCGCGCTGTTCGCCAACACGGCGCGCGCTGCGGAGATTCTTGGCGTCGACCGCGCGTTTCGCGACACGCTGCGTACCATGGGCGCGCGCATCGCGCCCAACAAGATCGGGCGGCTCGGGCAGCTGCAGGAATGGCTCGAGGACGTGGACGACCCGAAGAACGAGCATCGCCACGTGTCGCACTTATGGGGACTCCATCCGGGTGACGAGATCACCTTTCGTGGGACGCCAGATGTGTTCGCGGCTGCGCGCACGTCGCTCGAGCAGCGCGGCGACGGCGGCACGGGCTGGTCGAAGGCGTGGAAGATCAACTTCTGGGCTCGGCTCCGGGATGGCGATCACGCGTACCGCATGCTCGAGACCCTGTTGACGCTCGTGGAAGGCACGAGGACGCAGATGGCGGGTGGCGGCGTGTACCCCAACCTCTTCGACGCGCATCCACCCTTTCAGATCGACGGGAATTTCGGCGCGGCTGCGGGGATGATCGAGATGGTCATGCAGAGCGTGAGCGGCGAGATCGAGTTGCTGCCGGCGCTGCCGTCTGCGTGGCCGTCGGGGCGCATCACGGGCCTGCGCGCGCGCGGCGGATTCGATGTCGACCTGGAGTGGATGGACGGGCGGCTTCAGCGCGTGACCATCACGAACCGGCTCGGCAACGCGACGCGCGTGCGATATGGCGACGTGGTGATCGAGTTGAAGCCAGCGAAGGGGAAGGTCGTGCTGAACGCGCGGCTGATGCCGGGATCGTAAGCGCGATCTTACATCAACCGAAAACTAGAAACGCTCGCCAGTTTCAGTCTTAGAGCATCCAACCGACGAGGGACTGACGGTACGCTCAGTCCCCAGTCCCCAGTCGTTAGTCGCCAGTCTCAGTCTAAAGCCTCGCCACAGACGGACGAAGAGTTCCGAACCGCGCGAAGCATGGCTGCGCCGCGCGCGCCGCATGCACACGCGCTGCCGCGGTCTGCGCGACGCGCAAGGTCACGAGCGTCACCTCCGGACTCGCGCCGAGCCGGAACGGAATGCCCCAGTAGCCCGTGCCCGGGCTGATGTAGAGCAGCGAATCCTCGTCGACGTGCGCGCCCATCGCATGCTTCAGGAACGGCGACGCCAGGCTCCAGCCAAGCGTGGGCAGCGCGAACTGGCCCCAGTGCGTGTGTCCGCTCAGCGTGAGTGCGACGCCGCGCTCCGCGAGTGCGGGCCACAGCGCGGGGTTGTGCGCAAACGCGACCACCGTCGCGCCAGTGGGCACGCTCGCGAGCGCGCGCTCGACGTCGGGCGCGCTGCGCGCCGATCCGCGCTTGCCTCCCGCGGGATCGCCCGTGCCCACGAGCGCGACCGTGGCCGATCCGCGCCGCAGCACGTGCGTCTCGTTCACCAGCACGGTGCCGACGTTTGCGTCATCGAGCGCGCGCTCCACTTCCTCCCAGCCGGCATACACGTCGTGATTGCCAGGAATCAGGAACACGCCGAGCGGCGCCGTGAGCGAGCCCAGTGCCCTCGCGTACGACGCGACGTCCTCGGCGCGGTCGTCGATCATGTCGCCCGTGACAGCGATGAGGTCCGGCGCGAGCGCCTGCGTGGCGTCCACGATGCGGCGCAGAAACCGGCGCGACGTGTGCGGCCCGATGTGGAGGTCGGACAACTGCGCGATGGTGAGGCCGTCAAACTCCGACGCGAGGCCCGGGACCTCGGCGTCCACTCGCCGCACGACGAGTCGCCGCGCACCGATGTACCCCGCGACCAGCATGGTGCCAAGCAGCGCGAGCGCGGTGCCGGCGACGATGCGTCCCGTCGCCACTGCATTGCCGAACGGTGCGCCAACGAGCAGTCCCGCGAGCCCCGCCGCGGCAACGAGTGGCAGCATCAACTGCGTATACCAGAACGGCCGCACCACGAGCAGGCGGAACAACTTGCCGGGATAGAACGGCCAACCGCGCCACCGGATGAACGCCGCGAGCGGAAGACTCGTGTACGCGGCCAGCGCGACGACCCCCGCGAGCGCGCCCGGAAACAGGCCCGCGGCGAGCAGGCCGAGCGTCCCCCAGGCGGTGAGCAGGTAGAGCGCGAGTCGCAGGGTGAGCCTTGCTGGGCCGGCGGAGCGGGGACGGTACGGCGTTGTCATGGAAGAAGTATCCACTCAATGGAGGGGAAGGTTCCACAGAACCACGAGCTTCGAGCTGTCAGTAACCACGAGCCGTGAGCCTGAGCCCGAGCTCCAGCAAGAGCTCGAGCTCTGGCTCTGGCTCCAGGCTCGTACTTAATGACAGCTCAAAGCTCGTAGTTGAACGCCGGGT
>JANOIJ010000126.1:0-2528 GCA_031407575.1 Gemmatimonadaceae bacterium | reverse complement strand
CTCGGCGGCGACGAGCTTGATGATGCTCGTGCCGATCAGGATGCGATCTCCCTCGTTGAGGCGCGCGCGCTTGATCTTCTCGCCGTTGACGAAGCTGCCGTTGGTCGAGCCGAGGTCCTGGATGAAGATCTGGTCGCCCGTCACCGTGATCTTCGCGTGGCGACGCGAGACCATGTCCTCGACGAGGACCATGTCGAGCTCGCTCGAACGTCCAACGACGATTTCCTTGTTGGCTGGTAGCGGAAATTCGCCGCCTTGGTACTTCCCGCTGATGAAGCGGAGAGCGAATTGCTTCACCGGCCGGGTCGGCGGCGGGGGCGTCATCTTGGGGGTTCGGGGCTCCATCCGTCGTTCGCGCGTAGCGGCGTAGGCGCCAGCGTATCGGCGTGCGACGCTGCCGGTCAAGGATCGGGGTGTAGACCGTAATCCCGTGGCAGGGATGTTGCCGTGGCCGGAACGACTGCGGCGAGGCGTCGTTCGGGCGCCTCGCAGGCCGCATCGCGGGCTCCGCGGCGCGCGTCACGCCGGGGTCAGCACCGCATGCAGACGTTTCGCGTGTCCCGGCGAGCGGCGGGCGCACCGACGCACGAACGTCCGGGGGGCCGCGTCTCAGCGCTGCAACTCGATCATCTGATCATCCGACCGAACGCGCTGCCGCCGAAGGCGGCTATCCGCTCGGCGCGCCGTAGTCGAGTCTGAGGCGCGGACGCACGGACAGCAGCTCGACGCCCGCAGCGAGCGTCTCGGCGACACGCGCGAACAGCGACCGCGCGTGCGAGACGAGCTGCGCGCCGAGGTTCAGGACGCGCAGGCGCAGACGCTTTGGACGCGCGTCGTGTAGCGCGGGTGGCAGGCCCGAGGTCTTGAGCGCGCTCAGGATGTTGTACGTCAGCGCGTTGATGAGAAACCACGCCGCGTTGGCTCCGAACTCCGCGCAGGGCAGGACGCCGGCGGCGAGTTCGTTCTTGAGCACATCGTGCACGCGCTCGATCGAACCGGCCTTCTGCCAGTGCCAGCGCAGGAGCTTGCCGGCGTCCTCGTCCCAGTCGTTGCTCACGATGGCCAAGTACTTCGTCGAACGCGCGTGCCCGTCCCCGTCGAAGATCTCGCTCTGACGAGGATCGAAGCGGATCGCGATCGTGCGCAGCGGCTGTGCGTTCTTGGGTAGCTCACCGGGCGTGAACACGACCTCGGTGATCCACACCGATTCGTTCGCGCGCTCCTCGAGCAGCCGCCACGCATCTGGCGGTGCCGCGACGCAGAGCTTGCGAAGGTCGGTGCCCATATCGGCGCTGATGGTGAAGCGCTCGAATGCGTTGGTCGGGTCCGTCAGAAAGCGCAGCATGTGCGACTCGTAGAACGCACTGTCGCCGCGAAAGCGACGACGCACTCCGCTCGGCAGCGCGGCGACGGCGTCCTCGAGCGCGCGCAGCGGCTCCTTGCCGGCCGGAACGTTGCCGTCGCGAAACTCGGTGTGCAGGATCGCGTCGTGCTCGACCCAGTACACGACCACCGGCTGATAGCCGCGACCGCCTTCGTAGTGCGGCATCGCTTGCCGCTTGTGGCTCTCGATGATCGAGGCGTCTGCTTCGAGTGTCGCTATCGGTGCCGGATGCGCGCGATTCATCGCTGCGATGAGCGCCGTGTTGACGCGACCCAGCTGCTTGAGCGGCTCGCTCGCGCGTACCAGTAGCGCTTTCTCGCCGTCGCCCAACGCAGCGCGCGCCTGCTCGAGCTTGCTCTCGTCGTGGAAGCTGAGCAGCGCCGCGCGCAGCGCATCGGGTGATGGCAGCTTCTCGACGCCCAGCAGCTCGAGCAACGCGCGGTCCTCGCCCAGAGCCGCGATGTCCTCCATGCACTCGCCGCCCACCGCGATGAGCAACACCATCGCTTCGATCAACTCGCGCTCGCTGTAGCCACTCTGGCGCTTGCGAAAGTGCAGCTCCTGCTCGATCGCCGCCGACACGCCCGTAATGCGCATCGTGTCGAGCACCAGCGGCAGGCCGCCATGCGCCGTGAACGCCGCCGCCTGCGCGTCGGGCACGACCTGATACTCGAACGGCAAGGGCGCCTGCGCCGTACGTGGATCGCGCTTTCGTCGAATCACCATGCGGCTTTCAACGCACGGTATCCGACAAAATTTCACCGGGGCGTACGATTTCTCGCATCCGCGTCGTTCGGCACGTGCCCTTGGCGGAACGCCCCCGGCCACCGCCTGCGCCGAACCGAGCGCTCGGCGGGGGACGAGCCCCCGCCCTACATCAGGAACTTCTTCACCCGCCAGGTGCGGCCCGCTTCGCGCAATCCTTAACGATTGCAGCACCTACCGGCTTCGGTCGCTCGCTACCGCGGAATCAGGGAAGCGGCCGGAGAGTCTCAGAAGATCATCACCGCGGTGGGGACCAACAGATCCAGCGGGAGTCCGCCGTCCGGCATGGGATCGACACCGGTGCCCGAGCGCCCATCACTCACGCGGCCCCAGCACGAGTAGCTGCCTGAGCTCGCGCGACCGCACGAACTCGGCGAGC
>JANOIJ010000122.1:0-62023 GCA_031407575.1 Gemmatimonadaceae bacterium | reverse complement strand
GTCCTTTCGTGCGAACCGCAGCGCTGGGAGAACGCACCGAACTCGCCTGCGGAGAGCATGGCAGCTTTCCGCTGAGAGCAATCAGCTGAACTACCAACTGGGACCAAAGCTGGCAGCCTACAGCCCCTTGGCCGAGAGCGCTCTGCCACGGCGTTTGACGTCTGACGCAGTGGCCGGTTGCTGTCCGCGCAGGGGCTGTGCGCTTGCGGCTTTGGTAACCCCAAGGGGTTCGCGCTGAATGCTGCTCAGCCAGGAGCTGCCATGCCGCCAGCCGAGTCCTTTCGTGCGAATCGGAGATACAGGGATGGCATGAGAAACAGGTTCAACACTGTGGAACTCACGAGCCCGCCAAGAATCACGATCGCCATCGGATTCTCGATCTCGTGGCCGGGCTGGTCGCCCCAGATCACGAGCGGCACCAGCGCCAGCGCGGTCACGAGCGCGGTCATCGCGATCGGCGCCAACCGCTCCTCCGCGCCGCGCATCACCAGCTCGCGCCCGAACGGCATGCCCTCCTCATGCTCGAGGTGCCGGTAGTGACTGATCATCATGATCCCGTTCCGCGCCGCGATGCCCAGCACCGTGACGAAGCCCACCAGTGAACCGAGCGAGAGCACGCCGCCCGTGAGCCACACGGCGACGATGCCACCAATCAGCGCGAACGGCAGCGACGCGAATACGATCGTCGCGAGGCGGACGGTGCCGAAGTCGGCGTGCAGGATGAGATAGATGCCGGCCAGCGACAGGAGCGACAGCAGCAGCAGGCGCCGGCTCGACTCACGCTGCGCCGCATACTCGCCCAGGAACTCCGGATGGTAGCCCGCGTCGAACGTGAGTGCGCGCACGCCAGACTCGACATTACGCGCCACGCCGCCCAAGTCGCGACCCCGCACGTTGGCCGTGATGTCCAGCCGACGCGACACGTTTTCGCGCGTGATCTCGTTCGGCGTGGGCGCGAAGCGAACATCGGCGATGTCGGACAGCGGCGCCGCGCCGCCACCCGGCAGCTCGATAGGCAAGTCGCGAATGGTCGTGATGTCGGCACGTACGGACGGCACGCCCCACACCACCACGGCGAAGGAGCGATGCGCGTCGTACACCTCGCCTACCGTGCGGCCGCGCACGAGCGTCTCGACCTGATCGCGTACCGCGCCGGACGTCAGGCCGAAGCGCAACGCCGCATCGTTCTTCACCTTCACCTCGATCTGCGGCACCATCACCTGCGCCTGCACCTTGAGGTCGGTGAGGCCATCGACCTTCCCCATCACCGTGGCGATCTCCTGCGCCTTGGTGCGCAGCACCTCGAGGTCCGGTCCATACAATCGAACCACCAGCGTCGCGCTCGTTCCCGTCAGGACCTCCTTGATGCGCTCGCGAAGGTAGGTGAGCACGTCGCGATACAGGCCCGGATAGCCATCCACTACTGTCTGTATCTTCGCCACCGTCCCGTCGTAGTCGACCTTGGGATCCACCGAGATCCACAGCTCGGTAAAGTTCGGCCCTACGACCTCGTCGGCGACTTCCGCGCGTCCGATGTGCGAACCGAAGTTGCGCACACCGGGAATGGCGCGCAGCTCCTTGCTCGCGAGGATGGTGATGCGACGCATGGCGTCCAGCGAGGTCCCCGGCTTCTCCACCCAATGCATCAGGAAGTCGTACTCCTTGAAGTTGGGCAGGAACTGTTCGCCGAGAAACGGGAAGCTCAGCGCCGATGCGAGCATCAGGCCCACGGCGACGCGCAACGCACCGCGCGAGTCGTCCACGAAGCGGGGCAGCACGCCGCGATACCACGCCTTGAGCCGCGTCACCGCCGGCGGCTCGGCGTGATCCGCCGCGGCGCGCGGCAACAGCAGCAGCGACAGCGCCGGCGTGACGATGAGCGCGACGAACAACGACGCGATGATCGCGATGACATACGCCGTGGCGAGCGGACGGAAGAACGCGCCAGCCAATCCGCCCAGGAAGAACACCGGCAAAAAGACGAGTGCGACGATGAGGCTCGCGTACACCACGGCGCTGCGCACCTCGAGCGAGGCGTCGAGCACCACGGCGAACGCCGCTCGCGGATTCCCTTCCTCGCGATTGATCCGCAGGCGGCGCACGATGTTCTCGACGTCGATGATCGCGTCGTCCACCACCTCGCCGAGCGCGATGACCAGCCCCGCGAGCACCATGGTGTCGATGGTGCCGCCGCGGTAGCGCATGATCACTGCCGCCGCCACGAGCGACAGCGGAATGGCCGTGAGGCTGATGAGCGACGTCCTCCAGTCGCGCAGGAAAAAGCCGAGCACCAGCACGACCAGCACGCAGCCGATGAGCAGGGCGCGATTGAGGTTGTGCAACGACATCTCGATGAACGTCGCGGGCCGGAAGATCGTCGCGTCGACTTTCACGCCGGGCAGCGCGGGACGCAGCAGCTCGAGCGCTGCCTCCACCTGCTTCGTCACCTGGAGGGTATTGCCCCACGGGTACTTCTCGACGATGAGGAGGATGCCAGGCTCGTCGTCGATGATCGCGTCGCCGATGGGCGGCGGGTTGCCCTCGACCACCTCGGCGACGTCGCCCAGCGTGAGCGGCGACGTGCCGCGTTGCGCGACCGGCGCAAGCGCCAGCTCGTCGATGGTCTGCACGCTGGGGCGCTGCGCGATGGCGTAGCGCTGGTTTGGCAGGTCGATGAAGCCGCCGGCGCGCAGGGACACGGCGTCGCCGGCCGCGCGGGTGACGTCACCGATGGTCACCTTGCTCGCGCGGAGCCGCTCGGGATCGACGAGCACCTGCAGCTGCTTGTCGCGCTGACCCCAGATGGCGACGTTCGCCACGCCCGGCACCGCCATGAGTCGTGGCCGCACGGTCCAGCGCACCAGCGTGGTGAGCTCGGTCTGCGACATCGTCGGCGAACGAAGGCCTACCTTCAGCACTCGGCTCGTGGACGAGAGCGGCGAGAGCATCACGGGCGGGCTCGCCACCGCGGGCAACGTAGGCGCGATGCGCGCGAGCCGCTCGGCCACGAACTGCCGCACTTCCAGGAGATCGGTGCCACGATCGAAGATGAGCACCACGCTGGAGAGGCCGAGCACTGACTTGGAGCGCAGTGTCTTGAGGTACGGTGTGCCGCTGAGCGCCTGCTCGAGCGGCATGCTCACCAGCGCCTCGACCTCCTCCGTGGAGAGTCCGGGCGCCTCCGTCTGTACTTCAACGAGCGGTGGCGCGAATTCCGGGAAGACGTCCAGTGGGGCGTCCTGCAACACGCGCACTCCAACGATGACGAGCACGAGGGCCAGCGCGGCGACTGCATAGCGCAGCCGCAAGGCGATCTCGACGAGTGCGCGCATCTACTTGCCGATGCCGAACTCGGTGCCGAACAGCTCTGCCGAGCCCGCGGTCACCACGGGCGTACCGGCCTTGGGTCCTTGGGCCAATACCGCAAACCCGCCGCTCACGCGCGCCACCTCCACGCGGCGCCGGATGAACGTGACGGAATCCTTGCGCTCGTACACCCAGCTGCCGCCGTTCATGTCACGCACCAGCGCCGTGAGCGGCACCGCCAGTCGTCGCTCGCCGGTGGACGCGCCGGTGAGTGGCAGCGTGACGCCCACTCGCTCGCCCGGACGCAGCGTTCCTGTCGCACGCACTTCATAGAAGAGGTCGACGGAGGCGGCGGTCGCATCGGCCGACGGCGGCGCCGCCACCGGAGTGGCCACGATGGTATTCCCCACGCCCGGACCGCCAAGTCCATGCACGGTGGCCGGTGCGCCGCGACGTATGCGATTGGCGTCCCCCGCGTAAAGCGGCACGCGTACCCACAGCCGGTCCGTGCGCATGACCTCGAGCAACGGCGCGCCCGCGGCCACCGTCTGGCCAGGCGCGACGTCCATGACGCGCACCACGCCGTCACTCGGCGACGCCACCGCAAGCGCCGCCGACGTTGCAGAGCCACCTCGCACCAGCGCGTGCTGGCTCGCCGCGCTCGCCGAAGTCGCGCGCGCCGCGGCCAGCTCGGCCTGTGCGCGCTCGTTGTCGCGCGCCGAGATCAAGCGGTCCGCGAAGAGACGCGCCGCGCGGTCTGCTTCGGCTTGCGCCTGACGCAAGCGCGCCGCCGCGATCTCGTTGTCGCGGCCGGTCTGTGCGACGTCGGGTGGCAGCGGCGCGATGCGCAGCAGCGGAGCACCGCGCGTCACGCGCGCGCCCGGAGGTGGAAACGCGCCGCCGTCTGGTGCGAGGATGCGACCGGCGATTGGTGCGGACAGCACGACAGACAACCCCGGCGGCACGACCACCTCGCCTCCGACGGTACGCGTGGGCAGCGCCGCGAGCGAATCCACCGTCGCGGTCACGATGCCGAGGCGGCGCACGGCGTCCGTGGTGAGCGTCACCGTGGTGAGCGCCGCTTCGCCGACGGGGTTCGACACCTTCGCGGCGACGATGGGCTTCTCCGGCGCCTTCTTGCAGCCGATGGCGGTGCAGAGTGCGAGCGCGGCGAGGCTCGCGAACGCCGTGTGCGTCATGCTCATGGCCATCTCCCCAACACGGCGTCCAGGTCAGCGCGAGCGTGCTGGTACGACAACAGCTCGACGAGTGCCTCGCGCGTGACGTCGCGCTCGGCGCGGAGTGCATCCAGCACGGGCAGTACGCTGGTGTTGCCTTGCTCATAGAGGCGCACGGCGCCCTCGCGGACGAGGCGCGCGTCGGTCATCAGCACGTCGCGCGCAAAGACGGCTCGGCGCGCCGTGCGCTCGGAGCGCAGGAGCGCGGATGCGAGTTGTGCGCCCGAGGCCTGTCGCGTCTCCGCGGCCAACGCGGCGAGCTCGTTCGCGGCACCGCGCGCGTGCTCGACGGCCTCGCCGCCGAAGCTGAAGATGGGGATGGGGAGCGCGAGGCCCAGGATGAGGTTGTTGCCGGACCCCCACTCGCGTCCCGCAACGAGTGCGGGAATGGGCACACGGGCGATGCGCGCGCTCCGCAGGCGCGCTGCCGCGGCGGCAGAGTCGGCGACAGCGCCGCGGACGACCGGCAGATCGGTGACCATGGTCGGCGTGATGTTGCGGACAGCGTCGGCGAGGCCGTCATCGAGCGCGCCAACGGGTCTCGGGGGCTCACCGTTCCACGCGACGGCGCGCGCGAGCTCGGCGCGGGCAACGTCGGCGGTCTCGCGCGCCTGGTCGGCCGCGATCCGCGCGCGAGATGCCTCGAGGGCGATCTGGTCGCGCTCCAGGCCCGAGATGTCGCCTGCGGCAAGCCGCCGCGACGCGAGCCCGGCGAGTGAATCGGCCAGCGCGCTCTGCTCGGTGGCGAGCACCAGCCGGCGATCGGCCACGAGCGCACCAAAGAACGAACGGCGCACATCGCGAGCGACGTCGGCCAGCACCTGCATCGAGTCGGCGCGCGCACGGTCCATGGTCGCTCGGCCGGCGGCGAGGTCCGCGCCGCGACGCGCAATCCACGCGAGCGGCTGCGTGGCTGTGAGTTTCGTCGTCGGGGCGTTGTCGTCGAACTCGAGCTGCGCGGTGGGATTGGGAATCATTGCGCCGAGCCGCGCAGTGCCGCGCGCGCGTTCGACGATGGCGGCGGCCGTCGCGACACGTGGGCGCGCGGCCCGCGCGCGCGCCAGTGCGGCGTCGATGGTGATGGAATCCGGAACTTGCGCGGCGAGCACGGCACACAGCACGTGCGCAGAGAGGAGCATCGAGTAGAGTGTCGAGAGGACGTTAAGGGGCTAACGCTCGCGCGGGTGCCGACTCGCAGGTCGCGGCGTGGTGGGCTGTCGGTCTGCTACGAGTACACAGCCACGAGACGTCATGTTTGTCACCGGCATCGAAAGCGCGCTGAGGGCGAAGATACCACGACGCGCGCTCGCCGAACACGTCGATGCCGCATGTGAAAATGCTTCGGGAATCCGGGATCGTTTGCTGTTGCCTCGTCACGAGGGCGAAGCCACGTCGACACGGATCTGGAGCGGACCGCGTGGACACCAGACGACGAACGCTGAGAACGCTGACACAGCGCACGTCGTCTGGGCTTGTTGTCGTCGGGCTTGTTGTGGTCTGCGTGCTGTCGTCTAAGCCGGTTGCCGCTTGCACCGGCAGCCGCATGGATGTGTCTCGACGCACGCATCACGGCTGGCCGACGGCACGTTCCCTGTGTTCCGTGAAGAACCCAAGAATGGCCGGCCCGAGGACAGTGACGCTGCCCGACATTCGTGTGCGCGTTCGCCCGACGCACGGCTCGCTGGTATGCTTTCCTGATGCGAATGACACGCAGGACCCGCGCGTCGCTCATCGCGGTGATGTTGATCGCGGCGTGCCGTCCCGCCGCATCGCCGCCCGCGGTACCGCGCGCCGTCCCCACCGACGTCGCGCCGCCGGCGCCGCCGGCTCGGTGGCTCGGCCTCATCGGCGAGTACGGCCCTGACGCGAATATTCACCTGGTGCTGGAGCAGGAAGGCCGCCTCGTGATGCAGGCGAACGGGCTGGACGCCACGTTGTCGGCACGGCCGGACAGCTCGTACGTCGGCACATTCGGATCCGGCGAGGCGACGCGCGTCGGCTTCGTGCGCGACGGTGGCGGACGCGCAACGCGGATGACGGTTGGGCGCGCGACGCTCGAGCGGCGACAGATCGGCCCGGAGTCGGGGAATCAACTGCTCGTGACGCCGATCCGCCCGATGGACGAGCTGCGACGCGAGGCATTCGCTGCATCTCCGCCCGCTGAGGTTGGGCCCTTCCGGGCAACAGAGCTCGTCGAGCTCGTCACGCTCGACTCGACGATCCGCCTGGAGATCAGGTATGCGACGAGCAACAACCTCTTCGGCACGCCGTTCTACTCCGAGGCGCGCGCATTCCTCCAGCGTCCCGCCGCCGAGGCGCTGGTTCGCGTGAGTGCAGCGCTGCGGCCGATGGGATTCGGCCTGCTCGTGCACGACGGCTACCGGCCGTGGTACGTGACGAAGATGTTCTTCGAGGCGGCACCGCCGGACAAGCGCAACTTCGTGGCGAATCCGGCGCAGGGCTCGCGCCACAACCGCGGCGCCGCCGTGGACCTCACGCTCTACAGCCTCGCGACGGGCGTCGCGGTGGAGATGCCCGGCACGTACGACGAGACGACGGCACGTTCGGCGCCGACTTATGCCGGCGGCACGACGCGGCAACGCTGGCATCGCGATGTGCTGCGCCGCGCGATGGAGGCCGAGCGGTTCACGGTGAACGAAGACGAGTGGTGGCACTTCGACTTCGCGGACTGGAGGCAATACGGCATCGGTAACCTGGCGTTCGACCGCATCGGGCAGGTTACGCGCTGATACTGCAGAAGCCGGCTCCTGAGAGCGGTTTGATGTCGATGATCTCGGTCACCAGCATGTAGCGCGATCCCTTGCCCATGTGCCCCGCGGGCATCAGCGGGCTGATAGTGCCGCGCCAGCGGACCGCGAGCCCATCCGTCCGCGGCATCTTGAGTGTCGCGAGCAAACTGTCGCGCTGTTCCACGGCAGCGTCCGTGAGCGTCACCCACCACATCCCGTCGCCACTCGGCGCGTCGCACGGAGCGAACCAGCTCTTCTCGAAGCCACGCTGGTACGAGCCGCGATACTCGCGCGTGGTCGTGTCGCGCGGCGCTGGCGGCGTCAGCTGCGCCTGCGCACTGGATGACGAGGCAATGGCGGCGAACGCTGCCGCCGCGAGCTGGCGCGTGAGTCTGCAAGGCATTCGCGTCCTACCCGCAGGCTGGTCGAACGGTCCCCACGCGGTGGTCAGCCACCGAGGATGATCTGGATGCTCTCGATGCGATGCGGTGCCGCGCGATCGATCGCGACTTTCATGAGCAGCTTGCCCTGCACCACCGATGTGACGCGCACCTCCACCGGCCCATCGCGAAAGATCTCCGCCGCGTCGAGCGTGAGTACACCGAGATTTTCGTGCATGCGACTGAAGCGTTCCATCCGCTCGTCCACGGTTGGTGCGCCCGCGCTCGACGCGAAGTACTCGACGATGAAGGCGCGCAGCGCGGCCGTGTCGCCGGAGTTGATCGTCTTTACGAGCTGCGTGAGCACGCTCATAATCGCCGCGGGAGCCGGTGTGCCACCTGGCCGGCGTGCGACCTGTTCGTCTGGCCCATCATCCGGGTCGGGGAGGCCGAGCACCTTACCAAGCTCGCGGCGAATGGCCGGCGCCTTCATTGCGGCGTTGGTGGACGCGATGATGATCTCGGTCCGCATTCCGGGAAAGCGATCATACAGGAAGACATTCACGCCGTCCGAGCCCGAGAGGCCAATGGGCTCGTCCGGATTGAAGCGAAGCGCGCGCGTGGCGGGCGCGAGCAGCGTTTCCCCTTGGAACAGCGCCTTGTAGAAGGCGTGCATGTCCGCGGCCGTGGAGAGCATGCCCCCGTTGCCGCGCAGGTTCCAGTGCGGGCCATCCGGCGCATGCGCCTTGGACAGCATTGTCCCCTGATCGCTTCCTCCAGCCTGATAGCCGTGCGCGAGATCAGCGGGCTTGAAGCCCGGCAGCAGGAATCCGGTGCGCGTGAGGCCAATCGGCGAGAGGATGGCATCGCGGACATAGGCGTCGTACGTCGCGCCCGTGACTTGCTCGATGATCGCCGCGAGCAGGCTGAAGCCGGTGTTCGTGTAACTCTCGCGCGCGCCTGGCGCGAACAGCAGCGGCGTGCGCATCGCGCGCTCGACCAGCGCCGTTCGGCCAATCGGCTCGAAGTCGCCGCCCACGCCGAGCGGAAAGCCGGCGCGGTGGTTCATCAGGTGGCGGATGGTGATGCCGCGCTTGTCGGCGGGGACGATCGGGAAGTACTTCCCGATCGTGTCGCTCATCGCGAGCCGGCCGGCTTGCTGGAGCTGAAGGATCGCCACGGCGGTAAAGTCCTTGGTGTTCGATCCGATCTGCACCACCGTGGCGGGCGTAAACGGGATGCGCTTCGCCCGGTCGGCGAGTCCGTACCCTTTGTGCAGTACGATTGCGCCATCGCGCTCCACCAGCACGACGCCGGAGAAACCGTTCCGCTCGGCCACGCGCATCGCGGAGTCGAGCTTGCTGGTCAGGGCTTGTCCGTTCGCGGCTGTGGCGGCGACGGCGACGAGGATGGCTGCGCGGTGGATCATATGCCGTATCGATCGAAGTGTTGAATGCGTCGCGTCCAGATTTCTGCGATGCGAGAGGCGCGAGTCTTGTTCACGATAAGAGCCGATGAAACCGATCGCGCCGATCTGTTCATGAGTTCCACTTGTCGTCCCGAGCGAAGAGAGGGACCTGTTTTTGAATTGCGGCTACGTCTTTCTCCGCAGCGATTCGAACAGGTGTGCGCAAGCACGCGGTATCGGCGTAATCCGAGTTCAATCAGCCAAATCGGAGTTCAAGACTCTCGTGCCACTTCCAGAAACGCCGCTCTCAACGCCAGCGCATAGCCGGTCGACGTGAGATGGACATGAGGTCCGACACCGCCGCGACGCCCACGGTTTCCAGCCCGCCGTCAGGCAATGCGTCCCCGTGCCTCCAACAACGGCGCCACCGTGCGCAACGCGTGCGACACCAGCGGCGTCGCGCGCATGCCCTCGTACACGGGCGCCGCGAGCGCACCTGCGCCGCCCAACCGCTCGCGATCGCTCGACAGCATGCGCGCCGCGCCCACGTGCACGTCGGCGAAACCGGCCACGCGCATCGCCGCGCCAAGCTCGCTCGCCGACAACGGATGGTGATGCGCATAGCCCTGACCACCGCGCCACCGGACATACGCATCCGCCAGGTGGCGCGGCACGAAGCCCACACCCCACAGGTTCACATGCGGCTCCGGCAGCAGCGAGTAGCGATTCGTCGTGCGCAGCGCCGTGTCGCCGCCGGTGCGCAGCACGCGCGCTGACTCGGAGAGCACCGCGCGCGCATTCGAGCAGTGCTCCAACGTCCCGACGGAGACGACCCGCGCAAACGTGCCGTCGCGGAATGGCAGGTGCTCGCCATTTGCGCAAACCAGCGTCTGCGTGCCCGACGCGAGCGACGCCCGCTTGCGCGCCAGCACCAGCCACCGCATGGCGACGTCCACTCCCACGACGCGCACGCCGCGCTCGGCGCAGACGGCCAGGAGGTCGCCGCTCGCGCAGCCGATCTCCAACCACGGTGCGTTGGCGACCTGAGCGGGAGGCAAGGTGTCGAGCCACTCCGCAGCGCGGCGCTCGCCGCCCAGCACGTACTCGATGAAGCGACGTGCATGTTCGCGCGGCGTGCTGGGCGTCAGGTCCCAGTACGCGGCAACGCTCGCCGCCAGATCGAGGCCCTCCGACACGCCGATGACGCGCATTGCCTTGTCACGATCGTCCTGGAGGCCGATCCACGGGTCCGGCTCCACCCGGAAGTCCGGGATGTCGAGCACGATCGGGTAGACCGCAGCGCACCTGATGCACGTGTACGACTCGTCTCGCCGCTCCACCTCCGCACGGCAGCGGGGACACACGAACTCGATGTCCACGCTACTGCTCGACGGGCGCCGCCGATGGACCGCGCAGGTATCCGACTGCCTCGCCAGCCGCCCACGCACCGAAAAAGACGAGCGTAAATGGCAGCGCACGCGCGAACGCCATCGCCCGGGCACTCGAGCCCACTGCCGTGCGCGCCACGCGCATCGTGAGCAGGGGCGGCAGCAGCGCCGTGGCCGCGAGGCGCACCACCCGACTGGCGCCCGGCGCTTCAGCGAGGCGCGCGCGTGCATAGTCGTGGCCGTGACGGTAGCGATCCGCCACGAATGCGCCAAGCGCGTAGTGCAGGTTCTGTCCCACGCGCGCCGCGGGGTCAAAGACCATGACCATGCCAGACGCCCGTAAGCGGTCGTGCACCACGTTCTCCCACGCACCGTCCAGCATCCACGGCACGGCGACCTCCAGCACGCGCCGCGAATACCCCACGTTGGCGCCGGTGATGAGGATCGCGCCCTTCCCCTGCGCCGCCGCATGCGCCGTGAGCGCACTGAAGAAGCCATACTCGGCGAAGAACGCCCCCCAATCGATGGCCCGCGATTGCCGAGCGTTGTCCATCGCGCCGCCCACCACATCCTCGCCGGTGCCGACATGCCTGCGCATCGTCTCCACCCAGCGCGCATCAGCCACGCAATGGTCCTCGGTGAGCGCGGCGAACGCGCCGCCCGCCTCCGCGAGACCGGCTCCGCGAATGCGGGGAATGCTCGTACCTGCGGGCAGGGGAACGAAACGCACGGACGGGTAGTCCTTCGACAACGCGGCGATGCGCACAGGCTCATCGGCGCGCGCGACGATGAGCTCCGCCGACACGATGGCACATTGCGGGATGAGCGCGGCGAGGCATGCGTCCAGCACGGGACGCTCGCGAAACGACGCGACGACCACGGACAGGCTGCGTTCGTGCGGAATCGTCATTGCGGTTGTGCGCGCTGGCGTTGTTTCGACTCGCGCTCGCGCTGGTGCTCCAGCATTGCGCGCGGAATCTCGGTGCAGGCATGGGCGCCCACCTCCGCCGAGTCTGCGGGAAGGATGCGAACCACATACGTCCGCGGCGCGTACACGGCCGCGATGCGCAGGCGTTCGCAGCGCGATTGAAGCCGAAAACCGAGGGCCGGCCACTCGCTGTCGTGCACCTCACCGATGATCGCGTAGTCCGCCTTCAGCTCGGCGAGCCGGTTCCAGAAGGTCACCGTATCCATCACGTTGAGCCTCGCGGCGCGCAACGTCGGCGTGTTCGTGTAGTGAAAGAGCGCCGCGGCTTTCACCGTGACCACGCGCGCGCCACGCGGCAGTGAGTCGCGCACGAAGCGAATGGCGGAGAAGTACGCCGCCTCCTGCGTCGTGAGGCAGCGTGGGTCCGGGAGCGAGTCGCCACGATCACACTCACGCACGAGCGCGATCTGTTGCGCGGTCTTCACCGCGCCGGTCGTCGCGATGATGAGCGTCACCGCGACCACCGCTGCCATGGCGGCGCGGCGACTGAGGAGGTCCATCACCCGCGCCACGCCGAGCAGCAGCAACACCACCAGCACGGGCAGGAGCGGCTCGAGAAAGCGCACGGCTCGCCAGGGCCACAGCGAGAGCATGCCTGCGGTGGCGAGCACCAGCAGCACGCCGAGTCGCGCGCGGCCGAGCGACGCGAACATTCCCAGCGCCAGCCCGCCGATGATGATCAGCGTCGAAACGACGTTGTCGATGGCGGTGCCCGCGATCGTGGGGATTGGCAGGATGATGGGAATGGCCTGCGCGGGATAGAACGTGGCCGAGCGGATGATGCGCGCAATGAAGCCACGGCCCATCGACTCGCCGGCGTCGCGCGCCACGAGGTCGGCGGCGTATGACGTGCCGGCCATCGGCGCGGGATCCGACATCGTCCACGCGAGCAATGGGCCGACGGTCACCGCGAAGAGCAGCGTCGCCAGCGCAGCGTCGCGATAGCGGCGCGCCAGCACCCACTCGGCCACGACCGCCGCGGGCAGCACGATTCCCGCCGTGCGAATCATTGGGGCGGCGACCGCGGCGGCGAGCAGGATGGCCGTTTGCCGCGCACCGCGGGGAAGCACCACGGACGCCCAGAACGCGAGCGCGAAGCAGAAGCCCAGCGCACCCTCCGAGCGCACTTCGCCCGCGGAGCTGAGGAGATGCGGATTGACGGCAAGGATCACCAGCGCGCCGAGCGCCACCGCCGGTCGGGCGATGCGGCGAAAGGCGTCGTACGCGAGCACGAGTGTGCCGACGGCAACCAGCACCTGAAACGCGACGATCCAGTCGAACCCCTCGCCGCCGATCGCCGTCCACACGGCGAGCAGCGTGGAGTAGCCCGGCGGATACATGTGATGGACCGGCGCATCTGGCGACCAGATCTCGCGGTACTGCCCGCTGCGAAGCGAGCGCGCGAGCGCGATGTAGCGGCTATCGTCCTCGCCCGCGAGGATGCCGGGGGCGCGACCGATCCACGCGAGCACCGCGTGCAGGACGAGCAGGAGCACCGGGAGTCCTGACCATGATCGCCATGACGCCGCGTGTGCGTCCGCTCGCCCTGCGTCCGTCACGTGCGACGCCCCTCAGAGACTCGGAGTCGGCAGCAGCTTGTTGTACACGGTGCCGATAAGCCGCCCAAAGGCGTACCCGATGACGAATCCGTACACGAAGCCGATCAACCCGCCGCCGAACGTCACCGAGTACCCGGGCAGGAAGTTGCGAAGCAGCGCGAGGTGCGGACCGACGACGCGTCCACCTTCCAGCACCAGGACCCAGGTGCTGATCAGCAGGCCGAAGCCGAAGAGCAGCGCGAAGGCGATGCCCCACGCCCGCGCATTGAGCCGCGCGAACGTCTGCGCCACTGCGGCGGCAGCGATCGCTGGCGTGTCGTTCGGCTTCCTGGGGTCGGGATGGGTCATGCGGCGATCTCCGTGTTGCTCAGATATGATCGAGGAATTCGCGCGTCTGCAGCAGGTTCGCGCGAACACGAATGTACAGGAGCCAGGTGGCGAGGATGAAATTGCGCCAGAAGGCGAGGAACCAGCCGGCGATGAAGCCGACACCGAACCCCCACGCCGCGCCGATGACGACGCCAGCCGCCGACACGCTGTAGCCACTGAAATACGCGCGGAGGATGCGGAGCTGGATCTCGTCAGACGGGTCGCGGACGATGCTCATGAGCGTGACGGCGGCGAGCAGCACCGCGCACGCGGCGCCGATGGCGATGCCGAACACGCGCTTGTGCAGCGGCGCGAACGCCAGCACCATCGCGCGCTCGACCGCCAGCTCCAGCGCGTCCGGTTTGCTGGCGCGCTGCTCGACGGCCTGCGGCGTGCTTGTTCCCATGGACGATTGATGGCCAGTGGGCATTGCTGAATCCCGCGGAAAACGAAAGTGATCGATCAGGACGACGCCCGCGACGGCAGGAACTTATTGCCGCGCGACGCGCCGGTGGAATCGGAATGCCTCAGGTGGCCGAGCACGGCCCACCCCGCCGACACGGCGTTGAGTGTGTAATACGCCAGGCGCAGCGGCACTACCCGTACCGCAAAGCCGACGCCGCGCACGCGCGCGAACCAGCCGAGCAGCGGGGCGTTGCCAATCACGATCGCGAGCAGCGCCGCCGCGGCGATCGCGCCCAACGCCCACGAGCGGGCGACCACCGCGAGCAGTGCGGCTACGACGCCCATCGGCGCCAACAGGGTGAACACCTTCTCACGAATCGCCAGGTTGAGCGGACCCGCCGCTGCCACTTCCTTGCGCTCGAGGATCAACTGCATCCACGGGACGCCTCGGTCGCGGAAGTCGGTCTCGACGCCGCCGCGAAAGGTCCACCGCTTGAGATGCGTGCCCATGATCTCCGGCACCAGCAGGATCGCGCGGCCCATCGCCGAAAGCCGATACCCCAGCTCGATGTCCTCGATCTGCGGACGACGATAGCGCTCGGCGTCAAATCCGCCCGCGGCAACGAACGCCTCGCGCCGCATCGCGCCGCAGCCCGCCCAGAACGTCACCGCCGGCCCCGCGCTCGTGCTGTGTACGTGGTGATGCAACAGGTTCCGGTACTGCGACACAAGGCCCGGCGCCTCGGGTGCCATGTCGTACGACCCGAAGGCCGCGCCGAGCGTGGGATTCGCTCGGAACAGCTCGGCGAACTGGCGCAGCGTGATCGGTGCGATGCACACGTCGGCGTCGATGAACACGAGCACCTCGCCGGCGGCCACCGCCGCGCCCTCGTTGCGCGCGCGGCCAGGGCCGCCTGGGCCGTCCGCCACGCGCACCACGCTGTCCGCCATCTGCGCCGCGACCATCGACGTCTCGCCATCCGTGCTGCCGTCGTCCGCGACGATCACCTCCCACTGCGCGCGCGGCAGGTCGCTTGCGGCAATGGCGGCGAGCACGCGACGCAGCGTCGGCGCGCAGTTGTAGGCTGGCACGATGACCGAGAGATACGGCGTGGTCATCGCACTCTCTCGCGCACGGCGCGGACCGCGGCGCGCACGCGCAAGTACGCGCGGAACCGCGGAGTACCCCATCCACTCAACCCGTCCGGACGCCGCAGGTAATAGGCGTCCAGTCGCGGCAGCAGCGCGCGGTCGTCGTCCGCGGCCAGCGTGCGCAAGCGCGTCGTCACGCCCACCTGGAAGTGCGTGCGCACCACCTCCGCCGCCGCGCGGGACACCGCCCCATACGGATACGCAAAGCTGTGCGGCCGCTGCCCGACATGCAGGGTGACTTCGTCCGCCCCGCCCTGGATCTCGTCGGCCAGCGCGTCGCCGCTGCGCCTGTCGAGCGGGGGATGCGTGCGCGTGTGCGCGCCGATCTCCACCCCCGCCGCCGACACCCTGCCGATGGCGCTCCAGTCCATCAGCGGCAGCGTCGGAATGCCAGGCACCTCTCGGCCGCCCCACGCGTTCGTGCGCCCGACATGATCGCTCACCACGAACACCGTGGCCGGCAGGTCGTGCGCACGCAACAGCGGCGCGGCATGGTCCGCGAAGTTCGCGAAGCCGTCGTCGAAGGTGATCGCCACCGCGTCGCTCGTCGCCGCGCCGCTGCGCGCCTCGTCGGCCAACGTCACGAGCGGAACCACGCGCACGCGGCCCGACACGAGCCAGCGCACGTGCGCGGCAAACGCGTCTGGCGACACCGAGATTGGCGAACCGGAATCGTCGAGCGAGTGATAGGTGAGGATCGCGCGCGTCGCCACGTCACCCAGCGGAGCCGACCGCACTGCTGACGGCCACTGCCGCCGCCGGCTTCTCGATCTTCTGCTCCTCGTGATAGTCGAAGTCGGTGTTCACCGCCCAGACGTCGTGCGAGGCGCCGTTCATGTTCTCGAAGGTCAACATCGCCGTGTACATCGAGTGGTCGGCGTTGTTGTACTTGTGCATCCCGTTGCGGCCGACGGTGTGGAGATTGGGAATGCGGTCGATCGACGCGCGGATCGTGTCGAGGTGCGTGCGATACACGGCGTCGTAGATGGGATACGCCTTGGGCATACGCACCACGGCCCCGTCCACGACATCGGACTCGCTCGCCATGTCCAGTGCCGCGAGCTCCTTGCTCGCCAGCGCGACGAGCTCGGGGTCGCTGCTGTTCCACAACCCGTCGCCCTCGAAGCAGAAGTACTCCATGCCGAGACACGTGTTGCCCTCGTCGGGCACCATCGCCGCGCTCCAGTTGTTGAAGTTCTGGATGCGACCCACCTTCACGCCCGGCGTATGGATGTAGATCCAGTTGTCGGGAAAGAGGTCCTTCCGCTTGAGGATGAGCGCGACCACCAGGAAGTCTCGATAGCCCAGCCCCTCGCCCGCTACGTGCGCTTCCGCCGGCACCTGATCGCCCAGCGCGCGCACGAGGGCCCGAATGTCGGTGGTCGTGACGAAATGCTCGCCTTCGAAGCGACGCTCACCGTCCGGCGTCTGCGCCACGACGGCGCTCACGCTGCCGTCGGTCAACTCGAGGCGCGTGACGAGATGGTTCATCAGCACCTCGCCGCCCATCTCCTTCACGCGGTCGGCGCACGTCTCCCACATCTGCCCCGGTCCGAACCTGGGATAGCGGAACGAGTTGATGAGCGACTTGATGTCGGTCGAGCGCTTGTTGAGCGACGTCGCGGAGAGAATTGCCTTTGCCAGCGACAACCCCTGAATGCGTTGCGCAGCCCATTCGGCGCGCACTTCCGTGCAGGGAATGCCCCAGACCTTCTCCGTGTACGTCTTGAAGAAGATCTCGTACAGGCGCCGGCCGAAGCGGTTCGTCACCCACTGGTCCAGCGTATCCTCCACCGGCGACGGATGGATCTGCGCGTCGATGTAGCTGAGCACGCAACGCGTCGCGTTGATGATGCCGAGGCCGGAGAGCGCGTTCATGGCCTTCAGCGGATAGTGGAAGTACTTGCCGCTATAAAGGATGCGCGACAGGCGCGGGACATCCAGGAAGTCGTCGCCCAGGATCTCTTCCCAGAACTCCTGGACCGGCGTGATCTTCGTGAAGAAGCGATGACCACCGATGTCGAACCGGTAGCCCTTGTATTGCGCGGTCTTCGAGATGCCACCGATCTCATCGGTGCCTTCCAGCACCGTGACGCGGTAGCCTTGCTTGGCGGCCAGGTAGGCTGCGGTGAGACCGGCGGGCCCTGCTCCGATCACGACGAGACGATCGCCCGGCTTGAGGCGAGAAACGTCGCGTTTAATTGGAGGCGCGGCTCGATCGGCCGCGGGGGGCAGCGATGGCGGACCCTGCTCTTGCATCTATTCGCTGAAGGCGGGACGAGAGGCCGGAATCCGGGTGTTCGCCATCGACGACACCCTCCGGGGAAGAGAACGATTGTCACTCAAACGCATTTGTGCAATGCTTGCGCACGCTTCTGCGAACAGCACACCCTACTGCACCTACATCGGAAGACTCGCATGCGTACTGCCATCTACCTCACCCTCGCTGCGGTGCTCGCCGTGCCCGTTTGGGCGCAGCAACGTCCGGTCGCGACGGATTCGGCCATTCAGGCCATCATCAAGACACGAGTGGAGAGCAAACTCGCAACAGGAATTGTAGTCGGCGTGCTCCAGCCGGACGGGCGCCGGCGCATCGTCTCCCACGGTAGTTCGGGCACGGCGAGGCCGCTCGACGGGAACAGCGTCTTCGAGATCGGGTCGATCACCAAGACGTTCACCGGCGTCCTCCTGGCCGAAATGGCCGCGCGCGGCGAAGTGAAGCTCGACGACCCCGTCGCGAAGTTCCTGCCCGCCACCGCCACGGTTCCTGCGCGCAACGGCCGCGAGATCACCCTGCTCGATCTGGCCGCGCAGCAATCCGGCTTGCCGCGCATGCCGTCGAACTTCAGTCCGAAGGACGCCACGAATCCCTTCGCGGACTACGATGCCGCGAAGTTGTACGCATTCCTGTCGGGTCACGCGCTCGCGCGGGATGTCGGCGCGCAGTACGAGTACTCGAACCTCGGCGTCGGCCTGCTCGGGCACGCGCTCGCGTTGCGCGCGGGGATGGACTATGAGACGCTGGTCCGCCGCCGGATCCTGGAGCCGCTCCAGATGACGGACACCCGCATTGCCCTCACGCCCGACATGCGCGAGCGCCTGGCCCTGGGCCATGACCCCGCCGGCAAGACGGTTCCCAACTGGGACCTCGACGTGCTGGCAGGCGCCGGCGCACTGCGCTCCACCGTGAACGACATGCTGACGTACCTCGCAGCCAACCTCGCCGCGGACGCCGACTCCACGCGCGGCCCGCTCGCGCCCGCGATGCGTGCATCGCACGCGCAGCGCCGCCTGGCGGGAAGCACGCAGATGGGCGTCGGCCTGGCCTGGCACATCCGGACGTCGCCCAGCAATTCCACAATCGTGTGGCACAACGGTGGCACCGCGGGATATCGCACCTTCAGCGGCTACGACCCCGCGTCACGCACCGGCATCGTCGTCCTCACCAACTCCAACATCCCCGCGGACGACATCGGCTTCCACCTCCTCGACGCCAGCATTCCCCTCTCACCGCCGCGTCCCCCGCCGGTCATCACGCGCGTGGCC
Organism: Gemmatimonadaceae bacterium; assembly: GCA_031407575.1. Taxonomy (GTDB): domain Bacteria; phylum Gemmatimonadota; class Gemmatimonadetes; order Gemmatimonadales; family Gemmatimonadaceae; genus AG11. The sequence goes on along the minus strand of JANOIJ010000122.1, from coordinate 43,534 downwards.
ATCACGCTGCCCGTCGCCACGCTCGACCGCTACGTGGGCGACTACGAAGCGGCGCCGACGTTCCACCTCCTCATCGCGCGCGAAGGCGATGGGCTCACGGTCGAGGCGACTGGACAGAGCAAGGTGCCGCTGTTCGCCGAGAAGGAAACGGAGTTCTTCCTCCGCATCGTGGACGCGCAGATTGTCTTCCAGGTGGACGCGACCGGAAAGGTGACAGGGCTCATCCTGCACCAGAACGGCGGCACGCTCCCGGCAAAGAAGGTCAAATAGCCACGCATGAAGCGCGCACTGATCGTCGCGGCCACACTGTTCGCCCTGCTCGCCGCGGTGGTCATCGCGCGCACGCTGCAACTCCGTCCGCAAGACGCCATGTCCGTCGCACCCGCGTCAGCGGCGCCCGCGCGCGACGCCACGCTCGACAGCGCCGCCGTCGCGCGACTCGCGGCTGCCATCCGCATTCCCACCGTCTCATACTTCGACTCGTCGGCGCGCCTCGCCGAGTTTCAGGCGCTGCACGCACACCTCGCCACTGCCTTCCCCCGCGCGCACGCGCAGCTCCGCCGCGAGCTCATCGACTCGGCGGGATTGCTCTTCACGTGGACCGGCACCGACGCGTCGCTCGCGCCGGTGTTCCTCATGGGACACATGGATGTCGTGCCGGTGGAGCCCGGCACCGAGTCGGCGTGGACCCACCCGCCGTTCGGCGGCGTCGTGGCGGACGGCTACGTGTGGGGTCGCGGTACGCTCGACGACAAGTCCGCGGTGCTGGCCATGCTCGAGGCCATCGAACAGCTGCTCGCCAAGGGACACGCGCCGAGGCGCACGCTGATGCTCTCGTTCGGCCACACCGAGGAGAAGGGCGGCCCGTCGATGCCGCGATACATGAAGGTGCTGCACTCTCGCGGCGTGCGCCCATGGTTCGTCGTCGATGAAGGCGGGTTCGTCACCGAGGGCGTCATTGCCGGCGTGAGCCGGCCCGTCGCACTCATCGGCATCGCGGAAAAGGGCTACCTGAGCGTGCGTCTCACGGCGCTCGGCGCGGAGGGCCACTCGTCCATGCCGCCGCGTGCGACAGCCGTCGGCGTGCTCGCCACGGCGCACACCCGCATTGGAAGCGATCCGATGCCCGCGCGTCTCGACGGCGGCGCGCGCGCGATGCTCCAGACCGTCGGCGCGCACATGCCGTTCGCGCGCCGGATGGTCATGGCCAACCTGTGGCTGTTCAAGCCCGTGCTGTTGCGCGTGCTGTCCGGGGAGCGAACCACCGACGCGATGATCCGCACCACCACCGCGCCGACCATGCTTCAGGCGAGCACCAAGGACAACGTGCTGCCGGGCACTGCGTCCGCGGTGGTCAACCTCCGGCTGCTGCCCGGCGACAGCGTGGCGTGGGTGCTCCGCCGCCTGCGCGACGTGATTCACGACGAGCGCATCACCGTGGCAGCAATCGAGGGCCTCGCGAATGAGGCGTCGCCCGTCTCACCCGTGGACAGCGACGGCTACCGCATCCTGCGCGACGCGGTAGGGACGTCGTTTCCCACCGCGATCGTCACGCCGTACCTCGTCATGGGCGCCACGGATGCGCGCTACCTCACGGCGCTCACGCCGAACGTCTATCGCTTCGCACCCTTCACAGTGACGTCGGCAGACATCGCGCGCGTCCACGGCACCAACGAGCGCATCGCCGTGGCCAACTACCTGGACGGCATTTCGTTCGAGCGGAGACTCATCGAATCGGCGACGCGGTGATACTCTTCCGGTCATGAAATATCGACCGTTTGGACGACTGGGCTTTCCCGTGTCCGAAATCGGCTACGGCATGTGGGGCATGGCCGGCTGGACCGGCTCCGACGACGAGCGCTCACGTGAGGCCCTCCGCGAGGCCGTGCGACTCGGCTGCACGTTCTTCGACACCGCGTGGGGCTATGGCGCCGGAAAGAGTGAACGGCTCCTCGGCGACCTGATACGCGCGCATCCGGACAAGCGGCTCTACACCGCGAGCAAGATTCCACCGAAGAACTTCACGTGGCCGTCGCGTCGCGGCATGACGCTCGACGACGTGTTTCCGCCGGACCACATCCGCGAGTACACCGAGCGCTCCCTCGAGAACCTCGGCATCTCGCGGCTGGACCTGATGCAGTTCCATGTGTGGGAAGACGCGTGGGCTCGCGATGACCGCTGGTGGCGCGCCATGGAGAAGCTCCGCGACGAAGGTCTCATCGGCGGCATCGGCGTCAGCGTCAACCGATGGGAGCCGGAGAACGTGCTCGACACGCTGCGCACCGGCCACGTCGATGCCGTGCAGGTGATCTACAACATCTTCGACCAGTCGCCCGAGGACGCGCTGTTTCCGCTCTGCGAGCAGCTGGGCGTTGCCGTGATCGCGCGCGTGCCCTTCGACGAAGGATCGCTCACGGGCCGAATGACGCGGAACATGGAGTTTCCCGAGGGTGACTTCCGGCGGGTGTACTTCGGGCCCGAGAACCTCGGCCCCACGCTCGATCGCGTCGATGCGCTGGTGGCGGACCTCGCGCCAGGCACCAGCCTGTCGGACCTCGCACTGCGGTTCATCCTCGATGATCCGCGCGTGACCACCGTGATTCCCGGTATGCGGAGCGTCCCGCACGTGCGCTCGAACATCGCGACGAGCGACGCGGCCCGGCTCGCCGAGGAGCGACACGTGCTGCTGCGCACCCATCGCTGGGATCGCACGCCGACGGACTGGTCGAATTAACGCGAGAGTTTCACGACGCCGCGAGTAGTAAGCTTGACGCGAGCGTCTGCGTGCCCTTTCGCCGCCGATGCTCGTCATTCATGGTGAATGGGAAGCGCCCACGCGCTTTCTCCCAGGACGTTGGTTCCTTCCTCACTGGCGCCCCTGGCCGCCGAGCCGCACCCGATGAGTTTCGAATGGCCAATCTGACCCGCCTCGCGGTTGGTGCCTTCGCCGCCCTCCTTGCCATCGTTCCGCTCTCGTCGTCCACGCGCACCACACGCGGGCGCACGAGCGTCGCGAGCGGCGGCGCCGTGGGTCGTCCACTCCCAGCGCCGGCTAGATCCACGAGTCCCAAGCGCGACGCCGTGCGTCGACAGCTCGCGGAGAAGCAACAGGGGACGTACATCGGCGAGATGCTGGCCGGCCGCGATAGTGCGCTCGCGCGGTGGCCGGACCGCGCGGGCGAGCCACTCGTCGTCTGGGTGCAGGCGAGTTCGGACATCCAGGGCTGGACGGACCGTTACGTGGACGAGGTGCGCGACGCTTTTCTCGCCTGGAATGCCGTCCGCCTGCCGGTCTCGTTCTCGTTTACGGACGACTCCGCGTCGGCCGACGTCCACGTCCGCTTCGTGGATCACTTCGACGAGGAGATCAGCGGGCGCACCAAGTGGGCACGCGATGATCACTGGTGGATCACGGACGCGGACATCGCGCTCGCCGTGTACCACCGCGACGGGCCAATGCTCGACGAGGCCGCGATGCACGCGATGACGCTCCACGAAATTGGCCACGTGCTCGGGCTCGACCACACGGCCGACTCCACGAGCATCATGGCGCCAAAGGTTCGCGTGCGCTCTCTCTCGCGCGCGGACCGCGCCACGGTGCGGCTGCTGTACACGTTGCCACCGGGCGCTGTGCGTTGATCGTCGTCCCGAACGAAGTGAGGGACCTGCTTATCGGTGTTTCGGTGAGCGCACCAAACAGGTCCCTCGGTCGCGTTGGACGCTCCTGTCGGGACGACAAACGCAGTGTCAGGCCCCGCTCCGGCCGCATTCGCCTCGCGCTCGCCCCTTCTGTCATCCTGAGCGCAGCGAAGGATCTGCACCTTTCGTGAGACCGGGCCGCATTCGCCTCGAGCTCGCCCCTTCTGTCATCCTGAGCGCAGCGAAGGATCTGCACTTTTCGTGAGACCGGGCCGCATTCGCCTCGAGCTCGCCCCGATCATCCTGCTCGCCGGCCTCGCCCTGCTCGTCCTCGGCGCCGCGTTCCGGGATACTCGCGCCCGCTCGCGCCGCGCCGACGTCAGTGCCGTGGCGCTGGATACCACGATCGTGCGCGCGGGGGTCGTGCAGGGTGCGGTACGTCGCGAGCTCGTGCCCCAGGGCGCGAAGCAGCCAACGCCTCCCGCCGAGATGCGCCGGCTCGTGCAGAACCTCGCCGCCGGCACGTACGTTGGTGATATCCTCGCCGAGCAGGACAGTGCGCTGTATCGCTGGCCCGAACGGCTGCGCGACGCACTGCGCGTCTACATCGAACCATCGGCCGCGGTGGCGGGATGGGATGCACGCTATCCCGAGATGGCGCGCGAAGTCTTCGCCGAGTGGAGCGAGGCCGGTTTTCCCCTGCGGTTCGCGTTCATCTACGACTCCACGTCCGCGGATATTGCCATTCGGTGGGTGGAGCGCTTTCCAACCGAAGAGGGCCAGCGCATCGGAGTAACGGATCGCATCCAGACGAGCGACTTCCAGATCGCCGGAGCCCGCGTGGGCATCGCGAACCACGACAGCACGGGCCGGCTGCTTTCGGTCAACGCCGTGGGAGGCATCCTCCGTCACGAGATCGGGCACGCGCTCGGCCTCAACCACGCGCAGGACCAGTCCAGCGTGATGTACCGTGCCAGCGCGACCACGTCCATCTCGCCCACGGATCGCGCCACGCTGCGACTCATCTACCTCGTTCCGGCCGGCTCGCTCAAGTAGGCGAGCGCAGTTCTTGCCCCCTCGGGCCGCATGACATTCGACGTGGCCATCATTGGCGGCGGTCCGGCCGGACTGACCGCCGGCATCTTTCTCGGCCGTTATCTCCATCGTGTCGCGCTGGTGGACTCCGGTGATCCGCGCAATTGGGAAACGCGCGGCGTCAACGGATTCCTCGGTCACCCCGGCATTCGTCCCTCCGACCTGCGCGGCAAGGGACGCGACGACGCCCGCGAGGCCGGCGTGGAGCTCGTGGATGCGCTGTGCGAGTGCGTCACCAAGCATGACGACGATCGCTTCGAGCTCTTCCTCGCCGGCGGCGCGCGCATCGAGGCGAAGCGGCTGCTGCTCGCCATCGGACTCAAGGACGTGTGGCCCGAGGTGCCGGGGCTCATCCCCGTCTACGGCAAGAGTGCGCACGTCTGCCCCGACTGCGACGGGCGTGAGTGCGTAAACAAGCGCGTGGTGGTGCTGGGCAAGGGGCGCAAAGCGGTGGGTATGGCGCTCAACCTCACCACGTGGACGCGCGACATCATCATCTGCACCAATGGCGCGCCCGCCGACCTCGACCTGCCGGAGTACCGTGAGAAGCTCGAGGCGCTCGGCATCCCGGTGCTCGAGAACCCCATCAGCTGCCTGCGGCATCACGGCGCCGACCTGAAGGCCGTGGAGTTCGAGGACGGCCGGCACCTGGACGTGGACAAGATCTTCATCGCCATCGGGCAATACCCCGCCGACGACCTTGGCGCGCAGCTCGGGTGCGAGCGCGACAGCGGCGGTCACATCGTGGTGGACCGCGGTTATCGCACGTCAGTGAAGGGCTGCTACGCGGCCGGCGACATCATTCCGGGCACGCAGCTCGCCATTGCCGCGGCTGGGGACGGAGCGGTTGCGGCGGTGTCCATCCACAAGTCGCTGGTGCCCGCGAGCCGCCAACTCGAGCCTGCCGTGTCATCCTGAGCGAAGCGAAGGATCTGCACCTGCCGTTCACGAAGTGCAGATCCTTGCACCTGCGTTTACGAAGTGCAGATCCTTCGTCGGTGGCTCAGGATGACAACGCACTCACCGCTTCAGCTGGATCTTCACGAGCCTCTTCTGGCGCAGCATCTCGACGTCCACCGAGCGGTCGCCATTCATCTCGAACGCCAGCCTCAGAAGCTCGAAGACCTGCGCCACGCTGCGTACGGACTGTCCTGACACCTTCGTGATGACGTCGCCGTCCATCATGCCCGCCTCGTAGGCGAGTGAGCCCGCCGGAGCGCTGGTGACCAGCACGCCCGCGCTCACCCCGATGGCCCGCGCGAGTCCTTCGGTGAGGGTGTTGAGCTGGGCACCTGCGACACCGCCCATGGTAATGCTGAACGTGAGGCCCGGACGCGGTGGAAGTGGCGCCATCGCGGCCGACGGTACGCCCGTCACCGTCATCGGCGGGGGAGTGACACGCGTCATGACACGCGTCCCGCCCCCCGCCGGCATGGACGACGACGTGCGCGGAAACATCGCCCCTTCCGGCACGCCAGCTACCAGCCACGGCTCCTGACCTTCGCGCACTTCCTCGTCGCGTCGTTGCGCAATCCGCGAAGGCGCCGACGCCACCATGACGGGAATGTCGCGCACGCGGCCATCGCGGCGGACCCGCACGACCACACGCGCACTGGGACGGAGCAGCCGCGTGAGCGAGATCTCGTTATCGCGCACGTCGCTCCCGTTGTAGGCGAGCAGCGTGTCGTTGGGGAGCAGCCCCGCGACTTCCGCCGGCGAGCGGGGCTCCACCGACACGATCCGCGGATAGGAGTAGTACCGCACGATCCACTGTCCATCCTCAACCCGTGGCAGCGTGCCCGCGCCCTGCGTATTGATCCCGATCCACCCGCGCGGCATGGCCGCTTCCATCTCCCTGATCTGCATCATCTCGCGCGACATCGCCGACGCCGCACGCTCGGCCATGCCGGGCGCCATGCGCAGCCGCACGATGTCGTCCGGACGCGGCACGCGCTGTACCGGATCGTTCATGCGGTCCACCAGCTCCTCGAGCCGCGCCACCGTCACCGTCAACCCGGCTTCGATCCGACGCCGGTCGCTCGACGAGAGATTCTCGCTCTCGTTGTAGACGCGCGTCAGCGAGTCGAGCGTGCGCTGGAGTCGCCGAAGCTGGGCGTGCGACGAGTCGCTCGCTTCGGCGCGCGATGCGCGCACCTTCACGTCGATCCGCTGCTGCGCGTCGGCAGGCACGGCACTCGTCGCAAGCAGCAGCACAAACGACGCAACCACGGGACCGCGGCCGCGGCGGCGCGGACGAAATTCGATGGCGATGAACGGAGAAGACATTAGAAGCTGTTGACGCGAAGCGACGCCGGAAGCGCCGTGTTGAGTTGGCGCAGCGTCGCTTCCCGCTGGCCGAGTGTGGTGAGGTAGTAGCCGTTGAGCACCGGATCGTGCGGCGCCTCGCGGATGGCCTGGCTCGTGGTCGCGGCAATGCGGTCCAGCGCGGCGAGCCGCGAACGGTACGCCACCTGACTCCCGCCCTGGAAAGCAGCGGTATCGTACTGCGCGAGGTAGGCGGCGGCCTGCTGGTAACCCTGCTCGTAGCGCAACTGGGCAGCACGCGCATCATCCACTGAGGCGAAGGACGCGGAATCCGACGCGACCCGCGGCTCGACACCAGCGGCATTCGCAGCAGCAGACCCACCCGACGCGACGGATGGCGCGTTCGGAAGCACCCCCGCGCCGGCCGACACCCGGCCGGCCATCGCACCGCCCGCCACGAGCAGCAATCCCGCGGCAGCCTGGAGCATCCATCGATTGGAGCGGCCTGGCTGCCGCTCCAGCGCAACCACAGGCGCCGGCAGCGCCAGCTCCGTCGCGATGGCATCCCACCGCGTGAGTGGCAGTCCGAAAGGCTCACGCTCCGCCAGCGCCATGGCCACCAGCGCGCGATACGCGCTGCGCTCTCGCGCGCACGCATCGCACGCCGCGAGATGCGCCTCTTCCTCCGGCGTTGCCAGTTCGTCGCCGAGCGCGGCGAGTCGTTCAGTATGCAGGTGCAGCATGTTCAGCGGTGTTGGATCGGTTAGGACGTGCAACCTTGGCTCCGAGTGCAGCCATCGGTCCGTCGACGAGATGTGCGAGCAGCACGCGCAGCTTGGCTCGCGCCTTGAAAAGTTGCGATTTTGAGCCGCCCGCCGTTATCCCCAGCTGGGTGGCAATTTCCTCGTGCGTAAATCCCTCCACATCGTGGAGCAGGAACACCGTGCGCGCGCCAGGCGACAGCTTGTTCGCCGCCTCCTCGATGGATGCCGCGAGCAGCGCCCGTTCGGCCTCCGGTTCCACCGACGCACTCTCGTCGTCCACCTCGACCTCCAGCGCCGCCAGGCGGCGCGTGCGGCGCAGCGCATTGAGCGTGCGATTCACCGCGATCCGATGTGCCCACGTTCCGAACTGCGCATCTCCCCGGAAGCTCGGCAGGGCGCGGAAGATCTGGATCCACACGTCCTGCGCGACATCAGCCGCAAGGTCCGGATCGTGACCGACCAGCCTGCGCACGACTACGTCGATGTGAGGGGCGTGACGGGTCCAAAGGGCCCGCATCGCCGCCTGGTCGCCTGAGATGGCGCGCTGTACGGTGAGCTGTTCATTCTCCATGACGTCCAACGAATCTGTCACGGGCATGGGGCAAAGGGTTGCCGGCGGCGAAGAGGGGATCCCTCCGATGGCATCTGTACGGATGGCGCGACCGCTTTCTTCACATCCGCGCGCCTGTGACAGGAAAATGTCTTGCTCGTCGTTCACCTGAGGGACATACTGTCGTCGTCGCGGCCCCCCACGGAACCTGCCGCTGCACTTCACGGTACATGCACAAGCCGGGTCATCAGTTCCTGCCTGGGCCGGTTTCTCTCCAACGCGTTCTACACGTCCTGCCCCCAAGTCCTGGCGGTGCGTGAGCAGTATGGGCTAGTGCCGAGGAAGTACCGTTGCTCAATCTCCTGTTCGCCGCCACCACGCTGTTCCATCCTGCCGTTCCGTCGGCGCCCCGTCTCGCTCTTGGAGAAGGGCTGCCGACAAAGCTGCCCGGTGCCGTCGGCATGTCCGCCGCCCGGTTGGCCAACATTGACCGCGTCATCGAACGCGGCATCAAGGCCGGCGGCTATCCCGGCGCGGCCGTCGTCGTGGGACGCAAGGGCGCGGCAGTTTGGGAGAAGGGCTTCGGACGCCTCGGCTGGACTGAGGAGTCGGGTGGCGTTGTCCCCGCGCGGACCATCTACGACCTGGCGTCGCTCACCAAGGTGATCGGCACCACCACGGCCGTCATGATCCTGTTCGACGAGGGCAAGCTCCAACTCGACGACCAGATCTCCAAGTTCATCCCCGAGTTCAGCGGCGGTGGCAAGGAGAGCGTCACCATCCGCATGTTGCTGGCGCACCGTTCGGGCCTGCCCGCTGGACGCGACCTCTGGCGCATCGCGCATAGCCCCGAGGAGGCGCGCGCCGCGGTCATCTCCACGCCGCTCTTTGCCACCCCTGGCCAATACTTCGAATACTCCGACCTCGGCGCCGACATGCTCGGCTTCGCCGTGGAAGTGGTGACGGGCGAAAAGCTCGACACCTTTCTCCATCGTCGCGTCTTCGAGCCGCTCGGGATGTCGGACACGCAGTTCCGGCCCGACGCCTCGCTCCGCGGCCGCATCGCGCCCACGGAGCTGACGCCGCCCCGCGGCTATCCCGTGCGCGGCGAAGTGCACGACGAGAACGCCTACGCGCTGGGCGGCGTCGCCGGCCATGCGGGCCTGTTCAGCACCGTGAGCGACCTCTCGATGTTCGCGCAGATGATGCTGAACGGCGGCACGTACAACGGCACCCGCATCGTCGCCGACAGCACCGTGCGGCTCTTCACCAAGCGCGTGCCGGGTATCCGCGGCAGCCGCGCCCTCGGCTGGGATACCTGCGACGGCTCACACGGGTGTGGGACGTACCTGGGCAGCGACGCGTACGGACACACCGGCTACACCGGGACGTCCCTGTGGATCGATCCCGAGCGCGAGATGTTCGTCATCCTCCTGACGAACCGTGTGCACGCCGCGAAGGCGCGCCGGCCGGCCAAGGTCATCTCCGACGTGCGCGCCGACCTGGCCGACGCCGCGGCACTGGCGGTGAAGGACGAGCGCGGCGGGCTGGTCGCGATGCCGCGTGCATTCCGCGCCGATCGCGCGGTGGGCTGGAACAAGCCGGAGCGCGCCGCGCGCCGAAGCAAGGGCAAGCGCACGAGCAGCAGCGTGCGCAAGGCGAGCTCGAAGTCGAAGAAGCCCACGGTGTCGAGGACGGCCGTCGCACCGAAGAAGCCGGTGGCAAAGAAGCCCGTCGCGAAGAAACCCGCGCCCACTCGCGGCTAGCCGCCTTTCGCCGGTCTCCGTTCGTTGCCATACTGCGGCGCTCTGGTGATACTCCGAGTGTCCCGCACGGAGTCGCCGCAATGTCAGTCGATCAGGAAGCCACGTCTGTCGCCGATCCCGCGGCGTTCTCCGAGTTCAGCCTCGATCAGGCCAAGCTCGCCCTTCGGAAGGTCAAGGACCCGGACCTCGGCCTCAACATCGTGGACCTCGGCCTGATCTACGATGTTCGCGTCGTCGAGAACAACGTCGAGGTGGATATGTCCCTCACGTCGCCGGGCTGCCCGAGCGGGCCCGAGATCATGAGCGACGCCGAGCGAGTCCTGAAGGCGACTCCCGGCGTAGGCACGGTGACGATCAATCTCGTGTGGACGCCGATGTGGAGCCCCGACCGCATCGAGCCACGTGTCCGGGCGTACATGGGTTTATAGGCCAACAATTCGGTCAGCCCTTGTACGGCGATTCCTCTTGCGTCGTCGCCGCGGCAGTGGCTTTCCGGTGCGGCTCCAGCGCCGCCACGAACGCGCTCGCGAGCTCTGACACCTGCCATCGGCGCAGTTCCGTCACCTCCGACACCTCGTCCACGCTCGCGGGGTTTCTCCGCGCCACGGCTTCCATGCGGTCGCGCGAGCAGAGCACGCCAGGATCGAGCGCGAGGCGCGTCGCTGCCTGGTCGCGCGCGGTCTTGAGCGCGGTGACGCGCGCGTCGAACTCCGGATCGCGGTCCCATCGAGCCGCTCGCGGAAAGCGGGGCAGTTCCGATTCCGGTACCGCGAGCGCACGCTGAACTGCGTCGAGCAACTCGCCGGCACGTTGATCGAGCACACCGCGCGGCATGCCCTTGATCCGGGCAAGCCCCTCGCGCGACGCAGGCTGCGTACGCGCGATGTCCAGCAATTGCTCGTTGCCGAGCACACGAAAGGTCGCGCGGTCCAGCTGCCTGGCGACGGCATCGCGCCACGGCACCAGCTCTCGAAGCACCGCCAGCTCCCGGCGATTCAGGTCGCGCGCGCCCTTGAGCTTGAAGAACGACAAGCCGGGCTCTTCATCCGCCCACCGCGTGCCTTCCAGCAGCGCGAACTCCTCGCGCGCCCACGCCATCCGCCCCATGCGCTCCAGCTCGGTGGACATGATGTCCTTGAGCGCGAGCAGGAAGCGCGTGTCCTGCGCGGCGTAGTCGAGCATGTCGGGCGTGAGCGGACGCATCGACCAGTCCGCACGCTGGTGCTTCTTGTCGAGCTTCACGTCGAAAAAGCGCTGGAGCAACGCCGCCAGCCCAAAGGCCGAGTAGCCGAGCAGTTGCGCCGCGACGCGCGTGTCGAAGATGTTGGTGATCTTCCAGCCGTAGTCCTGCTGGAGGAGCCGCACGTCGTAGTCGGCGTCGTGAAAGACCACTTCGACCGACGGGCTCTCGAGCAGCACGCGGAGCCCTTCCGGCGATCCGAGCGGCAGCGGATCGATGACCGCATGCCGATCCCGCGTGGACAACTGCAGGAGATAGATCCGATCGACGAACCGGTGAAAGCTCGCGCCCTCGGTATCGAGCGCGATCTCGGTGGCGTTCGCAATCTCCGTCGTGAACTGGTCGACGGTGGAGACGGTGTCGAGGTACTCGAACGATGCGGCGGTCGTGCGGTCGGCCACTCTGCTCCTCTCTCTCTGTTGTCAGGTCGGCTTACCGGGTAATGTATCGCGTGGCACACAGCCGTCACGCGCTCACGCGGCCAGGATTGCCTCCCACGCGGATACGTCCCTCATCCCGTCCGAATGACAGATCCCAAGAGCGTTCCTGCACCTGACGCCAAGGCCGCGTCGACGGGCGAACACATGGCGAACACGACCGTACCGTCGCGTCGCGGATCGGTTCCAGGTCCGTCAGTCGGGCGTGGTGACGTCCGGAACAGCAGGACCGTCGGATGGCGGAGTAGAGACGTGGTACGAGCAGTGGCCCTCGTGGCCGCGATGTACCTCGGCCTCCAGCTCATCTGGTTCGCACACGACCTCTTTCTCGTGATCTTCCTCGGCGTGCTGTTCGGCGTCGCAGTCTCTGCCGGTGTGGACAAGCTCCAGCTACTCAAGATTCCTCGCGGTGTCGGTTCCGCGCTGATTGTGCTGACGTTCCTGGCGATGCTCGGCGGATTCGGCGTCTGGGTCGCGCCAACGCTTCGCGTCCAGGGTACCGAGCTTCGCCTCAAGCTGCCCCTGGCGGTGGATCGTATCGAGCAGTGGGTGAATAGGCACAACTCCGGGCTCCTCGGCCTCATCCTCAGTTCGCCGGCAAAGCCCGCTGCTCCGACGACCGCCACGCCGCCGTCGACGGTGCGAGCGGACGGAACCGTGGTCGTCACACCGGCCGAAGAAAAGGGCACGGCGTTCACGTCGCTCCGGACACGACTCGGATCGGGGATGAGCGGCGCGAGCCGCTACCTGTTCCCCTTCCTGAGCTCCACGGTGCAGGTAGTCGCAGGCTTGGTGCTGATGATTTTCCTGGCGATCTACTTCGCCGCGGATCCGGATCTGTATCGCCGCGGCGCGCTGGCGCTGCTGCCGGCCAAGCGTCGCCCACGCGGCGCACAGATACTGGACCGCATTGCGACGGTGCTGCGCAAATGGCTCGTTACCCAACTCATCGCCATGGCGGTGATCGGCACCGTGACGACCATCGCGCTCCTGCTGCTCGACGTGAAGGCCGCGTTCGCGCTCGGCATGCTCGCCGGCTTGTTCGAGTTCATCCCCACGGTTGGGCCACTGCTGAGCGCCGTTCCCGGCATTGCCATGGCGTTCCTGGATTCGCCCGAGAAGGCGATGTACGTCGCGTTTGTGTACTGGGGCATCCAGTTCTTGGAGAACCACATCCTCATCCCGCTGCTGATGAAGGGCGGCATGGACCTGCCACCTGCGCTCACCGTGCTCGCGCAGTCGTTGCTTGCGCTGGTGTTCGGCTTCCTCGGCCTGATGGTCGCGGTGCCGATGCTCGCCACCGTCATGGTCATCATCCAGATGCTGTATGTGGAGCAACTGCCCGCTCGCGGGACGTGGACTTTCAACGCGGCGGAGCTCGACCTGCCGCCCGAGGACGAGCCGCTGCGCCCGTCGGGTTGAGGCGCGCGCGGTGCGTCCCCTCTTTCTGCGCCTGCCTCGGCTTGCGCACACGCTCCCGCACGTGGACCTCGGCGTCCGGGAGACGCCGGTGGACGAGTGGACCGTTGACGGCATCACGCTGCTCGCCAAGCGCGACGACCTGAGCGCCCCGGCGCTGGGCGGCAACAAGGTTCGCGCCCTCGAGCTCCTGCTCGCGGCGCTGCCATCTGGTCACTCGCTGCTCACGGTTGGGCCCAGCGGCTCTACGCATGCGCTCGCCGTGGCGCAGTACGGCGCGCAGCTCGGCGCGGCGACACAGGTGATCACGTGGCCGCAGGAGACGCACGATGTCGCGCGCGCGACGGCGTCGCGGCTGGCCGCACTCGCGCAGCTCACGCGGGCGCGCTCGACGCTCGACGCGTATGCGCGCGTCGCGGTGCGCCGGCTCCGCACCGACGTGCGATGGATTCCCGCCGGTGGGAGCTCGCCACTGGGCGCCGTAGGCCACGTGAACGCCGCACTCGAGCTCGTCGCGCAGCTCACACGCGACGCGCAACCAATGCCGAGTGCGGTGGTGGTGCCGCTGGGTAGCGGCGGGACGGCGGCTGGACTGCTCACCGGGTTCGCGCTGGCCGGCGTGCGCACGCGCGTCGTTGGCGTGCGCGTGGTGCCGCGCGTCGTGGGAAACCGATGGCATGTCCTCCGTCTCGCGCGGCGTACATGCGCGTTGCTCTCGCGGCTCTCCGGCGAAACGCTGCCGGCCATCGACGCGCGGAGCCTCGAGGTCGTGGACAACGTGTACGGTGGCGGCTACGGTCACGAGACCGAGAGCGCATCGCGCGCCGCGGCGTTGCTCCGCTCGTCCGGCGGACCGCGCCTCGACGGCACGTATAGCGCAAAGGCGCTGGACGCCGCGCTCGCTCGTGCCCGGAGCGCCGGTGACGACAGCGTCCTTTTCTGGCTAACGTTCGACGCGCGCTGGATGGACGGCGCGCCGTTGCGACCATAAGTGGTGAGAGAACACACACATGCCTGATCGCCTGCCGGAAGTCGTCTTTCACGTGTATCCAGCTGACTGTGACATGCTCGGCCACGTGAATCACGCGACGATGCTCGCGTTCCTCGAGCGTGCCCGATGGGAGCTGCTCGAGCGCGAGGAAGTGGGCGGCGTTCGCGATTTTGCCACTGTCCCGATCTATTCCGTCGTGCGCCACGTGGACATCGACTATTACGCGCAATCCCTTCCCGGCGACGACCTGGCCATCCGCAGCGGATTGCTCGCCGTGCGGAACACGAGCTACATCGTGAAGCAGCACGTGAACAACAAGGCTACGGGCAAGCTCGTCGCGCAGGCGTCCATCGTGTTCGTGGCGGTGGATCGCACGGGCAAGCCCGTGCGCGTGCCGGACGAGTGGAAGACGCTGCTTCCCCACTGGCCCGACGAGGCCGAGGAGCGCGAATGATCGCAATGCTTGGTGGAGGCCTCGAGTTCGCCTATGACGACGCAGGCGGCGGGATTCCCGTGCTGTTCGTGCATGGGTGGCCGCACGATCGCACGCTGTGGGCCGGCCAGCTGAGTGGATTGCCGACGCAAGCGCGCTGTCTCGCGCCTGACTTGCGCGGCTTCGGCAATTCCATTGTGAAGGCGCCGTACTCCATCGATCAGTACGCGGACGATCTCGCAGCGTTGCTCGCGCAACTGGGTGTCGCACGCGCTGTCATCTGCGGGCTCTCCATGGGCGGCTATATCGCGCTGGCACTGCTCAGGCGCCATCGAGCACTGGTGCGCGCGCTCATCCTCGCGAGTACGCGCGCCACGGCAGACACGCCCGAGGCGCGCGAGAAGCGCATGCGCCTGATCGCGTTCGTGCAGGAGCACGGCGTGGAAGCGCTCGCCGGCAAACAGCTCAAGGGCATGGTCGGTGAGACGACCTTCAACTCGCGGCCGGACGTCCTGGAGGCAATGCGTCAGCTCATGGCTGCGGCACCAGACGCCGGAGTAGTCGGCGCGCTTCAGGCGATGGCCGAGCGTCCGGACTCCACGGGCATGCTCGCCGGTATCGACGTCCCCACGCTGGTCGTGAGCGGCGCGGAGGACACCATCATCCCGCCCGACGAAATGCGCACGATGGCATCAGCCATCCGCGGCAGCCGCTTCGAGTCGATCGCCGGTGCCGGCCATGTCTGCCCGTACGAGCGTCCGGCGGCATTCAATCATGTCGTCGCGGAATTTCTCGCCGCGTTGATCTACGACTGAGCACGCGCCGTGACGGTAGATTGATCTCGCCCGCTGCGAAACCGACCTCTGGGCTCAACAATGCCGAGCACATCATGACTCCTTCCCTGGCCGACCAGCCCATCTCCGACGCCGAGCGACGCCCCAGCGCGCGCATCGGCGCGGTGTTGTTCCGGCATCGCGGCTGGCTGCCCATTCCCTTCCTGCTGGTGCCGCTGCTGGCGCACGGCCGCGCTGATGCGATGAACTGGATCATCGGCGCGGTGCTCATCGTGCTGGGCGAGGCGATTCGCCTCGCGGGCGTGGCGGCCGCCGGCACGGTCACGCGCCGTCGTTCGCGCACGGTGCAGCGCCTGGTGACCTACGGGATCTTCGCGTGGATGCGCAACCCGCTCTACGTCGGCAACTTCCTCATCTGGCTGGCGTTCGTCGTCATCTCGGGAGTGTTGTGGTTCATCCCCGTGGCGATTCTCCTCTTCGGCATCGAGTACACGCTCATCGTCCGCTACGAGGAAGGCGTGCTCGAGTCGACCTTCGGCGAGGAGTACCTGCGCTACAAGGAGCGTACGTCGCGCTGGTTCCCGCGCCCGCCCGGGTCGGATGAGGAGGGCGAGCACCTCTGGGGCGAGGCCTGGAGGAGCGAGATCAGCACATTCATGCAGTACGTGGTGATCATCGGGCTGTTCATCGCGAAACAGCGGACCGGATGGAGCCTCTGAGAGAGAGCTGTGAGCGTTGAGCAGTTGTCGCTATTTGTGGGCGAGTACATACTGCGTGAGTTCCTCGAATGTCCGCGCCACGAACTCCGCTTCACTCGGCCCTCCGTCCCGAACGACATCGAGACGAATCGCGCGGAAGCCCGCCGCCAGCGCGCCCCTGACATCGGTGCGCTCGTTGTCGCCGATGTGGAGGATCTCTCCCGGGGGAATCGCCAGCGCGTCCACCGCCGCCTGAAAGATCTCCGCGCGCGGCTTCGCGTGGCCCACGTCCATCGAATAGATCGTCGATGTGAAGAACCCGCGCGCGGCGTCCTTCTCCAGCAGCCGGTCCTGGGCTCGCCCGGAGGCGAAGCCGGTGTCGCTGATGATCGCGAGCGTGAACCGCCGCGTCAGCGTGCGGAGCATCTGCCAGGCGCCCACCAGCATGGCGGGCGGCAGCATCAGGAGCGCGTTGTCCACCGCATCAGCCGCCGTGGCCACGTGCTCACAACCCGCGCGCGGCGTGATGGACACGCGCTCGAGCATCCAGTGCAGGCGGTCGTCAGTGGTGTACCCGCGTTGCTCGTCGCTCCACCAGCGTTGCGCCTCCTGGTCAGACTCCTCGTAAAGCGCCTTGAGTTGCTCCTCTGGCAGCGCGCGACCGTACGCGCCGAGCAGCGCGCCCACGGCCGAGCGGCGCATGGCGACCCGCTCGGGCAGTCGCCCACCCTCGTACAGCGTGTCCCAGTAGTCGAACGTCAGGGCGCGTAGCATTCGTGGCGCTCCTGCGCGCGGCTCAGCGAGTGGGTCTGCCTGGTGGGTTATCGCTCTTGAAGACGTCCCGATTCAGCTGGATATACGCCTTCATCTGCGCCGGCACGTCTTCCTCGGGAAAGATCGCGGTGACGGGACACTCCGGTTCGCATGCCCCGCAATCGATGCACTCGTCCGGATGGATGAAGAGCTGATTTTCGCCTTCATAGATGCAATCCACCGGGCAGACGTCGACGCACGCCTTGTCCTTGGTATTGATGCAGGCTTCGGTAATGACGTAGGGCATTGATCGCCTCAGATGGTACTACGAAGAGTGGGCGCTGAGGCTAAGATAATGCGAATCACCCGCGCGACAACGGCACATGCGTGCGCACTCCGCGCCACGAGGGGCCATACGATGCAACTGACGGTCAATGCCGAGCACCACGAGTTGGCCGTAGCGGGCCACGAAACGCTGCTCACGGTACTCCGCGAGCGCCTCCAGCTCACGGGTACGAAGTTCGGCTGTGGCCGCGGCGAGTGCGGCGCCTGCACCGTGCTCGTGGACGGCCGCCTTGCCTACAGTTGCCTCACGCTCGCGGCGGGCTGCGACGGCCAGCACGTCACCACCGTTGAGGGGCTGGCGACGGCCGGCGCGCTGCATCCGGTCCAGCAGGCGTTCATCGACCTGGACGCCCTCCAGTGCGGCTACTGCACGCCGGGCCAGCTCGTCGCCGCCAGTGCATTGTTGGCACAACAGCCCGACCCATCGGCAAACGACGTCCTCGTCGCCATGAGCGGCAACCTCTGCCGCTGCGGGACGTATCCGAAAATCGTGCGCGCTGTGCAGGCTGCCGCGGCAGCGCTGCGCATCACCACGGCAGCCGGCACCGCGCATGACGCGTAAGCGATTCGTCAGCACGAAGGTCGAAATCGAGGGACGCGAGGAGATCAAAATCGCCGAGCTGCCCGACCTGGAACCGCCGCCGTGGGACGACGATGCGCAGCTGGCCATCGTCGGGCACCGCGTCAAACGCATGGACGCACTGGAGAAAGTGACGGGCCGCGCGCGCTACACCGCCGATCTCCACCGCCCCGCCATGCTGCACGCGGCCTTCCTCCGCGCGCCTGTCGCGAGCGGACGCGTCACGCGCCTGGACCTCCACCGCGCGCTCGCGCTGCCCGGCGTGCGCGGCGCCCTCGTCGCCGAGGATGTCGTTGGCATCACGCACATGGGCGCACCGCTGTTCGACGCGACGATTCACTGGGCCGGCCAGCCGCTCGCCGCCCTCTGTGCCGACACACCGGATCTGGCGCGCGAGGCATGCCGGCTCGTCGAGCTCGGGGTGGAGACGCTCCCACACGTGGTCACGGTCGCGGACGCGCTCGCACCCGGGGCACCTCTCGTGAAAGCCGGCGGCAACATTCCTCGTCGGCAGCCGCGCGTGGCACGTCGTGGCGACGCCGACGCCGCCATCGCGAACGCTGAGGTCGTCGTCCGGCGCACGTATCGCACACCCTGCGCGCTCCACACGCCCATGGAGCCGCACGGCACCGTGGCCGAGTGGATGGGAGACGATCTCACCGTGTGGGAGAGCACGCAGGGGATCTTTCAAGTGCGCGCCGACGTGGCCAGTGCCTTCAAGTTGCCGCTCAACCGCGTCCGCGTAATGAAGGACTACATGGGCGGCGGCTTTGGCGCGAAGAACTACGCGGCTGCCAACACGTACGCGGCCGTTGCACTTGCGCGAAAGCTCGGACGTCCCGTGCGCTGCATCCTCGATCGCGAGGGCGAGCAGGTCGACACCGGCAACCGCACCTCCACCACGCAGGAAGTGGTGCTCGCCGCGCGGCGCGACGGATCACTCGTCGCCATGGCCGCGGACGTCACCGTCGCCTACGGCTACCACGGCTGGTACGCGAGCGCGGCGAAGATCTATCACGAGCTCTACCAATGCGACAACGTGCGCACGAGCGAGACGTTTGTGTTCCTGAATACCGGCGCGATGGATTCATTTCGCGCACCCGGGCACGTGGAGGGCGCGTTCGCGCTGGAGTGTGCGATGGACGCGCTTGCGCGCGAGCTGGGCATCGATCCGCTCGAGCTGCGCCGCCGCAACTACGCGACGCGTGACCAGGACAAGCAGCGCCGCTACTCGGCGAAGCATCTCGACCGCTGCTACGAGGAGGGCGCGGCGCGATTCGGCTGGACACACCGCCGAGTGGACGCCGCCGCCTCGCGCGCGCAGGGCGGTCGCCTGCGCCGCGGCGTCGGTGTGGCGTCGCAGATCTGGGGCGCGGGTGGCGGGCCGCCCGCGTACGCCACGGTACGCCTCAACCCGGACGGCACGGTGGATGTGCTCACCGGCACACAGGATCTCGGCACCGGCTCGCGCACCATCCTTGCGCAGATCGCCGCCGAATCACTCGGCGCGCATCTCGGAGACGTGCGCACGGTGCTCGGCGACACCGAGCGCGCCCCCTATGCCGGCAATTCGTGGGGCTCCATCACCACGGCGTCGGTTGGCCCAGCCGTGCGCGTGGCCGCGCTCCTGGCGCGCGAGCGCCTGCTCGAGGCCGCGTCTGCATTGCTGCAGGTGGACACCGCGCGCCTTGCGCTGCGCGACAGCGTCGTCACCGTCGCAGACGATGCGCGCACGATGACGCTCGCACAGATCGGCGAAAAGCTTGGCGACGTGATGATCATCGGCCAGGGGAGCCGCGGGCCGAACCCGCACGACACGGCGATCTGTGCGTTCGCCGCGCAGTTCGCCGAGGTCGAGGTGGATGTGGAGACGGGGCACGTGCGCGTGCTGCAGATCACCAGCGCGCACGACTCGGGGCGTATCATCAACCCCACGCTCGCCGAGAGCCAACTGGAGGGCGGCATCATCCAGGGGTTGGGCTACGCGCTGTTCGAGGAGCGTGTCCTCGATGCGTCGCTGGGCATTTCACTCAACCCCACGACGCACGACTACAAGGTGCCGACGATCGCGGACATTCCGGTGATCGACGCGTTCTTCGTGGACAGCTCCGACATCGTGGCGAACCATACCGGCGCTCGCGGCATCGCCGAGGCGCCCATCATTCCAACAGCGCCGGCGATCGCAAATGCGGTCGCCGACGCGTTGGGTGTCGATGTGCTGGAGATTCCGATGACGCCGTGGAGAGTCTTGCGAGCGGCGATCGGCGAACGGTGATCGGCGAACGGCGAACGGCGTTGTTGGTTTTGAGGTTCGCCGCTCGCCGCTCGCCGTGCGCTTATGGTGCGACGCGCACGCCAGCGGTCATCGTGTTCACGCCGGAGATGTCCGCGCCCGGGTCCTTGCCATCCGTGCCCTTGCCCTTGTAGGCGCTCGTCGCCGCGAGGCGGAAGTCCTCTGCCGCTGCGTTGACGAAGCCGACGGCTGCGAGCGACGCCGGGTACGCCGTGTTGAGGGGCATCCAGGAGGTGGTGCCGCCCATGATGATGACGTTGCCGGCGAACACGCTACCCGGCGCATAGACCGAGAGCGCCTTGGCGCCAGGGTAGTTGTCACCGATCAGTCCGTACGAGCCGCCGCCGACGACGTTGTTCGTCGCGGTGAAGCCCAGCGTCTGCGTCCCGGCCGGGCCGAACACGAACGCCGCGCTCGTCGGTGAGATCATCGTGTTGTGCGAGATGAGCACCTGCGACACCGTACCGTATGTCGCGAAGCCACGGCCGTCGCCGACGAACGAGCCGACGTTGATGTTGGAGATCACGTTGTCGTTCACGGTGAGGCGACGCGCAGGAATGCAGGCGCAGGGGTTCGTGTTGTCCGGCGCACCGGCGAGGTTGAGTCCCGCGCCGACGTTCCGAATGACGTTGAATCGGAAGGTCACGTCCTGCGTCACGCACCAGGTGCACTTGCCGCCCTGGTTGGTGGTCTTGATCGCGACCGCCACGCCGTTCTGGCCATCGGCCCAGCTGTTCTCGAGGATGTTGCCTTCGATGATCACGCGCTGCGCGTGCTTGATCTCGAGCAGGTTCTTCACCGTCCACACGCCACCCTTCCACGACAACGGCTTCGTCAGGTGGTTGCGTCGGATCTCGATGTCGCTCGGCGTCATGTTCGGGATCGACGGATCGGCACCGCCGAACATCAGGTTCTCACCGGCGCCTTCGAGGTAGTTGTTCACGATCTTGAAGGGGCCTGGGCCGTTCCAGCTTGCAATCGCCTGCGAGTCGCTGCCCTTCTCATGACAGTCGCTGAGCCAGGAGTCGATGACCGCGGTCATGGCGGAGTTGAGTGCGATGCAGCGGCGCAGCGTGAGGCCCGGCAGGCCGTGCACGTACATGCGGTCGATCACGAAGTTGTGGGGCACGCTCGCCAGCGTCGTCTGGTAGTAGCCACCGTCCAGCGCGATCGCCGCGTAGGAGTACGTGTTGCTTGGCGTGACGGAGACGTCCAGGCCCATCAGGCGGTAGTGGTGCGCGCCCAGTGCGGTGAGGATCGCGTTGTTGGTGTTCGGCGTCACGATCTTCGGCAGGGAGAGTGCCGCGGCGCGCGAGGGCGTCATGCGGGTGCCCGCCGCCGGAAGGCTGGCCCAGTTGGACGGCCGGATGACGATCCAGTTCGTGCTGGTCGTGTTCTTGTTCGGGAGCGTGAAGTTGCCCGTGAACGTCGCGCCGGCCGCGAGCTCGACGACGTCACCTGGCAGCGCGCTGTTCAGCGCCGCCTGCAGGTTTCCGCCAGCGGCAACCTTGATGATGATCCGTCCAGCGGCCGGTGCGGCCGGTGCGGTGGTGTTGATGTAGACGCGCGGGAGCTCGGCGGCAGTCGTGGGGCTGGTCGGTGGAGGCGGGGTGGGTGCGGGCGGCGGGGTCGGGGCCGGTGGGGTCGGGGTCGGGGTCGGGGCCGGCGGAGTCGGGGTCGGGGTCGGGGCGGGCGGCGTGGGGACCGGAGTCGGGGCCGGTGCGGTCGTGGTGTCTGGCGGGGTCGCCGGCGGGGCCTTCCTTGCGTCGTCCGCCTTCCGTCCGGCGAGAATCGCGTCAGGCGCTGTGATGGGGGTCTGCGTGATCGAATCGGTGCATGCGCCGATCGGCAGCAGGATGGCCAGCAGGGCGTGGCGGGCGGAGAGCTTCTGCGTCCAGCGGAAATTGCTTCTATGCATTGAAGTATATACCTGCACGACGGTAGCGTGCTATGAAACGGAACCCTTCGCCAGGAAGCGTGAGCGCTGGTGCCAGCGCTCCGGGACGTTCGGCTCCCCGCGGTCCCATACAGGAACTCGCGCGAGCAGACGAAGGCGTCCGCGAAAGGGGATTGCAGGGCGACGGCGGATGAATTCCCGCGCGTCGTTAGAGCCTTACGGGGGGGGTTGCAGGCCACTCGTCGGCGACTGCGACGCGGGCGCGTCGGATCACCAGGATGTTCTTGACGTCAGAGCACTGAGTGGAACTGGCGAATCTGCAAGCTCGATCGGGCGGGACCTGGTGTATCGATCGGCCAATTGTGAGTCCATCCGCTCGGGCAGCTCGAGTCGTGGACGATGCGCGGCGATGATGTCACTGCTGGGTCACATGTAGCAGCACACAACGCATCGTCCTAAGGACGAGGCATTTCTCCCAGCGTAACACGCAGATACTTGTTTTAGAGAGAGTGGATGTGCAACACAGCGATCATGTGCGCCCTGTCACGCGATGCGCAGGCGTGGTGCGCAGCGTCACGCCGCGCGCGTGCGCGACGCCCTACGGCGCCACGCGCACACCGGACACAGCGGCGTTCACCGCGTCGATGTCCGCGCCTGGATCCTTGCCGTCCGTCGCTTTGCCCTTGTAGGGGCTGCTAGCGAGCAGGCGAAAGTCCTCCGTCGCCGCGTTCGCGAATCCCACAGCCGCAGTCGTGATGGGATAGGAGTTGCCCGTGGGGAACGCCAGGCCCCCGTTGGCCAGAATCATCACGTTGCCCAGGAACACACCATCCGGCGCGTACCGCGCCAGCGCCGACGCGCCACCGACGTTGTCCCCCAGCATGCCGTACAGTCCGCCGCCTACGAGGTTGTCGCGCGCCGTGAAGCCGAGCTGCTGCGTGCCCTTGGGACCCAGCACGAACGCGGAGTTCGTGGGCGCCATCATCGTGTTGTGCGCGATGAGCACCTCGGTCACCGACCCGTACGTCGCAAAGCCGCGGCCGTCGCCGAGGTAGGGCGGCGTGTTGATGTTGGTGATGACGTTGTCGCTCACGCTCACGCGCCGGGCGGGAATGCATGGGCACGGTACGACGTTGTCGGGCGCTCCGGCGATGTTGAAGCCGGCACCCACGTTGCGCACGATGTTGAAGCGCACGATGACGTCTTGCGTCACGCACCACGTGCACCTGCCGTTCTGGTTCGTCGTCTTGATGACGAGTCCCGTCCCGTTCTGGCCGTCGGCCCAGCTGTTCTCGAAGATGTTCCCCTCGATGAGCACGCGCTGCGCGTGCTTGATCTCGAGCAGGTTCTTCACGGTCCACACGCCCTTCCACGACAACGGCTTGGAAAAATGGTTGCGGCGGATCTCGATGTCGCTCGGCGTGAGGTCGGTCACCCCCGGATCGGAGCCCCCGAACATCACGTTCTCCCCCGCACCCTCCAGGTAGTTGTTCACGATCTTGAACGGGCCCGGCCCGTTCCAGCCGGCGATGGCCTGGGAGTCGGAGCCTTTCTCATGGCAGTCGCTCAGCCACGAATCGATGATGGCCGTGGACGCGGCGTTGAGCTGGATGCAGCGCCGCAACGTGCCGGTGGCCGTGCCATGGACGTACATCCGGTCCACCACGACATCATGCGGCACGTCGGCGAGCGTCTTCTGCAACACGCCACCGTCCAGCGCGATGGCGGCGTAGGTGTACGCGTTCGTCGGGGAGACGCCCACCTCGAGACCCATCAGCCGGTAGTGGTGCGCGCCAAGTGCCATGAGGATGGCGTTGTTGGTGTTGGGCGTGAGGATCTTCGGCAGGTTGAGCTGCGCGGCCATCGTTGGGGTCATACGCGCGCCCGCCTGCGGCAGGCTGGCCCAGTTGGACGGCCGAATCACGATCCAGCTCGTGCTTGTGCCGCCCTTGTTCGGCAGCGTGAAGTTGCCGGTAAAGGTCGCACCTGCCGCGAGCTCGATGACGTCGCCCGGCTGGGCACTGTTCAACGCCGCCTGAAAGCTTCCGCCCGCCGCCACAGAAATGATCACGCGACCCACCGCGGGCGCAGCAGGAGCCGCCGAATTGAGGTAGATCCGCGGCAGCTCAGCGACGCCAACAAAGCCGGTGACCGGCGTCGTGGTGTCGGGCTGCGGAAGTACCACGACAGGCGGCAGCGGCTGCGAAGGAACGGGTTCGGAGCCACACGCCACGAGCGCCAGCGAACCGGCGCAGAGGCTGGCACACGCGAGCAGTTTGCGCATCAAAAACCTCTCGTACAGCGTCTCTCGGGGGTCGTGCGGGTGGGAGAGATTATACACTACGCCAACTGGCCTTTGCCTTCGGTGATCGAGATCACTCGGGAACGGCGCGGACGCCCTTGATCGCGGCCTGAAGGGCCGAGAAGTTTGCGCCCGGATCGCGTCCGTCGCTAGCCCTGCCCCGATACTGGCTCTTGGCGAGGAGGCTGAAGTCCCCCGCCTCGGGATCGGTGAAGCCGATCACCCCCACGCTGCTCGCGTAGAAGTTGCCCTGCGGAAACATGCTGGTGTTGCGCATGATGATCACGTTGCCGCGAAAGTCACCGTCCGGCGCATACACGGAGAGCGCCTTGGCACAACAATGATTGTCGCCGATGATGCCATACAGGCCGCCGCCCACGATGTTGTCGCGCGCAGTGAACCCCATCGTCGTCTTGCCAGCGGGGCCGAGGACGAACGCCGCCGAGAGTGGCGAGATCATGGTGTTGTGCGTGATGGTCACGTTCCCGGCCACATAGGTCGAGAAACCGCGCCCGTCGCCCGTGAACGGCGGCACGTTCATGTTCGTGATCAGGTTGTCCGTCACCGTGATGCGACGCGCCGAGATCGCAGGTGCGTTGTTGTCCGGCCTGCCGGCGATATTGAAGCCGCTGCCCACGTTGCGGATCAGGTTGAGCCGCATCGTCACGTCCTGCGTGACGCACCAGGTGCACTTGCCGTTCTGGTTCACCGTCTTGATCGCCACCGCCGTACCGGTCTGCCCGTCAGCCCAGCTGTTCTCGAGGATGTTGCCTTCGATGAGCACCCGCTGGCCGTGCTTGATCTCGAGCAGGTTCTTCACCGTCCACTTCCCCTTCCACGACACCGGCTTGTAAAAGTGGTTGCGCCGGATCTCGATGTCGCTCGGGGTGAGGTCGGGCACCGCTGGGTCGGAGCCGCCGAAGATCAGGTTCTCGCCCGCGCCCTCGAGATAGTTGTTCACGATCTTGAACGGGCCTGGCCCGTTCCAGCTCGCGATGGCCTGCGAGTCTGCGCCCTTCTCGTGGCAGTCGCTGAGCCATGAGTCGATGATGGCCGTGTGCGCAGAGTTGAGTGCCACGCACCGACGCAGCGTGAGCTCGGGCGTACCATGCACATACATGCGATCGAGCACGAGATGGTGCGGCACCACCTCCATGGTTCGCTGCGCCGGACCGGCATCGAGGCCGACGAGCGCCCATACCAGCTTCACGTCCGGCACCGCGCCGACTTCCAGCCCGATCAACCGGTAGTGATGCGCGCCGAGGGCCGTCGCGATGGCGTTGTTGGCGTTGGGCGTGAGGATCTTCGGCAACGCGAGTGACGCCGCGACGTCCGGCGTCATGCGCACGCCTTCCGCCGGTAAGCTCGCGTGGTTCGCCGGCCGAATAACGACCCAGGCATCGCCCGTGGTGTTCTTGTTCGGCAGCACGAAGTTGCCCGTGAACGTCGCGCCCTTGGCGAGTTCAATAACGTCCCCGGGACGCGCGCGGTTGATCGCGTCCTGCAGTCCCCCTCCCGAGCCGACTTTGATGATCGTGCGGCCGGCGGCCGGCGCGGCGGGTGCCGCGGTCTCGAGGTACACGCGCGGTAACTCGGCGATCACTTCCGTCGTGCCGGTGGGCCAGAAGGCGAGCGGCACCAGTACTGCCAGCCGCGCCAACGTCGCTACGCTCGCCATGGTGGTGGTGCTCCCTGCTTTCGCTTGAGGTCCGGATTCTCTCGGTACAAGGTGCACGTGCGACCGATGGTCTGCACGACGTCGGCGCCGAGTCGCTCCGCCAACTGATGCGATGCGTCCTGCGGCTTCACGTCCGTGGTCCTGGCGAGCGCGATCTTCACCAACTCGTGCGTGCGAAGCGTGTCGTCGATCGTCTGGATGAGCGCGTCGGTGATCCCCTGATGTCCGACGTGCACCAGCGGCGACAGGTGATGCGCTTCGGCCCGCAATTCCGCGCGCGCCTTCGAGGTGAGTGTCATGGCCGGACGGGTGGAAGGTCGCGCGTGAGGAGCATGATGGGATACGGGTTGATCGGATCGCCGTCCCAGTACTTGCCGTCGGGCGGCATGCGCATGACCTGGAAATGCAGGTGTGGGGTGTCCTTCGGCGCGTTACCCGTGGTTCCTACAAACCCAATCGTGTCGCCCCGGGCCACCGTCGCGCCAGCAGCGAGCCCGGGCTGGTAGGCGTCGAGATGCGCATAGTAATACACCACGCGCCCCAGGGGATCGATGGCGTAGACGGAATTGCCCCCGAGCGGAGTGGTGCTCACCCGGACGATGCGTCCGTCGTCTGCGGCGAGGACGGGAGTGCCGCGCGGCGCCATGATGTCCAGCGCGCCGTGCACGCGTCCTCCGTCACGGCCCTCATCAAACGTGTCGCGGAGTTGCTCGACGGTCGCGCCGGCCACGGGAATCAGCATCGCGTGCGAGAGCAGGTAGTCGACGGCCTCGGCGCTCGATGCGCCGGCGTTGGGGATGGGCGTGCTCGGTGCGCTCGCCAACACGACGCGCGGCGCGGGCGTCGGTGCGGGTGCCGACGTGCGATACACCTGACGCGCGCAGCCGGAAGCTGCGAACGCGAAGAGGATGGAGAACACGCGTCGCATCGCTATCCGGACGCCTGCAATCGACTGCGCGTCACGCGGGGCGCCCATTTCGGATGCGATGGTGCCGTGGGCGGTTCGTCCAGTTGGGTCGCGGTGTGCGGTCGGCCGATCCATTGCGGCGCCTTGTACTGGTCGAGGCATTCTGGTGAGCAGCTGCATTGCGGCGCCGGATGGGAACGGCGGCCGGCACGCAAGACGACACCGAGACGTTCGTGAAAGTTCCGACGTGAATGTCCAGTAATCATCCCGCGCGCTTTTCTCGCAACACCCCCGACGCGTATGCGGTCGACCACCGCGAATTCACGGGCGCAGCAGCACCTTGCCAGTGGTCCGTCGCCCCTCGAGCGCACGGTGTGCCTCCCCGGCCAGCGCCAACGGAACTTCCCGGTCGATCCGGAGCGTCAGCGAGCCATCACGCACCCAGTCGAGGACCTCGCCGGCGCGCCAGGTGAGCTCTTCGCGCGACGCGACGTAATGCCCCAGCGTCGGGCGTGTGAGGAACAGCGATCCCTTGGGATTGAGCATGTTGGGGTCCATCGGCGCCACGGGCCCGCTCGACTGGCCGAACAGCGCGAGCATCCCTCGCACCACGAGGCAGTCCATGCTCTTGAGGAACGTCGTCGCGCCCACGGAATCATAGACGACGTGCACTCGCGCACCCTCTGTGATGCGATGCACCGCGGCAACGAAGTCCTCCTTCGTGTAGAGAATCGTGTGCTCCGCACCTGCCTCGCGCGCCAGCGACGCCTTCTCCTCCGTCGACACCGTGCCGATGACATGCGCGCCAGCGCGGCGCGCCATCTGGCACAGCAACAGGCCCACGCCCCCGGCGGCCGCGTGCACGAGGCACCGGTCCCCCGGCTTGAGCGCGAACACCGACGCGGTCAGGTAGTGTGCCGTCATTCCCTGAAGCATCGCCGCGGCGCCGTCACGTGCGTGGAGCCCATCCGGAAGCTTCACGAGCCGACTGGCGGAGGCCAGTGCGAGCTCCGCATACGACCCGGAAAAACCCTGGGACGCGACGCGATCGCCGACGCGCACGTCGGTAACATCCGGCCCGACAGCGACCACCGTGCCCGCGCCCTCGGACCCGGGCGTGAACGGCATGGTGGACTTGTAGAGTCCAGTCCGGTGGTAGACCTCGATGAAGTTCACGCCGATCGACTCCATGCGCACGAGCGCCTCGCCAGCGCTCGGCACCGGATCCGCGACGGTCTCGAGCCGCATGACCTCCGGCCCGCCTGCTTCGTGAATGCGTATGGCTTGCATGCGATGGATTCTGTGCTAGACAGACCCGTCGCGCTAGCCGCGCGGCAGCGCCTGGCCGGCAGCGCGAGCGCGCTCACCGGGTGCCGTCAGTCGCGTGTCGTCGCGATCGTTCGCTCGGCGGTCAAGCCCACCGAACGCAGGATGGCCGCGTATCGCGGGCTGGCGCGAACGAGATCGAAGATGGGCGACGTCGCGGATTCGGTAGCGAAGAACGGATCGCGGACTCGCGCCGCCCGCTCGAGTCGCACGAGCGCTTCCGCGGTATCGCGCATGCCGAGCGCGATGCGCGCTACGGCGATGTCCGTGCCCGGCCCTGCTGCCATCGCCTCCACTCGTGCGCGCGTCCGGCGCGCCGCCGCGAGATCTCCAGACGCAGCGTACGCATAGCCGAGCAGGCCAAGCGCGGTCCGAGAGGTGGGATCCAGGCGCACCGCCGCTTCCAGCGAATGGATGGCCGCTGCGGGCTGCCGCGCGTAGAGATGCGTGGCGCCGAGCATGAAGCGCGTGACCACCAGCGTGGAGTCGTATGAGACGGCGCGCTCCGCCACTGTGACGGCGTCCGTGGGCCGGCCGGCCAGCGCCAGTGCCAATCCAAGTGAACCGTTGATCACCGGCGACGCCGGGTCGAGTTTCGCCGCCCGCTCGAGGGCGCGCACCGCATCGCCGACACGGCCCGTCACCAGGTAGAGCTCGCCCAGCCACTGTTGTGCGGACGCATATCGCGCGTCCAGCGCGATGGCTCGGCGGAAGTCGCGCTCGGCCTCGACCCACCTCCAGCTGCGGCCCTGAAGCACGCCGCGCGATGCCCACGCCTCGGCGAGTGTGCTGTCGAGCGCGATGGCACGGTCGGCGCTGCGTAACGCGGCGGTGAGCGTGGCCTCGGCGGGAGCGGTGGAGTAGAGCGGAAGCAGACCCTGCGCGTCGGCGAGTCCGCTATAGGCTGGTGCGAGGCTGGGATCCTTGACGATGGCCTGCTGGAAGAATGCGATGGCCTGCTGGAGCGAGCCGGCGCTGCGTCGCGCGAGTTGGAAGCGGCCGCGCAGGTAGAGATCATACGCCTGCCCGGTGGCCGGGCTTTCGGCGGGCGACGGCGGCGCACTGTCCACCGACGCGAGCGCCGCCGGGTTGCCACCCATCGCGACGCCCACGGCCTCGGTGATCGCGCGCGCGAGGTCGCTCTGCACGGCGAAGAGGTCCGTCGCGTCGCGCTCGTACATGTCCGACCAGCGCATCACGCCGTCGCTGACGCCGACGAGGCGCGCAGTGACGCGCAGACGGTTGCCTTCGCGCTGCACAGTGCCCTCGAGTTGCAGCGCGACGTTGAGTGCGCGTCCGATGTCGCTCGGCGAGCCTCCCGCGGCGAGCATCGCAGCGGCGCGTGTCGGCGAGACGACGCGAACGTTCGGCACGCGTCCCAGCGCCGCGGCCAGCTCATTGGTGATGCCTTCCGCGAGGTACGCGTTGCCCGAGTCCGCGCCGATGCTGACGAGCGGCACCACGACGATGGAGGACGCGGAGGGCGTCGGAGCGGCGAGTACAACGGCAGGTGCCTCCGCGGCCGGCGTGCGTGCGTAACTCGCCGCAGTGCCCATGGCGCCAACGACGAGCACGGCCGCCGCTGCCACGCGCCAGTCGCGCAGCATCTGCACCAGTGAGGGCGCTCGCATGGGCGCGGTGAACGCGCCGCTCATCATCGATGGATCGTCGAGCGCGGCGAGCACGTCCGTCGCGGACTGCGGGCGGTCCGTGGGCTCGCGCCGAAGGCAGCGCATGATCAGGTCATTGAGTGCCGCGGGCACGTCCGTCCGCACCGTCGAGAGGGGCGCGGGATCGGCCGTCATGCGCGCCGCAAGCAGCGCGCGTGGCGCCAACCCGAAGAACGGCGGATGTCCCGTCAGCATCTCGTACGCTGTAATGCCGAAGGCGTAGATGTCCGCGCGGTGATCAACGTCGGGATCTGCGGCCGCCTGCTCGGGCGCCATGTACAGCGGCGTGCCCAGCGATGTGCCCGTGCCCGTCAGCGTACCGTGTCCGTCCGGGTTGGAGCGCCGCGCCGAGCTGATTGCCTTGGCGACGCCGAAATCGGTGACCGTGGCTGCACCGGCAGCCAGGAGGATGTTATGCGGCTTGATGTCGCGATGGACGACGCCGCGCTCGTGCGCGTAGGCGAGCGCGCGCGCGACATCCTTGAGCACGGACACCGTTTCCCGCACGGACATCGCACCCTTCGTGTGGATGTGCGTGCCAAGCGACTCTCCCTCCACGTACGGCATGACGAAGAACGGCAACCCCGCCGCCTCGCCGGCGCTCAGCACCCCGACGATGTGCGGATGCTGCAACCCCGCTGAAAGGAGGATCTCGCGCTTGAAGCGGTCCACGGACACCGCCGCCGCGAGGTGCTCCGGCATCACCTTCACCGCCACGCGTCGCTGCAGCGCCTCGTCGAACGCGACGAACACGCGCGACATGCCTCCACCACCCAGCTCGCGCTCGATGGTGTAGCCCGCACCAAGGGCGGCAGTCAGTTGGTCGATGAGCAGGGAATGCATAGTCGGGAAGCCGTCCACCATCAGACAGCGTGCGCCGGCGAAAGGATGCGGCCTCGGTCGCTACCCCGCCATGTCCGCTTGCAGTGGAAAACCGCGTTGCGTGCGGCCCACGTCCGCTTCGTGCTTGGAAGTCGTCTTGTACAACTCGAAGCGCCCGTCGACGGCGAAGGCTGCACACCGCGTCCGCAGGCGCTGCATGTCCATTGCGCTCATGGGTCGGAAGCCTCGCGCCACGCTGATGTTCTGCCGCAGCACCTTGAGCGAGTCGATGCCGGTGACCGTCACGGCGACCGGCAGGCTCATCGCGTAGCGCAACGCGTCCTTCGCATTCACCGCGCGCTTCGTCACCGCGTCCGCCTCGCCGCCCAGGCTCTTCATGCCGATGACGGCGATGCCCTGGCGCGCACATTCGGGCAGCACCTGCTGCTCGAAGCTGCGAAACGTGGCGTCGAAGCAGTTGAGCGGCATCTGGCACGCGTCGAACGGATACCCGTGCGACAGCATCTGCAGGTGGAGCGACGGATCCTTGTGTCCCGTGAAGCCGACGAAGCGTACCAGGCCTTTCGCCCTGGCGCGATCGAGCGCTTCCATCACGCCACCCTTCATGAAGTGGCGCTCGGCGTCGCCCGCGTACGCGACCTCGTGTACCTGCCACAGGTCGAGGTGGTCCGTCTTGAGGCGACGC
The DNA here is from genome assembly GCA_031407575.1 of Gemmatimonadaceae bacterium. Taxonomy (GTDB): domain Bacteria; phylum Gemmatimonadota; class Gemmatimonadetes; order Gemmatimonadales; family Gemmatimonadaceae; genus AG11. The sequence continues at coordinate 12,164 of JANOIJ010000122.1, read as the reverse complement.
AGCGAATCCTCGAGTTGGCGCATGGCGGTGCGCGCGTCTCGTCCGTGCGTGCAGACCTTGGTCATGAGGAACACCTGGTCGCGCCGTCCTTTCACCAGTGCCTTGCCCATGCGCGTCTCGCTCACGCCATCGTGATACTCCCACGCATTGTCCATGAACGTGATGCCTGCGTCGATCGCGCGGTGGACGACGGAGATCGCCTCGCGCTGGGACCCGATGGAGCCGAGATGAAAACCGCCGAGCCCCAGTGCGGAGACCGTCTGGCCGGTGCGGCCCAGGGGGCGAAGCGGGATCTGCTCGGTGGAGGAACGCAGGCGTGCGGCAGTCGAGGTCACAGGGCCTCCGGCAGAGTCAGGGTTTCCCCGGCGTCGTGCATGAACCGAACCGGGCGCTGTTGCGGTGTGGATCGCACAACTAGCTTTCGTGTCGTTGAACCCGAACGGAGACGCGATGCACGAGGACCATATCAATCCGAACGCCGGCCGCCACATCCCCTTCAAGCAGGAAGGCTGGGGATTCGCGATCTTCGTCGTGTTTCTCGCCGTCGCTTCTGCGGGCGGTGCTGCGTACGTCTACAACAAGACATACAAGCACCCTACCGACGTCAGGTTCCACGCCGCGGGCACGCAATCCGCGGCGCCAGCAGCAGCGCACTAGCGAACCAGCGGCTCCTCGAGAGAGGAGCCGCTGTTCAGTCGGGCGGAAGCTTGGCGTGGTTCGCGCGGATTTTCTTGACGTAGTCGAGCGTCTCCAGGTAGCGCCACCGCTCCACCGTCGGCGCCACGCTCTCGATACTCTGCCATGTGCTGTTGTTGAGCTTCGCCGCCAACGCCGCCTTGCGCGCGCGCATGATGGTCCCTTCGCCGGCGTTGTATCCGGCGAACATGAAGTCCCAGCGCTCCGCTTCGTCCACGTCCTTCTTGTACATGTTCCAGTGATCGCGGTCGTGCAGGATGCCTGCGGCGATGTTCCATTCCGGGTTGTCGATGGCGCCGAACTGCGGCAGCGCCGTGCGGATGAGCCCATACGTCGCCGGCATCAGCTGCATGATTCCACGCGCGCCCACGCGGCTGCGGGCGGTGGGCGTGAGGTCGCTCTCCGCCATGCCCTGCGCCTTGAAGCGTCGCCAGTCGGTTCCTACGCCGAAATAGCGCTTGGTGTACTTGCGGAAGATCGGATCGAACCGCTCGACGGCGCGATCCGTCTGCCGCTTTTCGGCGGCCTTGATCAGGGCGTCCTTCACGTTGGCAGGACGGAGATCGCCGCGCTGCGCCGCCGCCGGCGTGAATGCGGCGAGGAGCAGCCCCGCAAGGAGCGGTCGATGCCAGCGCGACGCGTTCATTAGCCGAGCGCCTTGCCGATGATCATGGCGATAGAGATGAAGATGGCGGCGATGAAGATCGCCACGGCGACATTGCCTTTCTGCAACTCCACCGGAAAATCCACTTCCGGGGTGAGCCGGTCGATGAGGCGGTAGCTCGCGAACATGAGCACGACGCCGATGATCGCATACAGGATGTTGAGCGTTATGACGGAGAATTCCACTGAAGCCTCTCGAAGTGAGACCAGTGCCCTGGTCGTGAATGCGACAGCGTCTCGATGAGCATCCGTTCGTGCTGTAACCCGCGCCGACTGGCCGGCCGGCGCACTACGGGCTAACCTCACGATCTCTTTCTACGGATTCGCACGCATATAGTGTCGCCATTCGCTTACTACCGCGAGACTCATCTCGCAGACGCGCTTGCGCGGCTCGCCGAGCCGGGCCACATGGCACTCGGCGGCGGCACGGACCTGATCGTCACCATCGACGAGGGGCTCGCGCATCCTGTCGCCGTGGTGGATGTACGCGGCGTGGCGGAGTCACTCGGTATTGCCCGTGACGCGGCCGGTGCGCTGGTGATCGGTGCAGAAGAGCGACTCGCAGACATCGCATCGAACGCATTGGTGCGGGAGCACTTTGCGCTGCTCGCGTCTGCGTGTGAGCAGGTCGGCACGCCGGCGATCCGCTCGATGGCGACACTGGCGGGCAACCTCGCGCAGCGACCGCGCTGTTGGTATTTCCGCCGCGGCGTGTCGTGTCACAAGTCCGGCGGCTCGACGTGTCCGGCGCACGACGGCGAGAATCAATACCACGCGATTCTCGAGGGCGGACCATGCTGGATGGTGCATCCCTCTGACCCCGCGGTGGCTCTCGTTGCGCTGGATGCAACAGTCGACATCAGTGGTCCGGCCGGTTTGCGCAGCGTGCCCGCAGGTGAGTTCTTCATCCTGCCCACCGACCGGATGGATCGTGAGACGGTGCTGCGCCACGGAGAGCTCGTCGTCGCGATTCACCTGCCGTCGGCGTCCGCGGGAGGCTATCAGCGCTACACAAAGCTCATGCAGCGCGAGGCGTGGGACTTTGCGCTGGTGAGCCTGGCCGCGACGCGTCGCACGGACGGTGAGGTGCGCCTGGTTCTTGGAGGCGTGGCTCCGCGCCCGTATCGCATCTACACGTCGGTCGAGGAAGAAGCGATGTCCGGCGGGCTGGACGAGGAGACCATCATTGGCCTCGCCGAGCGTGCGCTCCTTGATGCGGAGCCGCTGAGCAGAAACGCGTACAAAGTGACGCTCGCCGCGTCACTGCTCCGAGATGCCATCAGGGAAATCGCCGCGGAGTGACGTGGATCACATCGCCTGGTGTGGTTCACGCATTTGTTTAAGCTCAGTCCGGCAATCTTCCGCGGAGAACGCTGATGGCGAACGAGGGAATTGAGGCAGGAGCAGTACGTCCGTCTGCGCCAGGGCGCATTACGCTCCAGGGCCGCACCTTCGGCAACCTCGCAAACGCTCCCTCGATTGGTGAACTGGTCGGCGCGCGTCCGAGCACCGGGTCGCCGCAATCCGTCGAGTTGACCGTCCCGCGCGACTCTACCGCCCAGCGGACTACAGGCGAGCGAAAGCGCGCGAGCTGACGGAGTCAGCTGCGAAGATCGCAGCCGCGCGTCCAGAGCCGAATTCAACGACAAAGTCTACGCCTCGGCGACCCGGCGCCGGTGCTCCGTCACGCGAGTCAGAGTCGGGGTCAGAGTCGGGGTCAGAGTCGGACGTCGGGGTCAGAGGCGGACGTCAGAGTCGGCGGCGTCAGAGGCCTTTGGATTTCTTGTGCGTGTGGATCATAATCACGCGCGACTCTGACCCCGACTCTGACCCCACGGCCCTTGCGAAAGTGCGCCCTTAACTATAGTTTAGGGCTAACTAAATGTTTTTCTCTTCGACTCTAAACGCTTGAGACCGGTGCCCGCAGCCAGATCCCCAAGAAGAGGCCCCACTGCCGCACGCAGCACCGTGGCGCATTGCCTCAGTGCGATCTTCATGAGCCTCATCGTCGTCGTGGCGTGCACGGACCTCGCGACGCAGGCACCCGCAGATGGTGATGTGTTCGACGCGCCGCTCGAGGGACTGACGACCTCTGAGCTCGCCGCGTTCGCCCGCGGGGACGCGGAGTTCGCTCGGCGGTTCGCGCCGAGCACCGGTCTGGGTCCGATCTTCAACAACGCGTCGTGCGCGTCCTGCCACAGCGGCGACGGTCGCGGAGTCCTCGACAATGCCCTCCAGCGCGTGGGTGGCACGCACGATGACTTCCTGCGCGCCGTTGGCGGGCCGCAGATCCAGGACAAGGCCATTCCCGGCGCCGAACCGGAACGCGTCCCGGCTGGCGCTGCGGTTTCCACGCGACTCCCCCCGCCGGTCTTTGGTGTTGGCCTCATCGAGGCGATTCCCATAGCGACGATCCTCGCGCTCGCGGACTCGAATGACCGCGATGGCGACGGCATTTCCGGTCGCCCGAACTGGGTTCACGCGCCATCGTGGGTCCCTGCGTCGGAGCCTGGCGGCTGTGAAGGCCCGAAGCTCGGACGCTTCGGGCGGAAAGGCCAGACCTCGAGCCTGCTGCAACAGGTAACCGAGGCCTACCTGCAGGACATCGGGATCACCTCCGAGTTCCTGCCACTGGAGAATGCGAACCCGCTCTCCAGCGTGCCCATCGCGGCGGTCGACCGTGTGGGAGATCCGGAAATTTCCGCGTCGGTGGTGCAGGCTGTGACGCACTACATTCGTGCGCTTGCGCCGCCGGCACCTGGCGAGGACACCGATCTCCGGCGTCAGGGTGCCGCGCTGTTCAAGCAGGTCAACTGCGCATCGTGTCATGTACCCGTCCTCAAGGCCGGCCGGAGCATGATCCCCGCCCTCACGGGGCGCGACGTCGAGCTCTTCTCCGACCTCCTGCTGCATGACATGGGCGCGGGCCTGGCGGACAACAGACCAGACGGAAGCGCATCGGGTCGCGAGTGGAAGACACCGCCGCTCTGGGGCCTGCGCCTGATGAGGCAGTTCCTCAATGGCCAGGTGCTCCTGATGCACGACGGACGCGCACGAAGCTTCGAGGACGCCATCCTGCTCCACGGTGGCGAGGCCCAGCGTTCCCGCGATGCATTCGCCGCGCTCACGCACGAGCAGCGACGCGCGCTCCTCGACTACGTGGAATCGCGATGAGCGCGAACGAACCGATAGACCGTCGCGACTTCGTCGCCGTCTGCGCGCTGTCGCTCCTGACGCCGATGCTCGGCGCGTGCGCGTCGCTCCAGGCACTGCCCGTTCCCATGGAGGGCGGGCGCATTCGCCTCCGCCTCAGCGATCACCCAGCGCTCGCGCAGCCAGGCGGATCGATCAAGATCCAGCCCAACGGCGCGAAGGATCCTCTCTACGTGCTCGCGCTTCCGGCGGCGGAGTTCGCCGTCCTCTCGCCCATCTGCTCCCACCGTGGCTGCACCGTGGACATAAAAGGACCGTCGCTCGTGTGCCCCTGCCATGGCTCGACATACGACCGCGAAGGGCGCGTGTTGCGCGGCCCCGCCGAGCGCCCGCTGGACCGCTTCAACGCCCGCGCCGCTGATGGCGTGCTGGAGATCGAAATGAGGGCAGGCGCATGACGCATCGGCACATCATCATGGCGACGCTCGTCGCCGCCGCGTCCGTGGCCCCGCTCGCGTGGGCCGGCGCGCAGCAACGCGATTCCTCGCGCGCCGATACGCTCGCGCGGCCGTTCGTCCGCGGCGGCGTGTACGACAAGCCATACCAATCGCGCCTCCTCGGTCGCACGGCCATCGGCGGCTACGCCGAGGCGCACGCGCGGTGGCAGCAGGTCGAGGGGCTGAAGGAGGAGGCAGGCTTCGAGGCGAAGCGCTTCAACCTGTTCACCAGCACGCGCGTCAGCGATTTTGTACGGCTCGGCGCCGAGATCGAGTTCGAGGACGGCGGGCGGGAGATCGCGCTCGAGTACGCCGCGATCGACGTGCTGATCCATCCTGCTTTCACGGTCCGCGGCGGCATGGTCCTCTCGCCGCTCGGACGATTCAACCTGTCGCACGACAGCCCGCTCAACGAGTTCACTGACCGCCCGCTCGTGTCCACGGACATCCTCGGCGTCGCGCTCTCTGAGCCGGGCTTCGGGGTGCTTGGCCAGGTGTCGGTGGCCAGTGGGCTGCGCCTGACGTACGAAGCGTACGCCACCAACGGCTTCAGCGATGGCCTCATCACCGCCTCGGAGTCGGGCACGCGGATCCCGCTCGGGCGCAAGAACTTCGAGGACAACAACGGCAGGCCGTCGGTGGTCGGCCGGATTACGCTGAGCCCGGGTATCGATTACGAGATCGGCCTGTCCGCGCATCATGGCGCGTACAACGTGTTCAACGTCGAGGGGACGGCAGTCGACGAACAGCGAAACCTCTCGATCGCGGTGATCGATGGCGAGGCACGCGCGTTCGGCATTCAGCTCTCTGGTGAAGCCGCGATCGCGAACATCGACGTGTCTCCGGGACTGCGCGGCATCTACGCAGCGCGCCAGCACGGTTGGTACATCCAGGGCGTGCGCGAATTCGGACAGGCGTGGGTGCGAACGATGCCCTCGAGCAGCTTCGCGCTGAAGGCGCGATGGGACCGGGTGGACTTCGACAGCCGCCTGGAGGGTTCGTCAGCCGCGCAGGTGACGGTGGGATTGAACTTTCGTCCGACGCGAGAGTCGGCGATCAAGCTCGACTACGTGCGGGGGCGCGGCCGCGACGAGTTCAACAATCGCGCGGATCACGCATTCATGCTGGCATCGCTGGCGACGTACTTCTGAGCTCCATCTCGAAGAACCGCGTGTCGATCAACTCGTCGGCTCGGTAGCGCTCGATGGGGACGAACCCCAGCGAGTGATAGAGCGCTTGCGCAGCGAGCATTTCGTCGAGTGTGCCAAGCCTCAATTTCGCGTATCCGCGCGACCGCGCGCCGGCGATGAGCGAGACGAGGAGCGCGCGTCCCACGCCGCGTCCGCGCCACGCCGAGTCCACGAACATTCGCTTGACCTCGGCCGCATCTTCATCGACGGGGCGCAGCGCAACGCATCCGATCGCCGTTTCACCCGCAACGGCCAGCCAGATGCCACCGCGCGGCGGGACATACGGGCCCGGCATGCGCGCGGCGTCGGCGTAGACGTACTCTACGCCGGGCGTGGCAGCGATCGCCGAGCCATGCGCGATCACCAGCCGTCGCACTTCCGCGATGTCGGCGTCGCCGCTCGCCTCGCGAATGACGTAGGCTACGCTCACTTCCCGAAGCGCACGGCGGATTGGTACACCCAGTAGATCAGCAGCGGCTGGAGCGGCAGGCGCGCGATGAGGGCAAGCCGCCACGGCAGCGACTGACCGTGTGCAATGGCCGACTGGAGCATCTGGATGTTTGCAGGAAACACTGCGATGAGCAGCGCGATCAGTCCCCATCCTGCAGTCGCGCGTAGAGCCGGAATCAGTAAGCCGATCCCGCCAAGGATCTCGAAGGCGCCGCTCACGAGCACAAGCTCCGTGTGCGCAGGCAGCCATCCGGGCATGATGCGCGCATACGATGACGGGATGACGAAATGGAGCGCGCCCGCCGCCACGAAGATCGACGCGAGGATCAGGAGCGACACTGAAGGAGAAGCGGGCACGGCGACGTCCACCCGCCCGGTCATACGCTGCTCATGGCTGCTCCGGCCCAGACGATTCGGGCGGCGCGAGCGTGGACGTAAGAGCATCGAGCGCGCGCACGATCTCGCGCAGGCGCGCGATCATTTCCGTCGCCTCGGACGGGAGCGTGTCTCCCTCCGCTTCTGCCCGCGCGACGAAATCCTCGAGCTGGCGTAGTTGCTGTGCCAGGCCATCGCGCGGTGACAACGCAGCCGTCTCGATGTCGTCAGTACTCATCGCTCTCTCCGGTTGGCGTCAGTCATTGCCGTGAGCGTCTGCGTCGCCGCCCAACTCCTACCGGCGCCGAGCACGATCGACTGCACCGCTGCGGCCTCGACACAGAGCATGCGCCGCTCATCGCCGGGACCCATGTCCTTCAGCAGGGCGGCGCGTGAAGGACCCGGATTCCACACGACGACGTCGGGGAAGTTCGTCGACTCGATGCTGAGAGCGCGCGCGGGCTCGTGAAGCGCGAGGCGCTGGGGCGCATTCATGTAGACGCGATCGATCTCGCCGTCGACGCGAATGGCGTCGTCGCGGTCGACGTGGAGCTCCGGCGGACGACCGGGCACTCGGTACGAGGCACCCAGCAAGCCCACCAGCCGCGCGTCGGCAATGTCGAGCACACCGAGATACGTGTGGAATGCGGCGGCGAACGAAAGCTCCGATGCGCCGGTGTTCTCGACCGTGAGCGCTACCGTGAGACGAGGGCCGCCGACGCGCACGGCAAGCGTCGTGCGGAAGTGTACCGGCCAGATCGCGCGCGTCTCTGGCGAATCCGAGAGGTGGAACGACGCGACCGCCTCGCCGTCCGCCTGCGTGCCAGCGCTGTCGAGCGTCCATGCCGTCGTGCGCGCGAAGCCGTGACGCGGCAGCGGGCCCTCGGCGGCGAACTGCGGAAAGATCACGGGGATGCCACCACGAATGGCGACGCCGTCGCGCATCTCGGCACGCCTGCTCAGGAACAGCCGCTCGACGTCCCCTGGCGCAGGGCGCCACGAGGTAACGTGCGCGCCATGGTGCTGCACCTCGGCCGTAGCGCCGTCTGCCGAGTGGAGTTCGGTTGCGTGCAACGCGCTCATGGCGCGTTAGAACTCACGCTTCTTCATCTGCTGAAAGAGGTCCTTCGCGTCGGAGGTCGCTGCCTCTTCTGCCTCGCTCTGCGGCGGTCGAGTGGCATCGAGCGTCGCGTCGTACGTGCGATTCTTCTTCGGTTTGGCGGCTGCGGCCGCGGCTTGCGTTTTTCTGAGCAACGCCTTGAGCTGTGCTTCGTTCATCTGCGATCGCTCCAGTATCGTGACGAATAATCACCCGCTGGAAAGCTAACTGCTGAGTTGTGAGCGGCCAGTAACGGAGCTGGCTCAAAGCTTCTGGAGTTCACGTGCTCAGCCGCCTCCGACGTAGGCGAGGAACAGCGCGTCTAGCTCGGAGCGCGGACTCCGGCACACGCCCTCGTGCACCGGCGAGCTCTGGAGGACATCCGAGCGCGGCGCGGTGAGCCAGTGAAAACGCTCCGACGGCGGCGCCAGCGCCACGGGGCCAGCGGACGCGTCGCCGGCGCAGATCGCGGCGCACGAGGCGAGATAGCGCGCGAGCAACGCGGGATCGATTCCGGGTGCAAGGCCAGCGAGCCGTGCGAGGTCGGTCACCGTGCGCAGCGCAAGGAACTCCGCCGTGCGCGCGTGCAGGACCACGCCCACGTTCGCAAACGCGGCAAGGTGCACGCGCGGCACCACGCGCAGGACGGCGAAGTCGTAGTCGACGAGCGGTTCGTCGCTCATCGACGCGCCTCCAGCCGTTGCGGCTCCTCGATGCGCAGTTGCTCCTGCGCTGCGATCGCCTGATCGAGCCAGCCGCGCCGCGCCGACAGTCGTTCCGTGACATAGCGCTCGTATCGCGCGCGCCCCTCGTCTGCGGTGGCGAAATCAGCGCCCCCGGCAGCGGAATCCATGATCAGGTCATCCGGCACGGTGGCGACGACGTCCGCGATCAGCTCCGGTGTCAGCAGCGCGGCGCATACGTCATCGGCGACGCGAAGGTCGCCGGCGGCTGCCAGAAGCACATGCGAGCGAATGAGCGCAAAGGGCGTCCGCGTGCGCTCGTCGTCCACCGACGCCCAATCGTGATGCGCGTACAGCGCCGCGCCGTGATCGATGAGCCACGCCCCGTGCTGCCAGATGAGCAGGTTCGGATTGCGGTGCGTGCGATCGGGATTCGTGGTAAGGGAGTCAAGCCACACGATGCGCGCCGCGAGCGACGGCGGTACGAGATCTCCCGCAGCCGACGGATCGAAGTTGAATGCGCCCTCGAGATAGCGCATCCCGACATTCGTGCCGTGGCTGCGGCGCAGGAGGTCCTGGATCTCCGGATCCGGCTCGCTGCGCCCGAAGCGCTGCGATACGTCCACCAGTGCGAGCTCAGGAGTGGGCAGGCCGAGCCCGAGCGCAAGTCCGCCGACGATCAACTCCGCGATGAGCACGCGCGCGCCTTGTCCCGCCCCGCGAAACTTCACGACGAACAGGCCGCCGTCCTCCGTGTCCACGACCGCGGGGAGCGAGCCACCTTCGCGCAGCGGTTGGACGTAACGCGACGCTGCGTGCCGAGTGATCCGGGGCACTACGCCAGTTCCGATTCCGTTTCGCGTCGATCGCCCTGATGTGGCGGTGAGGAGATGACGAGGAAGCGCACGTGTGTCGCGCCGTCGTTACGTGCCTGGTGCGCGTTGCCGGACGGCAGCTCGATGCCCTGGCCGGTCGTCAGCGTATGCTCCACGCCCTCCACCTCCAGCACGAGCTCGCCGTCCAGCACGTAGAAGAACTGGCGAGCCCGCGCGTGCCAATGTCGCGTTTCGTGTGTGGCGGGCGGCATGAGCTCCTCGATGATACTGACGTTTGCGGAACGCATGAGATGCCAGCCCTTGCACCGTTCGCCCCAGTCGTAGGCGTCGGCGGTGGCGATGGAGATGGGCGCTGGCATCATGGGGATCGCTCGCTGGGACAGTGTGTGGTGCAAGATGGTGTTGCTCCCAACGCAGTGCCAGCCCGACGACTTTGTCGGCCTGCAACGAGCGTAAAGCGTCTTAACCTGTTGCAATTCCTCACGTTAAGTGGTTTGAGCCTGCGTTGACGTGGAGGGGATAACCGACTACTTTAGTCCAGTATCGCCCACGCTTGCGGTGGAGCGTCGCTGTCTGTGCGCGACGCCGGCCATTATCGCCACGCGCTCGGGCCGGTTCATGCCCCAAATACGGTCGGAGATCCGCTGCCATGAGTTCGTCCATCGATTCGCTGGTCAACCGCGAATACCAATACGGTTTCGTGACCGATGTCGAGACGGACACGATTCCGCCAGGACTCAGCGAAGACGTCGTCCGCTTGATCTCGGGCAAGAAAGACGAGCCTGGGTGGCTGCTCAACTGGCGGCTCAAGGCGTATCGCCGTTGGCTCACGATGCGCGAACCGCATTGGTCGAACGTCATCTATCCGCCCATCGACTACCAGGACCAGTCGTACTACTCGGCGCCCAAGTCTGTGGTACCGTTGCAGTCGCTGGACGAGGTGGATCCCGAACTGCTGCGCACGTACGAGAAGCTCGGCATTCCACTCAACGAGCAGAAGTTCCTGTCCGGTGTTGCGGTGGACGCGATCTTCGACTCGGTCAGTGTCGGCACCACGATGAAGAAGGAGCTCGGCGAGCTCGGCATCGTGTTCTGCTCGCTGGGCGAGGCGGTGCGCGAACATCCCGAGCTCGTGCAGAAGTACCTCGGCTCAGTGGTGCCGTACTCGGACAACTTCTTTGCCGCGCTCAACTCCGCGGTGTTCTCCGAGGGCTCGTTCGTGTACGTCCCCAAGGGCGTGCGCTGTCCGATGGAGCTTTCCACCTATTTTCGCATCAATGCCGAAGGCACAGGCCAGTTCGAGCGCACGCTGATCATCGCGGACGAGGGTTCGTACGTCAGCTATCTCGAGGGGTGCACGGCGCCTAAGCGCTCGACGAGCCAGTTGCACGCGGCGGTGGTGGAGCTCGTGGCGCTGAAAGACGCGACCATCAAGTATTCCACCGTGCAGAACTGGTATGCCGGCGACAAGGAGGGCGTGGGCGGCATCTACAACTTCGTCACCAAGCGCGGCAAGTGTCTCGGCGACAATTCGAAGATCTCGTGGACACAGGTGGAGACGGGTTCGGCGATCACGTGGAAGTATCCGAGCGTCATCCTCCAGGGCGACAACAGTACGGGTGAGTTCTACAGCGTGGCCGTGGTGAACAACCGCCAGCAGGCGGACACGGGAACGAAGATGATCCACATCGGACGCAACACGAAGTCGAACATCGTGAGCAAGGGGATCAGCGCAGGTCGCGGGCAGAACAGCTATCGCGGCCAGGTGAAGGTGCTGCCCAAGGCGGAAAACGCGCGCAACTATACGCAATGCGATTCGATGCTGGTGGGGAACCAGTGCGGCGCGCACACGTTTCCTTACATCGAAGTGGGCAACAACAGCGCGCAGGTGGAGCATGAGGCCTCGACGTCGAAGATCGGAGAAGACCAGATCTTCTACCTGAAGCAGCGCGGGCTCTCGGCCGAGCAGGCAGTGTCGATGATCGTTTCCGGCTTCTGTAAAGAGGTGTTCAAGGAGCTGCCGATGGAGTTCGCGCTCGAGGCGCAGCAGCTGCTCGGAATCACGCTGGAAGGTTCGGTTGGTTAGCTGGTGATCAGTGAGCGGTGAACGGAGAACGGTGACTGCGATCGCCGTGACCGTTCACGGTTCACCGTTCACCGTTCACAGTCTTCATCGGCACCAATGCTAGAAATAAAGGGCCTCCGCGCCACGGTCAGCGACAAGGAAATCCTCAAGGGCATCACGCTCACCGTGAAGCCCGGGGAGATACACGCGGTCATGGGTCCGAACGGCTCCGGCAAGAGCACGCTGGCGCAGGTACTGGCGGGTCATCCGGCGTACACGGTCACCGGTGGGACGGTCACGTACGACGGTCAGGATCTGCTCTCCATGGATGCGGAAGTGCGGGCGCAGGCCGGCGTCTTCCTCGCTTTCCAGTACCCCGTGGAGAGTCCCGGCGTGAGCAACGCGTATGTCCTGCGCGCCGCGTATAACGAGATCCGCAAGGCGCGCGGCCTGGAAG
>JANOIJ010000286.1:0-31837 GCA_031407575.1 Gemmatimonadaceae bacterium | reverse complement strand
CTTCGAGCACGCCCTTCGAGCACGCCCTTCGAGCACGCCCTTCGAGCACGCCCTTCGAGCACGCCCTTCGAGCACGCCCCTCGAGCACGCCCCTCGAGCACGCCCTTCGAGTACGCCCCTGCACGTACAGGATAAACGATGTGTGCAATCATACGAGCGAGCCAGCGTATAGCGGTCGATCGCGCGTGGTGTCGTTCAACGTGGCGTTCGCGAGGAATATCGACGGGGCGATCGCGCTGCTGACGACGACGATGCGCTGCGCCGACGTCGTGCTCTTGCAGGAAATGGACGCTGACGGCGCGCGACGCATCGCGAATGCGCTCGAGATGTCGTGGGTCTACTATCCCGCGCTCTTCCATCGCCGCAGCCGTCGCGACTTCCGGAACGCGGTGCTGTCGCGCTGGCCCATCGAGCAGGACGCGAAGCTCGTGCTGCCGCACCCGTCGCGTCACGCGCGCACGCACCGCATCGCGACCGCGGCGACGGTTCGTGTGGGCGACGCAACGGTGCGCGTCTACTCGACGCACCTCGGCACGCCGCTGGACATCGGATCCGGCGCGCGACGCGATCAATTGCGTGCGATACTCGCCGACGGGGAGTCGTATCGACACGTGAAGGCTGGCGGAGACCTCAACAGCTCGTCGACCGGGATGGTGGCGCTCGACGCGGGCTACACGTGGCCGACGCGCGAGGGCCCGCGCACGACGCTCTTCGGGCGGTGGGATCACATCTTTCTCAAGGGATTCGCGGGCCCGGACTCGGCCGCGTCAGGAACACTCGCCGAGGCGCGAGGCGTCAGCGATCACAAGGCCGTTTGGGTGTTGGCCATTCTTCGCTGAGCTCGCGAAGGGACTGCCTCCACCATCTGCTGGATTGCATTGACGGTGGTACGGCGTTGAGGACACCTGACGATGTTTGAGCGTCGGGGCTATGTTCTCGCGCGACTGACTTGCAGCCGGACCCCACCTTGATCCGGAGGAACGCCATGCGAAGCCTTCTCCGCCGCAGCCTGCTGGTCTCCCTTCTCCTCATCGCCGCCTGCGCACGGCAGGACGTCACCAGGAACACGATCGAGCCGACGTCGACGGCCGCGATGCTCGGCTGCCTTCTCGCCGATCGAAACGCCGCGACACCCGAGACGGTGCAGGCGTGCGCGAACGCGGTGCCTGACATCAAGTCCGCCGGACTCGACTCCGGCCATCTCGAGGACATCATGATCGGCAAGGTCGACTACTCGAGCCCAGCGATCACCGGCTCGTGCGGCGGCGGCGATCCACGAATTGGCAAGAAGGGCGGAGGCGGTGGCAAGGTCTCGATCGTATTCGCCGATGACGGAGGCTTCACCGCGACAGACGCCAGCGGGTGGACCCGATACTACGACAGCAACCTCAATTTCGTGATTGCGGTGAAGGCGGAGGAGCCAAAGATCGTGCCCACGCCGCCTGACAAGAAAGAAGAGCCGGCACCCGACGCGGGCACAAAGTCGACGAGTCAGACGCCGTCCGCGTGCACCATGGTCCTGGTCGAAGCCGCGACCGTGCTCGCGAACTGTGAGGACCGGGGATGGAAGGGCGCCGGCTGCGAGTCGCTCGCGAGCAAGATGGGCCATTGCCCGGAGTCGACGCGCATTCTCGTCGATCCGGAGCAGGGCTTCACCTGCCAGCAGAAGGTCGACCCCGACGCGTTAAAGGCCGCGTACGTGAAACTGTGCAGTGCGAACACGACGCCGGGACCGGGCGACGGATCGCCGTGCACACCGCCAACGTTTGACGACAAGGGTCGAGTGCACGATCCGGGAGACATGTGCTCGAACCCGAAGGCGATGGTGACGCCCGATGGCGATGACTGCACCCTTCCGCTCACGGTCGGCGGCCCGGGCGGAGTCGGCAACGCGACCGACATCAATGCGCTCATCACCTGGGCGAGGTCCAAGCTCGGTGGACCGGTCTTTACGCCTCCGATGCCGAAACCGCTGGTGGGTCCGGGCAACACGGATCCGCCGCGTCTGCGGGACTGAGTCGCCAATGGTATGACGATCTAGTGGTGATGACGCGATCCGCCCGAGAAGCTGCTATGAGTCGTGAGTTGTGAGTCTCCAGCGTCAGTTGGTTGCACTGAGGCTGTTTCGTCTGACAACGACTCACCCCGCTGACGCGCGCGTGCCTCCCGGCTCACGATCCCGTTTCTGGCACGGCGTGCTGCTCGCTGCGGCAATCGCAGCGCTCGCGGGCTGCGAGCGATCCACGCGCATGGACGCGGCGAGCGAGCCGGCCGATGGCCCGTCTCCACGATTTCGCAACGTGGACGCGCTGACGGCATACGTCGGCGATGCGGCATGCGCGTCGTGCCACGTGCAGGAGACCGCCGCGTACGGCACGCACGCGATGGCGCAGTCATTTCACCGGTGGACCCGCGACAGCGCGCCGGAGACGCCACTCGACCAGCCGCTGGTGAACAAGCCGACGGGATTGTCGTACTCGATCGCGGACAGCGGTGGGCGTCTCTATCAGGTCGAGCGGTTGCTCGCGCCAGACGGACGACGGCTGCACGAGTTGCGCAAGCGCGTCGACTGGGTGATGGGGAGCGGCACCGTTGCACGCACGTACTTCACCGAGGAGAACGGACGTCTGTTCCAGCTGCCGCTCACGTGGTATCGCTCACACGGATGGGACTTCAGCCCGGGCTACGAGATCAACAACGCCCGCTTCGATCGCATGATGCCCAATCGGTGCCTGGCGTGTCACGCGAGCTATCCTGACACGCTCCCATACCTGGAGGGGAAGTACGCCACCTTGCGATCCGGCATCGGTTGCGAGCGATGCCACGGTCCGGGAGCATTGCACGTCGCGGAGCGCACCGCCGGCGTGCGGCGCGACAGCGCGTTCGACGCCAGCATCGTGAATCCCGCTCGCATGTCGCTCGCGCGGCGGATGGACACGTGCGAGCAGTGCCATGTGCACACTGCGGTCACGGTGCTGCGCGAAGGCAAGACCGAGTTCAGCTACATGCCGTCGCAACCGCTGCGCGACCAGGTCGCATTCTTCAAGTCGGGCGGCATCGACATCGTGTCGCACGCGGACCGGTTGAAGCAGAGCGCGTGCTTCATCGCCAGCCGCGCGACGAAGAAGCCGCTCGAATGCGCGACGTGCCACAATCCGCACACGCCGACACCCGTGGCGCAGGCGCGCAACACGCCTTGCCAGTCCTGCCATCTTCCCGCCGCGCTCGAACAACGCCTGCAGCCCTCAGCGTCGCGCGCGGACCACACGCCGTCGTCGGACTGCGTGAGCTGCCACATGCCGAAGACGGACGTGCGCGCCGCGGTTCACGGTGCATTCACGGATCATTGGATTCGCGTCGCAGGGCGCGCCGATGACCCTGCGGCCGTTGCGACGACGCACGCTCGCACGGAGCCCTACTTCGAGCGCGACAGGACTGGCTCCGACGCAACGATCTCCCAGGGCATGGGCCAGATCGTATACGCGAACCTGGCCAACAATGCGCAGGTGCTCGGCGACGGCGTCGCTGCGCTGGACAGCGCCCTCGGCAATGACGCGACGCGTGCGCACGCGCACTTCCTGCTCGGCGTTGCGTACCAGCAGTTGTTGAATGCCAGCGAGTCGATCCGGGCGCTCGAGCGAAGCGTGCGCATCGACTCCAGTCGTCCCGAAGCGCTTCGCGCGCTTGCGACTGCGTACGACGCCGACAACCGCGCGTTCACGACCATCGATCCGTTGTATCGGCGCGCGCTGTCGCTGCAGCCGGCGCTCGCGTGGATCCGTGCCGATTACGGCGACTTCCTGTTGGCGCAGGGTCGGCGCGACGATGCGGAGCGCGCGTATCGAAGCGCCGTCGCCGAGCAGCCGAGTCTGTCCGTGGCGTGGTTCAATCTGGGTGCGCTGCTGGCTGGTGCGGGTCGGCAGCGCGACGCGTCCGATGCATTTCGTGAAGCGGTGCATCTCGATCCATCGCTCGCGGATGCGCTCTCGCCGCTGTTGGAGATGCAGGTGATTGACGCGCGGGTCGCCGGCGTGCGGAGTCTTCCGTCGCCGCTCCCGTCGCCGTTGCTACGCGAACGAAACGATCGCGGCCTGTCGGTCTCGGTGCCGCACGCGGGCGGAGCGAGTGTCGTGTTCACCAACGTGCCGCCGCGCGCGACGGTCCAGGTGTTCAAGCCAGACGGAACGGTGGTGCGCGAGTTGCGCGGCGACGGGGGTACGGTGCCGTGGGACCTGCTGAATACCGCGGGGCGTCCCATTCCGCCCGGCCTGTACCGCGTGCGCGCGGGACGCACGGTGCTTTCGCTGGGAGTGGTGAGAAGGAGCTAGGCGATCTCGAGGTCAGCGGTGCCGCAGCGCGCGCGTGAGGGCGCGATCCAGCGCATTGGCGAATGCCTGCTTCTCGCGCGCGCCATAGGCCGCATGTCCGCCGGTTTCCACGCCAGCGCCGCGGAGTCCGTCCATGAAATTGCGAACGGAGAGTCGCTCGCCGATGCTGTCCGCGGTGTATTCCTCGCCGCGCGGGTCGAGCACGACCACTCCGTTGGGCACGAGCAGCGCGGCGAGCGGGATGTCCGCGGTGATCGCGACGTCGCCCGCGACGGCGTGTTCGGCGATGTAGGTGTCGGCGACGTCGGGACCGCCCTCGACGCGCACGGCCTGCAGGAACTTGTAGCCGAGTGGTAGTTGGATGCGCTGATTCGCGACGAGCACCGTGGCGAGCGCGAGTCGCTCCGACGTGCGGAAACAGATCTCCTTCACGTCGCGCGGCGCCGCATCGGCGTCGATCCAGAGGGTCAGGGCCACCGACTGCGCCACGCGCTAACTCGCCGAATCCATTGCATCGAGGATCATAACACGCGTGCGACTCTGACCCCGGACTCTGACCCCCGTTGATGGGGCGCGGGGTGGCCCGACGACTCGTCGGACCACCCCGCGGACGCGAACCCATGCGGCGTTGCGCCGCGGGTACGTCACACCTGCTTGCGACGCCGCGCGATGCCGACGAGGCCGACCAAGCCAGTCGCGAGCAGGATCATCGAGGACGGCTCAGGCGTCGCCACGACATTCGGTCCCACGACGATGTTGTCGACGGAGAACCCGGCGTTGAAGTTCTGCGTGCTGGGGTCAATGCCCGAGAAGGTCACGTCCGTGAGGTTGGACCAGGCAGACGAGAGCGCGTACGACGTGAATACGGTGGGCACGATGGCGAAGGTGCCGGAGATCGTTCCACCGCCGAAGATGTTCGCGAACAGGCTGACGAAGGTGCCGTCGGGGAAGCCGTTGGTGCTGCCGGGGCCGAAAGCGCCGCCCGCGTCGAACATGCTGAGCGAGAACGGGCTGGCGCCGGTCATGGTGATCCCGGTGCCGAGGCCGTTGCCCTCCGACGCGATGTAGATGGTGCCGTTCGAGTAGGCGAAAGGGGTGTCGATCGTGTGGAAATGGGCCCCCGTGAAGGTGAAGCCCTGCGTCGTGAGCGTGCTGAGGATGGGGTTCCCGCTACTCGGGACTGCGTTGAAGTCGATGGTCTGCGCTCCAGCTGCGGTCGAAGCAAAGATCGCAAACGTCGCTACGAGAGTCCTGCCGAAGTACTTCATGCCACGCTCCCAGGTTGAGGATCGGCTCGCGTTCGACGGACTTCGCGGGCCGCGTGCGACCTGTCAATGCGCGTGCCAAGTCGACGGCCCTACGCCCGCACGCGCTGGGAAGCGCAGTTTGACGTCGCAAGCGACAGCGCCGCAGCAAGTTGACGCGATGTAGCGGCGATGCGCGGGAGGTGCGCGCCGGCTGCACGACACTCGTTTTAGTGGCTCGATGTAGCAGCGACGCCCTGCAATGTGACGCGTGCTCGCCACACCCGGTGGCCGAAGAATCCATAAACGTCTGGCCCTGCAGGGGTTGTGGCCACATATTGGCCTTGTGACCAAGATCACGCCGCTGGCCAGCGACCGCTTTCGCACGCACGCCGGAACATCCGATTCGGGGTTGCGCGAGCTCATCGCCGTCCGGGAGATCGTGCACGCCTTCCTCACGGCCGACCGGCCCGAGGAGGTGTTCCAGTTCGCGCTCGACCGCGTGAGTCCGCTCGTTGGCGCCAACTTCGCCTGCGTGTACCTCATCGACGGCGCGTCCGAGCTCATGCGCCTGGCCGCCGTGCACAACTGGCCCGAGCAGTTCACGCCCTTCCTCGGCGAGATGCGGGTGCGGCTCGGTTTTGGACCCAGCGGGGAAGCCGCCGCGGAGCGACGCGTGATCGAGGTGCCCGACGTCTGCGCCGACCCCTCGCTCGAAGACTGGGCCGAGGTCGCGAACGAATTGGGGTTCCGCGCCATCGTCGCGCTTCCCTTGCAGACCGGCGACGGCGTCCTTGGCGCCGTCGCGTTCTACTTTGCGCGGGCTGGGGCGATCAGCAGCGAGACGCGAAGCCTGCTGCGCATGGTCGCCGACCAGATGGCTGCGACGGCGCAGAAGGCGCGCCTCATCGACGACCTGCGTCGTGCGAACGCCGCGCTCATGGAGACAAACGCCGAGCTGGAGCGCCAGTATGTCGCGCTGCTGGACGCGCGGCGCGTGAAGGACGAATTCCTCGCGAATATCTCGCACGAGCTGCGCACGCCGCTCACCGCGGTGATGGGCTACCTGTCGCTGATGGACGAAGGACTCGCCGGCCCAGTGACGCCCGAGCAACGGAAGACGCTCTCGCAGGTGAAGACGTCGAGTCATCACCTCCTCGACCTCATTGGCGACCTCCTCGAGCTCACGACGCTCAAGCGTGGCATGTTCGAGGCGCGGACGTCCGCCTTCGACATCCGCGACCCGATGCACGACGCCATCACCGCCACGCGCGGCCGCGCGGAGGGTGTGGCGCTGCGCGTCAGCGAGCCCGACGCGCCGGTGATGATGGTGAGCGATCGCCGCAAGATCGCGAAGCTGCTCGTCGCGCTGTTGAGCAACGCCTACAAGTTCACGAGCGCCGGCGAGGTGCGCGTCTCCGTGTCCACGCGCAACGACCGGGTGGTGTATCGCGTAGTCGACACGGGATCGGCATTCCCGAATCGATGCACCAGCTCGTGTTCGATGAGTTCCGCCAGGTGGACGGTTCCACCACGCGTCGCTTCGGCGGATCCGGCCTGGGCCTCTCGCTGGCCCAGCGTCTCGCGCATCTCCTCGGCGGCACGATCGATGTCGAGTCGTCGCTTGGCGAGGGATCCACGTTCCGCGTGGACCTGCCGATCGAGTATCGGCCGCCGTTGTCATCCTGAGCGAAAGGGCGTGTCATCCTGAGCGAAGCGAAGGATCTGTACGTCGGACGGTGCAGATCCTTCGCTGCGCTCAGGATGACAGCGCTGCGCTCAGGATGACAATGCTTCGCTCAGGATGACAACCTGATTAGCCTTCAACAACGATCCGCCGGCGCCCGTTGTCCAATGGGCAGTCAGCCCTTACGTCTCACCAGCATTTCTGGCCGTCATGCTTCAGTCTCAGCGCACCATGCAGGAGTTCACCACCACGCTCGCGCCCGCCGACGTGTTGTCGCGCGCGAAGCAGTTTTTCTCGCGGCGCAACAGCCTGTACGCCGTGTTCGTCGAGCAGGAATCAGCGTCGCACGTCACCTTCCGCGGGCAGGGCGGCGAGGAGCTCGTACTGGCTGCCGCGGTGCGTGACGGCCACACGCTCGTCACGGGCTCGACGTACATCTTCGACATGCAGATTGCGCGCTTCTTCACGACGCTGCCGGAGCTCGAGGCAGTGCACGCCTCGCTCGCGGCGGGCGCCGCAGTTCCGCAGGTGGGCGCATGACGCAGCCGTTCGTCACCCAACTGCGCGCGCGCGGCGTCGCTCTCCAGCTGGCGCCGGCGGGCGCGCCGTCCATCACGGTGCGCGTCGAGATGCCCGAGGTGTGGGATACCGTCAAGGCGGTGGTCTCGGCGAACGAGCCGGTAGTCAGCTTCAAGGTGCACGCACTCGAGGCGTTGTCACCCGTGAGCAGTGATCACGCCGAGTTCGTGCTCAAGCTCCACGGCTGGGAGGTTTTGGACGAGAGCGTCACCCTGGCCGACGCGGGCGCGAAGGACGGGTCGATCTTCTTGCTCACGAACCGCCGCCGGCGCGCCGTCCGCTGAGCACACAGGCCAGCGTCACGGCGCCCCACCTCGTGCCCACCGCGGATCCGACGCCGGCGGCGTTGCGCGAGGCGCTGCTCCGCCTGCGCGCCGAGGTGCAGAAGCGCATCGTCGGCCAGGAAGCGGCGCTCGACGAAATTCTGTTGGCCCTCGCTGCTGGGGGACATGCACTGCTCGTCGGCGTGCCGGGACTCGCGAAGACGCTGATGATCCGCTCGATCGCCGAGGCGCTCGCGCTCGACTTCCGGCGCATTCAGTTCACGCCGGATCTCGTGCCCAGCGACATCACGGGCAGCGAGATCCTCGAGGAGGATCACGCCACGGGCGCGCGGAGCTTCCGTTTCGTGCGCGGGCCGATCTTCGCGAACATCGTGCTGGCCGACGAGATCAACCGCGCGCCGCCGCGCACGCAAGCCGCGCTGCTCGAAGCGATGCAGGAGCATCGTGTCACCGCGGCCGGTGAGTCGCTGCGGCTGCCCGAGCCCTTCTTCGTGCTGGCGACGCAGAATCCCATCGAGCAGGAAGGCACGTATCCGCTTCCCGAGGCACAGCTCGACCGGTTTCTCTTCGACGTCCGCGTCGGCTATCCGTCGGCGGACGATGAAGTGAGCATCCTGCGCTCGACGACCGGCGCGGCGCAGGATGCGCTGCGTCCGGTGTTGAGCGCGGAGGAGGCAGTGGCGCTCCAACGCGCCGTGCGCGACGTCGCCGCGTCGGAGCCGGCGCTGCGCTACGCGGCATCGCTCGCGCGCGCTACGCGTCCGGACGACACCACGGCGACGGCACTCGTCAAGCGCGCCGTCCGCTGGGGCGCCGGACCCCGCGCGGGCCAGGCGCTGGTGCTCGGCGCCAAGGCGCACGCGTTCCTCGCAGGGCGCAGCGCGGTGGCGCCGGAGGACATCATTCGCGTCGCGCTGCCAGTGCTGCGCCATCGCGTGCTCGCGAGCTTCGCCGCGGAGGCCGAGGGCATAACGCCGGAGCAGGTGATCGCGGACGTGCTGGAGCGCATCGCACCGCCGCGGAGCGGGCTGAAGGTCTAGTGCACGCGCGCTATCGTTCCCGGCGAGCGGCAGGATGTCGTGCCGAACGTAGCGAGGGATCTGCTTTCCGGCCGAGCCAGGTGCAGATCCTTCGCTTCGCTCAGGATGACATGCTCCGCTACGCTCGGGACGACATCCGCTAAGTGTCCGCCGGACCGTACGGCGCGCTGCTCGACGCCGTTCGTGGCGTGCGGTGGCCCGCCGCCCGTCGCGTGATGGGAGCGACACTCGGCGCACATCCGTCGCAGCTGCGGGGCAACTCGTCGGAGTTCAGCGAGTTCCGCCCGTACCGCCAGGGCGACGACCCGCGTCGCGTGGACTGGCGCCTGCTCGCGCGCAGCGACCGCGCGTACGTGCGGCTCACCACCGACCGCGCGACCTTCCGCACGAGCATGATCGTGGACGCCTCGGCATCGATGGCGTTCCCACTACCGGCGCTGGACAAGTGGCGATTGGCGCGCGAGCTCGCCGTCGGCCTCGCGTCCGTGGCGCACGCCGAAGCGGATCCCGTGGGACTCGCCATTGCGAGCTCGCGGCCCGTGGTGCTCGCCCCGCGCGCGCGTCGCAGCGTGCTGCTCGAGATGATGCGCGCGCTCGATGCGACCGCGCCGGCCGGCACGTCAGCGTTGGCGCCGCTCGTCGCGAGTGCGCGCGCGTCGCGTGTCGTCGTGATCACCGACTTGCTCGGGGACTTCGATGAGGTGCTCGCGGCCGCGCGCCTCCGTGTCGCAGCGCGTGGCGAGGTGATCATCATTCACGTCGTCGCGAGCGAGGAGCTCGATCCACCAGACGACGCGGTGCTCGCGGTGGATCCAGAACAGCCGACCATGCGGCGCACTCTCGACGCGCGTTTGCGCGCGGGCTATCGCGAGGCGTTCTCGCGCTGGATCGACGACACGGCCGCGGCCGTGCGCGCGGCGGGCGTGCGCTATGTGCGCGCGCTCACGAGCGAAGCCGCGCCGCATGTCGTGCGGCGCATCGCCGGCGAGACCGCTCGGCGCGGCGCATGACGTTCCTCGCACCGTGGGCGCTCGCCATCGGGGCGCTGGCCGCACTCGGCATGATGGTGGTGCACCTCGTCGCGCGACAGCGGCCGGCGGCGTACGTCCTGCCGACCACCCGTTTCGTGCCCGACGAGCGCACGCTCGTGAGCCGCGCCGCCACTCGGCCCCGCGACTTGGTGTTGCTCATCCTGCGCGTGCTGTTGTTGATGTTCGCTGCGGCGGCATTTGCGCGGCCGGTGCTCACGCCGTCGCGAGGCACGATGGGCCGCGTGCTGTTGCTCGATCGCTCGCGCGCCGTCGCGAGTGCCCCCGAGGCCGTTGCGCGGGCGCGCGAGCTCGCGGCAGACGGCGCGCCCCTCGCGCTGATTGCGTTCGATTCCGTGGCGACCGTGGTGGCGAGCGCCGCGTGGGATTCGCTCGCCGCTGCGCCCGCATCAGGCGCCGACGGGTCGCTCAGTGCGGCGCTCGTGGCGGCGCGCCGAGCCAGCATCAGTCTTGCCGACGTCGCGGACTCGGTAGAGCTGATCGTCATCTCGCCGCTCGCGGCGCGTGAGCTCGACTCCGCGACCGCGCGAGTGCGCGCCGAGTGGCCCGGTGCATTGCGGCTGGAGCGCGTGGCGCTACGCGTGGATTCTGCAATCACATGGAGACTCGAGGGCCCGCTGGCCGCGAGCGATCCGCTCGGTCCGGCGATGATGGCCGCACGAGGAGCCGCCGACGCCCGCATCACTCGCCTGGTTCGATCGTCGTTCACGGGAGCCGATAGCGCATTCGCGCGCGCGGGCGCGACGGTCCTGCGCTGGGACAGCTCGTCTGCGCGTCGTCCGCTGGCCGAGGGACTCTCGGCGGGTGACATCGTGATTGTCGCGTCGCTGGGGAGACTGCCCGTCGCAGCGCACGAGCGCACGGTGGCGCGCTGGGCAGACGGCGCGCCCGCGGGTGGCGAGACGTCGCTCGGTGCAGGGTGCCTGAGAGACGTCGGCATCGCGCAGCCGCCCGCCGGCGACATCGCACTGCATCCGCCGTTTCAACGGATGGTGCGCGCGCTCCTCACGCCGTGCGGCGTGCGAGCACCGGACGTCGCCGCCGATTCCGCCGTGGTGGCGCGACTCGTCGGGGACGTGCGAACGGCCGCGGCAGCCACGACCCTGCGGCGCGACGAGCATCGTGAGTCGACGCTGGCGCGCTGGTTGCTCGCCGGCGCGCTGTTGCTCGCCATGGCGGAGCTGTTCGTGCGCACGCGGCCAACCACAGACGAATCATGACGGCGCGCGCGCGGCTGTTGGGGCTTCGCCGGTCGTTGGCGCTTGCGCTCGTCACGCGTGCGCTCCTGATCGGCGCGACGATGGTGCTCGCACTCCTGATGCTGGTGCGGTTGTTTGCGCTGCCGGCGTGGAGTGTCATTGCATCCGTGATGATGGGCGCCGCAACCATGGGGGTGCTGCTGCTCAGGCTTCGCCCACTGCGCTCGCTGTCGAGCGTGGCGCTGTGGGTGGAAGAGCACACGCCCGCGCTGCGCTATTCGCTGGTCACCGTGGCCGACGGCGTGTATTCGCCAACGCTAGAAGCACAGGCACTGGGCACGCCGTGGTGGACGGATGCGCGGCGGACCATGCTGCGCGCGATGATGAGGCCCGCGCTCGCGGCGCTGGCGGCCGGCGGCGTGTACTGGTGGTCGCCCACACTCATGCGCGACGTCGCGATCGCCGGCAACCTGGGGCGCATCGGTGCGGGGAAGGCAGCGAACGACGTGGTGGACGTTCTCGCAACGGTGCACGTCGCCATCGTGCCGCCGTCGTACGCTGGACGTTTGGCGTCCAGTGCGGACGACCCCACCAGCATCGATGCGCTCGTTGGCAGCATGATCACCGTGAGCGGCCGAGGCGACGCCGCACTCGTGAGTGCGAATGTGGACTCCGCGTCGCGCAGCGTTGCGGCGCGCGCCGGCGGGTGGAGTCTCGCGTTCGCCATGCCTGCGCGACCCGCGATCGTGCGACTCCATTCCGTCGCTGGGCGCGACCGCCTCATCGTGCTCGCGCCGGTGATCGACGCGTCGCCGGTGGTGACGTTGTTGCTGCCCGCGCGCGACACGATCGTGCGTCGCGCCACGGGCACGCTCACGCTGCACGCGCAGGTACGCGACGACATCGGCCTGCGCGACGCGTCGTTCGAGCTCGTGGTGAGCTCTGGTGCCGGCGAGAACTTCTCCTTTCGCTCCACCACGCTCGCGCGTACCACGCTGAACGGACGCACGGGGAGCGTGCTCGACGCGCGACTCTCGCTCGACTCACTGGCGCTGCAACCGGGGGACATTCTCCAGCTCCGTGCTGTCGCGCGCGACGCGAACACCGTGAGCGGGCCTGGAGTCGGGAGCTCGGAGACGCGCGCACTGCGCGTCGCTCGCGCCGACGAATACGATTCGGTGTCCGTCGATGCGCTGCCGCCGCCGGAATCCGAGGCGCAGGTGCTGAGTCAGCGCATGCTCATCAATCTCACGGAAGCGCTCGTCCGCAAGCAGCGGTCGCTCACTCGCGCACTGCTGGTGGGGGAGTCGCAGAAGATCGCCGCCGAGCAGAAGAAGCTTCGCAAGCGCGTGGGCGACGTCGTGTTCCAACGCCTTGGCGCCGAGCCGCTCGAGGAAGAGGGGCAGGACGTCCCGGAGCCCGGCAAGCTCACGCCTGAGCAAGTGCTCGCGATGGCCGACTCGGTCACCGGCACTGGCGCGACGATCATGGACGTGGAGGGCGATGAGACGCCGATCCTCGCCATCAACAAGCCGCTGCTCGAAGCGTTCAACGCCATGTGGGATGCGGGGCGCGCACTGGAAGTTGGTGAGCCGGCCAAGGCGCTTCCGCCGATGCGCATCGCACTCGCGGCAATTCAACGCGCACGGCTTGCCGAGCGCATTTACCTGCGCGGCAAGCCGAGTACGGTGATCGTGGACATCCCGAAAGTACGGCTGTCGGGGAAGGACAAAGGTGCGCCGGCGGCGCGCGAGGCGCGCGGGTTCGTCGATCCCAAGTCGCGCCGGCGCAGCACGACGTTCGAGCGAGTCACGTCGCTGCTCGCGCGCGACCCCGATGCGGCGGCGGACTCACTGCTCCTCATGCGCGTGGACGCGCTGGGCGACGCGCCCGTGCTGGCCGCCGCGCTCGATGACGCGGCGCGCGCGCTGCGGAAGCGCGACACCGCGGCCATTCCGCTCGCGTGGCTGCGCGTCCGTCGGGCGCTCGGCGGACCGTCCGAGCGGCACGAGGGGGTTGGTGCGTGGAGCGGCACGCCATGAGCGACTTCGTCTTCGCCACGGCGCAGTACGATTCCGGCGACTGGGACAGCGGCCCGCTCGTGCCGGCCAACGTCATCGACAGCATTGCGCGTTACACCTCCATCGACGTGGCGCCCACCGGCGTGATCGTGCCGCTCGCGTCGCCATCACTGTTCCGGTATCCACTGCTGTACTTCACCGGCCACCTTCCCGTGCGCTTCAGTCCTACGGAACGGCTCAACCTCCAGCGCTATGCGGAGCGCGGCGGACTGCTGTTCGTGGACGATCACAACCACGATATCGACGGCGTGTTCCACAAGACGGCCACTGAAGAACTGACGCGCACGGTCGGCGCGCTCAAGCCATTGCCGAACACCCATTCGCTCTATCGTTCGTTCTTCGTGTTCGAGGATGGGCCGCCAACAACGAGTCACGAGCTGAATGGCTGGGGCGACAACCTCATTCACAAGACGCTCTCCGGCGTTGAGCGCGATGGCCGGCTCGTGGTGCTCTACAGCAACAAGGACTACAGCTCGGAGTGGAACTATCACCCCGAGAACAAGCGCTTCCTCTCGGTGGACAACACGCGATTCGCGGTGAACCTGGTGGTGTATGCGCTCACGCGCTGAGTCGCGCCGCGCGCTCGAGTGGACGCTGCGAGCGGTGGCGCTCGCGGCGCTTGGCGTTGCGCTGTGGCGGAGCGTCGCGAGCCACGATCGCGCATCAGGCGCGCACGCCACGGCGACGTCCACGCTCGCGCGCGATCTCGGCGGCATCATCGCGGATGCCGGCGTCGCCTCCGTGGATATGCACGTCGATGCGACACCGTCGCGCACGGAGCGCGATGCACTCGTGGCGCTGCGCCGTGCTGGCATACCGGTGCGATGGCATGGCAACCCGCCGGCGCTCGCCATGGAGGCGCGCCGCGTGCGCGAGCCAGACGCGCGCGCACGGTTGCTCGTCGTCGTCGGTGGCGGTGCGGCACCGGTCGCGCTCGTCGACTCGGCCGGTGTGCTGGACAGCGTGCGCGCCAACGTCGGCGCGAGCATCGATGCAGCAAGTGTCGTCGGCAGCGTCCGCGCCGAAGTGGACGGCGGTCGCTTTCACGCGAGCGCGGTTGCGCCCGCACGCGACGCTCGGCGGGCCGTGCTCGTGCTTGGCCGCGCCGAGTGGGAGGGCAAGTTCGTCGCGCGCGCGCTCACCGAGGCGGGTTGGGTGGTGCGCGCGAGTACTCCGGCGGCGCCGAACGTCGTCATTCGCGACGAGGGCATGCTGCCGATCGATACTGCGCGTTACGACGCGATCGTCGCACTCGATTCCACGGCGGCGGAACTCGCGCCTGTGATCGTGCGGTTCGTCGCGAACGGCGGCGGTCTCGTCGCCGGCGCCGAAGCCCTGGACCTCGCTGCGTTGCGCGCACTCGTGCCTGCGCGCGCCGGGGACCGGAGGCCGGGCCGCATCCTCCTCGCGCACGATACCGTGACCACGCGCGACCTGCCGATGCGCGCGCTGACGTCCGTGCGGGACGACGCGATCGCGCTCACGCGCGAGACGGCCGGCGTCACACGCGCAGTGCGTCGCGCGGGACTCGGCCGCGTGATGGCCATTGGCTACGACGAGAGTTGGCGCTGGCGAATGCTCGGCGGCATGAGCGGTATGGACGCGCACCGGCGCTGGTGGTCGGGCGCAGTCGGCTCGGTGGCGCGCGAGCACGGCGATTCCAACATCACGAGCGCGGATGGCGCACCGCGCGCGTCGCTCGTCGCGGCGCTCGGGCCACCCGCGTCCGCGGCGGCAGTGACGGCGAGTGCGCCGCGCGCCGGCCAGTTTCCGTTGGCGCTCCTCGTGCTGGCCGTCGCATGCCTGCTTGCCGAGACGGCGTCGCGTCGCTTTCGTGGGGAACGTTGAACACGGTCGCGTACATCTCGCACGCCGACTGCGGCGGTCATGATACCGGGTGGGGTCATCCCGAGCACGTCGGGCGCCTGCGCGCCATTCCGCGCGCCCTTCGCGAGGACTTCGAGCTGTATCATTTGCTCGAGCACCGCGAGGCGCGACACGCCGTGCTGGACGAGCTCGCGCTTGCGCACGATCCGGCGTACATCGCACGCGTGGAGGCGTTGGCGGAGCAGGGCGGAGGGCAGCTCGACGGCGACACCGTGGTGAGCGCGGGTTCGTGGCTCGCGGCCACTGCGGGCGCGGGCGCGGTGCTCGACGCAGTGGACGCCGCATTCGGTGCGGGACCGGTGCGGAGCTTCTGCGCCATTCGTCCGCCGGGCCATCATGCGCTTCGCGCGCAGGGGATGGGCTTCTGCCTGTTCGGCAACGTCGCGCTCGGGGCGCACTATGCGCGCGCGACACATGGCGCGAAGCGCGTGCTGATCGTCGACTGGGATGTGCACCATGGCAATGGGACGCAGGCACTGGTGGAGCAGGTGCCGGACATCCACTTCGTGTCGATGCACCAGTGGCCCTGGTATCCAGGCACCGGCGCGGCGGCCGACCGCGGCCCGCACGAGAATGTGTGGAACGTCCCGCTGCCTGCCGGCCTACCGCGCGCGACCTACGTGGATGCGTTTCTGCGCGCGGTGGACGCGGCGACCGTTGGGTTCACCCCGGACATCGTGCTGCTCTCGGCGGGGTTCGATTCGATGGCTGGCGATCCGCTCGGCGGCTTTACGCTCGAGCTCGACGACTTCGATGCGCTGACGCGCGAGCTGGTCGCGCGCGCGGGGCACTGGTGCGGCGGCCGTCTGGTCAGCGCGCTCGAGGGCGGTTACGCCCCCGAGCGACTGGGCATGGCCTGTGTGCGGCACATGCGCGCGCTGCTGTGAGCATTTGTCATCGGGTCAGAGTACGGGGTCAGAGTACGGGGTCAGAGTACGGGGTCAGAGTACGGGGTCAGAGTACGGGGTCAGAGTACGGGGTCAGAGTCCGGGGTCAGAGTCCGGGGTCAGAGTCCGGGGTCAGAGTTCCGAGCGCCTGACGGACGACAAGGAAGCAGGTCCCTCGACGTCGCTCGGGACGACAGTCGTTGCCTGTCCGTCCAGCGCGGTGGGGCGTATCTTCCGCGAATGATGATGAGAGCGATGACGTGGCGCTGAACCTGTTCGGCGTCACGGTCAACGATGCGCAGACGGCACAGGTGGAGGACACGGGCACCGAACTGATCGCGGTGCGCGACCTCGCGGCGATTTGCGGCCCCACCGAGTATCGCGGCGTCGACGCAGACGCTCGGGTCGTCGGCCAGTTCAGCGACGTCGTCAGTGCATTTGCAGCGGTCGGACCCGTACTCCCTGCG
Organism: Gemmatimonadaceae bacterium; assembly: GCA_031407575.1. GTDB lineage: Bacteria > Gemmatimonadota > Gemmatimonadetes > Gemmatimonadales > Gemmatimonadaceae > AG11. The sequence goes on along the minus strand of JANOIJ010000286.1, from coordinate 15,105 downwards.
CCCGTCGGTGTCGTATTCCGGTCCAGCGACTCGGTAACGCGATGGCTGGAGCTGCACTACAGCGCCCTCACCGCAGCGATGACCTTCGTGGAGAACCGCGTCGCCGCGCGCGTGCACGTCTACCGTCCGGGTGCCCCGAGCGAGCGCGATGCGGGCATGGATGTCGCCACGGCCGCCGCCGAGAGTCTCCGTGCGCTGCGCCGAGCCGCGGTGGCGACGCTGCCAATCCGCGCGGACAAGCTCGCGGGAACCGTGCTGAGCGCGGCATTCCTCATCGAGCGCGATGTCTGGTCTGACTTCGCCCTCGAGGTGGACGCCCAGAACAAGCTCGCCACCGCCATTCGCATCGAGCTGACTGGACCGTGGCCACCGTACGACTTCATTCAGATGCAGCTGGGAGCCTGAGTGTTCTGTCCCGACTGTGGCACGTGGAATCGCGCGCACGCCGCCCAATGCAGCCGATGCACGGCCGCCCTGCCCGAAGTCGTCGGCCCGCCGATCGAAAAGCCCGATGACGACATCACCGCACTCCGCCGGGCCACGGGAAGCCGGTACCGCATCATCAAGCGGCTCGGCGGTGGCGGCATGGCCACCGTCTACCGTGCCGAGCAGATGCCGCTGGGGCGCGATGTCGTGGTGAAGGTGCTGCATCCACATCTCGCCCGCGACGCCGAAATGGCCGAGCGGTTCCGGCGTGAAGCGGAGGCGGCCGCGCAGCTCGTGCATCCGTTCATCTGCCCGCTCCTGGATTTCGGTCGCTCCGGCGAGACGGTGTACATCGTCATGCCGTACCTCGGCGGCGGCTCGTTGGCGGACCGCGTGCAACGCGAGCGCGCGGTGTCCCCGGTGACGATCGCGGCGGCGGCCGCGCAGGTGGCGGTGGGGCTCGACCACGCGCACCGCCGCGGAGTGGTGCATCGCGACGTGAAGCCGGACAACATCCTGTTCGACGATGATGGCAACGCGTTCATCACGGACTTCGGCATCGCGACCGCGCGCTTTCACGGGCGGCTCACGGCGACGGGACGCGCGATGGGGACGCCGCACTACATGAGCCCCGAGCAGGCCATGGGCAAGCTCGTCGATGGACGCAGCGACCTCTATGCGCTTGGCGTCGTGATGTATGAGGCGCTCGTTGGCTTTCCGCCGTTCGACGGCGCGGATGCGTTCTCCGTCGGCTACAAGCACGTGCACGAGAAGCCCGTGGATCTCGCGGAGATCGATTCACGCTTGCCGACGGCACTCGTGGGCGTCGTGATGCGCTGTCTGTTGAAGCCCGTGGACGAACGCTACGCGCGCGGCGACGCGGTGGCTGATGCACTGCTCGCCTTTCTCGCGACCGCGGACGACGCCGCGTCGCAACGCCGCATGGCGGGACTCGCCCGCCGACCCGTCCCCTCAGAACGCGCATGAAGCTCACGCACGAAATCATCGCCCTGCACACGAAGAATCCATTCGTCATCGCACGCGGCGGCGACACCGAGTATCGCGTCGTCCGCATTACCGTCACGGCGCCGGATGGTGCGACGGGATGGGGCGAGGCAGCGCCGAGCAAGTTCTACGGCGAGACGGCGGACACGGTGGTGGATGTGCTGCCGCTGCTGGAGCACGCGCTCCACGGCGCAGATAGTTGGTCGCTCGAGGCGATGGAGCATGCGCTCGCACGCGCGATTCGCTTCAACGGCTCCGCGCGCGCCGGCGTCAGCGTCGCGCTGCATGACCTGGTCGGCAAGCGACTCGGCATTCCGCTGTACAAGCTGTGGGGGCTCGATCCCGCGGCGTCTCCACCGACGAGCTTCACCATCGGCATCGCGCCCGATGAGGAGACGCTGCGCTCGCGCGTCGCCGACGCCGAACAGTATCCGGTGCTCAAGATCAAGCTCGGCAGCAGTTGGGACGAGCGCATCGTGCGCGTAGTCCGCGAGCTGGCGCCGAAAAAGATTCTGCGCGTGGACGCGAATGCCGGGTGGACGCCCAAGTCCACGCTGCGCATCGTGCCGTTGTTGCAGGAGCTGGGCGTCGAGTTCGTGGAGCAGCCGTTGCCGCCAGGCGACCTGGAGGGACTACGCTTCGTGCGCGAGCGCTCGTCGCTGCCGATCATCGCCGACGAGAGCTGCATCGTGTCGGGCGACATCCCGAAGCTCGCGGGCGTGGTCGACGGCATCAACATCAAGCTGGCCAAGTGCGGCGGCCTGCGCGAAGCGTTGCGCATGGTGGCGACGGCACGCGCGCACGACATGCTGGTGATGTCGGGCTGCATGATCGAGAGCTCGCTGGGGATCACGGCGGCGGCGCACTTCGCGCCGCTGCTCGACTGCGCGGACTACGACGGCGCGGCGCTGGTGCGCGATGATCCATTCGTCGGCGCGACCATCGACGGTGGGGTGATCCGCCTGCCGGATGGGCCCGGACTTGGGGTGACGGCGCGATAGGTCGTTTGCGAACGCTGTCATCCTGAGCGCAGCGAAGGATCTGCCCCTCGCAGCGCAACTGCCGGTGCAGATCCTTCGCTGCGCTCAGGATGACAACTATGGCGCCCAATCCTCGTCCTCAACGCGCAACGTCGTTCTCCGTTCGCCGCGTCTCGTATATTCGATCGAATGCTGATCGACGTCGCGCTCGCGCTCCCGCTGTTCCGGACCTTCACGTACCGTGTGCCGGACGGCCCGACAGGTAGTGTCGCGATTGGCTCGCGCGTCCTCGTCCCGTTTCGAAACCGGAATGAGATAGGCATCGTCGTCGGCGGCGCAGAAGCGAGAGAGGGGATGAAGGTCAAGGACATCGTGTCCGCCCCCGACACCGCGCCCGTGATGGACGCGCCGATGCTCGAGCTCTGCCGATGGATCGCTGACTACTACATCGTGCCACTCGGCGTCGCGCTGCGGAGTGCGCTGCCTGCGGCGCTGACCGGTGCGAACGCGCCGGTTCCGCCGCGGAAGACGCGTCGCGTCGTCGAGATCACCACCGAGCTCACCTCACTCCTCCAGCGCGACGCCACCTTCGCGCGCGCGCCGCAGCAACGCGCCGTGTACGAGCTGCTCGAGGCCATCGGCGGCCGCGCGGCCGTGGAGTTGCTGCGCGAGCAGATCGACTTCACGCCCTCGGTGCTGTCCGGGCTGGAGAAGAAGGGCCTCGTGCGCGTCGGCGTCGAAACCGTCGATCGCGATCCGTTCCTCACGCGCGCGCGACGCGCGCCCGACACGCACGTGCCCACCGATGCGCAGCGCAATGCGCTCGACCGGCTGGCCCTTGCGCAGCCCGGCCATGTCGCGCTGCTGCACGGCATCACGGGCAGTGGCAAGACACTCGTCTACATCGAGCTGCTGCGGCGCGTCGTCAACGAGCAGGGCAAGACCGCCATCGTGCTCGTTCCCGAGATTTCGCTCACGCCGCAGACGGTGGATCGCTTTCGCGCCGTGTTCGGCGACCGCATCGCTGTGCTGCACAGCGCGCTCTCCGATGGCGAGCGGTACGACGCCTGGCTCGCGATTCGACGCGGCGACAAGCGCATCGCCGTGGGCGCCCGTTCCGCGATCTTCGCACCCTTAAGAGATCTCGGCGCCATCATCGTCGATGAGGAGCACGAGTCGAGCTACAAGCAGGGCGAGTCGCCGCGCTATCACGCACGCGAGGTGGCCATCGTGCGCGCACGCGCCGAGGGCGCAGTCGTGGTGCTCGGCAGCGCAACGCCGAGCCTCGAGAGCTGGACGAACGCGTCGTCAGGCAAGTACGAGCTCCTCACGCTGCCCGACCGCACGGGCGGTGCGACGTTGCCACCGGTGCACATCGTCGATCTCCGCGCCGCCAAGCCGAAAGCCAAGCCGAGCGATGCGGCCGAGGCGGACGCAGCCTTCGCATTCGCGATCAGTGCGCCGCTGGAGCGTGCGCTCGCGGATCGCCTGGAGAAGCACGAGCAGAGCATCCTCCTCCTGAATCGCCGCGGCTACGCAGCGTTCGTGCAATGCGGCGCATGCAGCGACGTCGCCGTGTGTCCCAACTGCAGCATCAGTCTCACGTACCACCGCACGCCCGAGCGATTGGTCTGCCACTACTGCCAGCATGCGGAAGCGCTGCATCTCACCTGCGCGCGCTGCGGCGGCATGCGCATGCGCCAGCGTGGACTCGGCACGCAGCAGGTGGAGCGCCTGCTGAGTGAGCGCTACCCTGGCGCACGCATCGCGCGCATGGACGTGGACACCACGAGCGGCAAGTGGGCGCACGCCGAGATTCTCGACCGCGTGGGCGCCGGCGAGGTGGACATCCTCCTCGGCACGCAGATGATCGCGAAGGGACTCGACTTCCCGAACGTCACGCTCGTCGGCGTCATCGATGCCGACGTCGGCATCAACCTGCCGGACTTCCGCGCCTCGGAGCGCTGCTTCCAACTCCTGAGTCAGGTGGCTGGCCGAGCGGGACGCGGGCCTAAAGGTGGCGAGGTGTTCATCCAGACGCGCTCGCCAGCCCACCACGCCGTCAAGTGCGCGGTCACGCATGACTATCACCGCTTCGTGCGCGAGGAGTTGGCGGGACGCGGCCGTCCGCCGTATCCGCCGAATGTGCGCATCGCGAACGTGGTGCTGAGTGGCACGCAGGAGGACGCGACGGCACGCCTGGCGACGCGGGTCGCCGCGTGGCTACACAGGCTGCTCGCCGCGCGTCCGGCGCCAGGCGTCACGGTGATCGGCCCCGCGCCGTGTCCGGTGGAGCGCGTGAAGAACCGGTGGCGCTGGCACGTGCTCATCAAGGCCGAGCGTCAGCAGGATCTCGGCCGCGTGTCGCGGTATCTGGTGGAGCGCTTCGAGGTGCCGAAACAGCTTGGCTTGCGGTTGACGCTCGATCGCGACCCGGTGGCGCTGCTCTAGATGGGCGCCAGGCACGCGCGTGCGCTTGTATGAGGCCGTCGCCGCGATGATCTTTCGACGGTGACTTCCTTCAAGCACCCCGATTTCGCGCAGGCCCGCTTCGCCGCCGCGCCCGACGCCCATTTCGAACCGGCCCCGGCCGACGGCGTCCTCCCCGAAGGCTTCTTCTCCACCACGAACCTCCCGACGTACGTCCGCATCGGCGGCGTTTGGCGCATGCCCCGCGAGCCGCGGATGGACTCGGCGCTGATGCTCGACGAGCAAGGTGAGCTGTGGGTGCGCGAGGCGCGCCGCGTCGTGCGCGGACAGCGCGTCGCCGTGGGCATGGCGGAGGACGGCCGCGAGGGCATCTACGTCGACGTGGCGGGTTTCCTCGGCGACGGACAGGGCGACGCCGAGTTCAAGTTCATGGCGAGCGAGGTGTCGCGCGAAAAGCCGATCGACTACTCGCTCATGGCGCGCATCCTCATCGAGGAGCGCGATCGTGGTGGCTATCCCATCTGGGTCACCGGTCCCGCGCTCGTGCACTCGCGCGCGCGCAATGACATGGTCTGGTTCATCCAGCACGGATTCGTGGGCGCGCTGCTCGCGGGGAACGCCGTCGCCGTGCACGACATCGAGGCGGCGATCTTCGGCACGACGCTCGGGATGACGGGGCAGGGGGAGGCCACCACCGGCGGTCACGGCCTACACATGCGCGCCATCAACAAAGTGCGTGCGGCGGGCTCGATTGCTGCCGCAGTGCACGACGGCACAATCACGACCGGCATCATGCACGCGTGCGTCACGAAGGGCATTCCCTTCGTGCTCACCGGCTCCATTCGCGATGACGGTCCGTTGCCCGACGTCATCACCGATGCGTTGGCCGCACAGGACGCGATGCGCGAGCACGCGATCAAGGCGACAATGGCCGTGATGATCGCCACGGCGCTGCACGCCATCGCAACGGGCAACATGCTACCCGCGTTCGTGACGGAGCAGGACGGTTCACTCCGCGAGCTGTCCACCATCTGTGTGGACTCGCTGGAGTTCGTCGTGGCCAAGCTGAAGGACCGCGGCACGCACCAGGCTTTCGGCGTCGTGACCAACGCGCAGGACTTCATGCACATTCTTCGGTTGTACGTCGAGCGGGAGCTTACCGACAGGCAATCTCCCGAGAGAGCGCGCGCGACGGCTTCGGGAGCAACGACTTGATCGAGACGACGGAGCGATTCCTAAGGGAAATAGCTGAGCGCATTGGCGTCGGAGCTGTTGATGAAGTCCGGTTGTTCCCGCCGCTGCGACAATCGGGAGTGGAGACTGGGGTCGCGGTGGTCGCGGCGATTCCACTGCCTCCCGAGCCAGAGCACGCTCACGGCAGGGAAGAGCCTCCGGATGCCCTCACCGAAAGCGCCGGCGACGAATTTCTCCCGATCGAGGAAGAGGACCGCGAGATAATCGTGCACCGGCACACCGTCTTCACCGCCCGCTACCGTCACACCCTGAAAGGGCCCGACAGAGGCAAGTGGGAGATGGACGTGCGCGCGGAGGCCGACGCTCCACTCGTGACGCTCGACGCCGTTGTTCGGGGCGTAATGAAACGCGCGGGGGATCCGTTCGAGCCCGAGCGCATATCGGCTGCCGCGTTCAGGACGATCGTCGAGGGACCTTCGCCGGGCGCGACGATTTAGTCGCGGGCGGCTTACCGCGTCCTCTGATATCTCTGTATGGGGGAGGCGAGGGTGTCCTCTGCGGCCGCTACGCTCGCTCGGGCGGAGCCCAGAACGCGACCGCCCGCTCCGCGGGGAGGTCGCTGGTCTCCTTGGTCGCTCGCTTTGGAAAGCGTCCTACGAGGACACCCTCACCTCCCTATACAGTATCGCAAACGCGGCAGCGCAACGCGCTGCATCCTGCCCGCGTGTCGGACCCTCGACCGCGGGCGTGACGGCGCGCGACACGGCGCGGACCGAACCTAAGCACGGGGATCCGAGCTTCGCTCGGCGCGCTCCCGCGCGTGGCGCCACGAGGACGGTGGTCGGCAAGCGCTGAACTACGCACCGGACAGAAATCAGACTGCCGATCGAGGAACCACCGGAGTGAGCCGTGCCGCCTCGGGAGACGCGCCCGGAGCGTTGGCGGCCGCGTACCGCGCGAGCACGGTACGGTGGATGTCGCGCGCGTCTTCGAGCGCTTCACCGGCCAGCGCGAGTGTGCGGGGCGAGATGATAAATGGATAAACCTGATCGCCACCCGCTGAGCCGTGCGCGCCCACCTGGTCGTCGAAAGAGACGATGTCGTGGCCGTCGTAGGCGCCGAAGAGAACGCAGTCGCCCGCGTTCGGCTGCCCCACCAGTGACTCGACCGCTCGCAATACGTATGGCTCCGTGCCGAAGATCTCGAGCGGATTCGTGCCCGAAGTCACTTCGATCCGACCCCCGCGAAGGATCCCCCGCCCGTACTTGCTGGCGAGGCTTATCCCATTGTCTGTGAGCGCGGCGACCAGGCCGATTCCCGGGTGAGCCACGAGGTGGGTGTAAAGCCGGCCCCAGCGCGGGTCAGCCGTGATGCGATCGAGAGTCAAGCGCTCTTCGCTGGCGGCGAAGTAGACAAGCGCGAGGCAGGAGCTGTAGGTCACGACCACATCGTTGGTCGTGTCCACCCGGTATTTCTCCGGAAAGATGATCTCGCGAAGCCCGTACCGGCTCCGCAGCCAGTCGCGAAACCGGCGAATGACTTTTCGCGCGCCAAACGAGGCGGGGGTGAGCTGGGCGAAGGCTTCGACCACTTCAGGACCCACGTCCGAGTACTCGGTGCGTTCCGCGTAACTGGCCAGCGCGCGCGGCTTCGGCGCGCCCGTCGAAGGCGCTTCATCCAGCAGCCGCTGCACCGTGGCGCCCAGGGACTCGCCGTACCGGACACGGTAGCTCAAGGCGGGGGTCATCCCGTGATCGGACAGAATCACGAGATCGTAACCCCGGCCGCCGGCCAGCTGCGCCATGCGCCAGATCTCGGAGATGCGCGAATCGGTGCGCCTGAGGTCTGCCAGCGCCTGCCTGCTCGATGGGCCGAAGTGGTGGGCGAGCTCGTCGTACTGCATGAACGTGCTGTAGATGACGGGCACGCCCAGATAGACGTCCAGCAGAATCGCCATCGTCTGCAGCTCGCGGATGACCACGTTGCTGAGGATCCGGATGAAAGGAAAAATTCCCTCCGAATGAGTGACACGCCCGGCGAGCTCGCCGCGCATCCGCTCCCATTCCTCGAGTAACCACTCGAAGGCGCCCTGAAGGATCATGCGCCCCATCCGGATCGGATGCAGAAGGATGAGAAATGCCATGCGCGTTCCGCCCAGCCGGCGGTACACCGACATCTTCTCCCGCGTGGCGACCGTGAACGCGACAGTCTGCGCATCCCCATCCAGAAGGTTCACGTAGCTCGACCCGCCAGCCAGTGCGCCCGGCGAGTGAATGCGGTCGCGTATGTACTGTACGCCGTGCGGGGCGTTGCATGTAATCACCTTTCTCGCTTGCCTGTCGTAAAAACGGAATGCCGGAATGCCGCCATTCTCACCGTGGAACATCCCGGCCTGGCAGTACGGAGTCGCGGAGGGAAGGCCACAGAACCAGCGACGCAGCTCGAAACTCTCGCGCAGCAATCGGGCGATGGTGGGACAGTGTCCGAGCTCGAGCGCGCGTCTCAGATCGGAGTAAGCGAGCGCATCGATCTGCAGCATGATGAGACCGCGCTGGGGCGGGCGTGGCCGCTTCTCGCGAGCGAATGCGCGGTACTTGGTTCGATAGTACCACCGCAACAGCGGTCCGGCCCTGGGGCGCGCGCGGCGCTCCGTCAGCCGAGGAGGCGCTCGATCTGGCGTAGGAGGTCGCGGATGGGGACGGGCTTCACCAGAACATCGGCGCAGCCGGCCTGGAGACAATCGCGGCGCAGGTCCCTGTCCGTGTGCCCGGTCATTGCCAGCGTCGCGCGCGGGAGCCGCCCGTGCTCGCGCAGGGCGTCGAGAACCTCGAGACCACTTCCATCGGGGAGGCTGAGATCGAGAAGCATCAGGTCAATCGGCTGCTCTTTACCAAGCTGAACGGCCTCCGCCACAGTTCGGGCCGAATGGACAGCGTAACCGGCCTCGCCGAACAGAATCTCGAACGCCTCTGTCACGAGTGGGCTGTCCTCTACGATCAAAATATGGGCTGCCACTAATCTTGGGGCGAATTAAGCGGCAGCGTGGGCGAGCCGCTTGCGCATTGCCACGGAATCGAGGCCGTCTGCCATGCTCATATTGTAGTCGTCGTCGCATCGGTTGCCAACGCATCCGATTCGACGGCGTCCAGCAGCTGCTGTCTCCTCAACAGCGACCAGTATCGGCCGCGGAGCGCCATGAGCCCGGCGTGTTTTCCCTGCTCGACCAACGCACCCTTCTCGAGCACGATTATCCACGAGGCATCGCGTATTGCGCTGATGCGGTGCGATGCGATGAGGGCGGTCCGTCCCGCCAGCGCTTCCCTGAGCGCGCGGAGGATTTCCGCTTCGGTATGCGTATCCACCGCTGACAGGGCGTCATCCAGCAGTACGATGCCCGGCTTTCTCGCCAGCGCGCGGGCGAGCGCTGCGCGCTGTTTCTGGCCACCGGAAAGGTTGATGCCGCGCTCGCCGAGAACGGTCTCGTAGCCGCCGGGAAACGCCTCGATCGTCGTCGCAAGCTGGGCGACTCCCACCGCCCACGCCGCCGTGTGCGGCTCAGTGGTGCCGTAGGCCAGGTTCGAGTCGATAGTATCGCTGAACAGCAGACTCTCCTGCGGCACGAAGCCGATTTCCCGGCGAAGCTCGGCGGGCGCGACGTTCCTTGTCGGCACTCCATCCACCAGGATCTGGCCCTCCTGTGGATCGTAGATCCGGGGAATCAAGTCGATGAGGGCGCTCTTTCCGCTTCCGGTAGCCCCAACCACACCGAGCGTGGCTCCGGCGGGAACGAAGAAGCTGATGTTCCTCAGCACCCAGCGTGGCTCGTCGGGAATCTCGGACGGATAGTGAAAGCCGACGTTGCGGAACTCGATCGTGCGTCCTGAAGCGGCCATCGGAAGCTGAGCCGGCGGAACATCAGCCTCGATGGTCGGCTTCACGTCGAGTATCTCGACCAGACGACCCATGGAGGCATCGCCGCGCTGAAAGAGGTTGACGACCCAGCCAAGGGCGATGAGCGGCCAGGTGAGCATCGTGAGGTACAGGCCGAACGCGACGAACGAACCGACCGAGATATTGCCACTCATGGTGAGCGCCCCCCCCAACCCCAGAACCACTACCGCACCGAGCCCGCCGAACAGGCCGAACAGGGGATTGAGGGTGCCCCAGAGACGCACCAGCGACATGTTCCTGGACAGATACTCCCCGTTCACCGCGCCAAAGCGCGCTATCTCCGCCGCTTCCTGCCGGTAGGCGCGGACTATTCGCGCCCCCGTGAGGTTCTCCTGAGCGCGCGTGGTGAGAACGGAGAAGTGCTCCTGCACCGCCTCGAAGCGGTCATGGATTGCCTTTCCCATGCGAAGGGTCAGCACGGGGAGCATTATCATCGGCAGCAACACAAGCAGTGTGAGGGTCACATCGATCCGGAGCATAAAGTAGAGCGCGAACAGCGCGCCCGTGATCGTGTTGGCCAGGTACATGACGGCCGGACCAACCGCCATGCGGACGGCGCCGAGATCGTTAGTGAGGCGCGCCATGATGTCGCCCGTGCGGGTGCGCGAGAAGTAGGCGGCGTCGAGCGTCGCGAGATGAGTGAACAGGTCGTTGCGCAGATCGTACTCGATCCTGCGGCTGACGCCGTTCATCAGCTCCCGCATCCAGTACCGTAGCGCTCCGCCGACGATCGCCGCGACGACGATGAGACCGGCCACCTGCCACACCGTACGGGGCGGCGCGGTGTTGCCGATTGCATCGATGCCTCGTCTCAAGAGCCAGGGAATGACGCTCGCGATCCCGGACGACGCGACCACGATCACCAGCCCGATGATGAGCTGTGCCAGGTAGGGCTTGTAGTATGGCCCAGCCAGCCGGAGGTTCTTCATAAAGGTGGCATGTGGATTGCCAACCATAACTCATTGGCCTGGGATCTTCCCAGCCATCGTCACACGATCAGGAGACTTTATGATTCAATATATTCCGCGACTCACCACTGCGCTGTCGCTCGCGCTTGTGCTCGCAGCATGCGGTGACAGCAAGCCGGACGACACGCTCGCGCAGGACACGTCGCTCAACCGCGACATTCAGCTGGCCAACCGTGACAGCGGCGCGCAGCCGGCGTTGACCGACGTCCCCGCGGGGACACCGGCGCCAGCCACTTCCGCGCGGCGCGCGACTGCGCCGAGAACCACCACCCGCACGCCAACTACGGCGACGACCGCCAGCGGGAACACGGTAACTCGTACGAGGGCGGGCTCGTCGGCCAGAGTCGGAACCATCGCTGCCGGCTCCACCCTCAACCTCGCTTCCGGCACCAAGATCTGCACGAATACCAGCAGAGTCGGGGAGCGCTTCAACGCCACTCTGACGCAGTCGGTTTCCGGCTCCAACGGCGCGGTGATCCCAGCGGGCGCAACCGCGACGATCGAAATCACCGAGCTCAAGCGGAGCGAGAACGTCAACGACAACGTCGTGATGGGCTTCCGTGTCGTATCCGTCAGCTTTGGCGGCAAGACCTACCCGGTGAGCGCCACGACAAGCTACGCCCAGGTGAACAAGGTCAGGAACCAGCCGAAGAGCAAGGATGTGCAGAAGGTCGTCGGCGGCGCGGCGATCGGCGCGATCGCCGGCCAGATACTCGGCAAGAGCACCAAGGCCACCGTGATCGGCGCGGCGGCGGGTGGAGCGGCCGGGGCGGGGGCTGCAGCGGCTACTGCGAACTACGAAGGATGCGTGAATTCCGGCGGACGGATCACGGCGACCCTCAACTCATCCACTCAGGTACAGATCTAGGACACTTCGATTTGTAAAAAGCCCGGCCATTGTGCCGGGCTTTTTTCTTGTCATGGCTTAACTGAAGACTACCTGCCGGGTGCTGTCGGCCTTCACGGCTGGGGGCGGCGGGCTTCTCTGAACGGTAGCGATCGCCATTCTATTTGTTCGGGTAAGGCCGAGAGTCCCGGGTTGGGCTGAGGGGATCCCTCGCCGAGTATCTCGGCCCTGCGAGGAGTTCGCTCCAACATTTCACGTCAGAATCCCACCGCGGCGCCGGGAGAGCGAGGGTCATCCATCCCTTCGTACCCGCCCTTCACACGCATTATGGAGCTCACGCTGCCTCCGCTACTCGCCGCAAAGTACACGTTGTATCCCATCTGCCCCAATTTGGTGACTGCACCCTCGGTAAAGCCCCCGCGTTCAAGCCGCACAGAGTCAGGAAGCGACTGGTAGTGAACTCTCGGCGCGCTCATGGCGTCGGCCAGCGACATGCGGTGATCGACTACGTTGAGAATTACCTGGGAGGTGTTGGTGATTATTCTGGGCCCGCCGCGCGCGCCCGTGACCAGCAGGAGCTCTCCGGCCGGATCAAGCACTATGGTGGGAGACATCGCGCTCAACATGCGTTTTCCGGGCTGGATCGCGTTCGCTTCTCCCTGAACCAGTCCAAACTGATTCGGCTTTCCAGGTGAGGCGCTGAAGTCGTCCATTTCGTTGTTGAGGAAGAACCCAGCCCCTCGTACGAAAACTCCCGAACCGTAAAGGCTGTTCAGGGTGGTAGTGGTCGCCACGGCGTTGCCAAACTGATCCACCACTGAGTAGTGAGTGGTTTCCGTTCCTTCCCGTAGTCCCGGAGAGAGGGCGCTGGTGGGAGTCGCTCGATCACGCCGAATAGTGAGTGCGAGGCGTTCAGCGTAGGTCTTGCTGGTCAGCGTTTCGAGGGGAACACTGACGAACGCCGGATCCCCCAGCTTGGAATTCCTGTCCAGGAAGGCGCGCTGATAGGAGGCAGCGAGAGCATGAACTCGGTCCGCGCTCCCAAACGGCGAGTCCGACCCATAAGCTTCCAGGATGTTGAGCGACTCCGTGATCGTGATGCCGCCCGACGAGGACGGCGGCATTGTCAGCAGCGTATAACCCTTGTAGGTGCTCCTTATGGGAGTCCGCCACTCCGGCCTGTAACGCGCCAGGTCTTCCCGGGTAATTATGCCCCCACCGTGGCGCATTTCGGCGACGATCTGTTCGGCTATCCTTCCCCGGTAGAATGCGGACGGTCCCTCTTGCGCGATGAGCTTCAAGGTCTGGGCGAGTTCCGGCTGGGCGAAGTGGGTCCCTATTGCAGCCGGCTTCCCGTTAGGAACGAAGAGTGAATCACCCGCGAAGCGTTCCAGCAGCGGCCTCTCCCCAGTAACCGATTTCGAGAATGCGGTATCGACTGAATATCCCGCCGCCGCCAGGCGGATCGCCGGGCCCATCACCGTTGCGAGGGACAGTGTACCGTACCGCCGAAGTGCCTCAGTCAGTCCCGCCACCGCTCCGGGAACTCCGGAGGCGAGGTGTCCTTCGATACTTCGGCGGGTGAGCTTTCCCTCGCTGTCGAGATACATGTTTCTCGTCGCGGCGAGAGGCGCCGTTTCGCGATAGTCGAGCGCAGCCGTCCTGCCGTCCGCGAGTCGGATGAGCATGTACCCTCCGCCGCCGATGTTTCCCGCTTCAGGCAGGGTCACCGCCAGCGCAAATCCCACTGCCACTGCCGCATCGACGGCGTTCCCTCCCTGTCGCAGGATCTCCACCCCAGCCCGGCTAGCCAGTATCTCATTGCTCGCGACCATAGCGTGAGGCGCGAATGTGGCGCGCTCGCCAGCGGGGAAGCGCCAGTCCGCGGGGAAAACGGCGGGCACGCGCGCTGGAATGGCGGGATCGTGAGCGTCTGGCGGCTTCGATGCCTCAAGCCGGATGCAGCCGGCGAGGACAGCCGCGAGAAGCAGATACTGTTTCACATCACCGCTCCGCAAATGGGAGAGCGCAAATTTTAGCAGATGGCGCACCCGCCGGTCAGGCTAGCGGCGTGTGGAACGCGATCCGAATCCGAATCGTGCGGTGAACCGGAGAGTGCGGACAGTATTGGTATTGCTGACGCCGTTGGCGAGACCACTCTTCTCGTGGAGCGCGATCCCATAGTCCTGTACGAGATCGATCTGCGTGTTCTGGCTGAGGCCGTAACCGAAGCCGTAACCAAAGGAAAAAATCGGATCGAGGTTTCCGCCCGAGGGCGCCAGCTCGGCGCCGTCGGAATCACGCGTCAGACTGGAGTACTGCGCAACCCCGGCGCTCGCCTCGATCACCTGGTGAAATCCAACCCCGCCACCAGCATGGAAAGTCGCCGACAGCGTCATCATGTCGAGGTGCGCTTCGCAGCTGCCGCAGGTCGCTCCACCGGACGGAGGGACAACGGCGGTAGATGTATAAACGAAAGGAACCCGCACGTAGGTACCCATCAGCCCAAACGAAGACTGGTTGGCGATCGTTTTCTCGAGCGACGCCCGGTACTGGAAGTTGGTGGAGCTGCCGAAGTCCCAGGTGCTCTGAGTGCGACCGTCGTTGACGCCGTTCCCGGTGAAGAAGCCAATGCCGCCGCTGATCCATGCGGCGGGCTCTCCGCCGCGAACACCCGGAATCCTGCGCTGCGCGGACAACGATTCCGCGCACGCCACAACCATGATAAATCCGATCGCGATACGTCTCATCCAGTTGCTCCAGGTTGTCTTGCCATTCGCGCGAAGCGCCGGGTAAGTTACGACCGTGGCTCACCGCTCGGCAGCGCATTGATGGATACTCGGGAAACGGAACGGCGCAACCCGCGTACCGCTTCGATCGATCTCGCGTCCCCGCTCGAGATCGTAGACCTCATAACCGCCGAAGATCGTCGTGTTCCCGATGCCGTCGCAACCCAGCGCGAGCAGATAGCCCGCGCGATCGAGTTCGCGGAAGCGGCCTTCCGCGCCGGCGGCCGCCTTTTCTACATCGGCGCGGGAACGTCAGGCCGTCTCGGAGTTCTCGACGCGAGTGAAATCCCCCCGACATTCGGAGCCGACCCGGCAATGGTTCAGGGGATCATCGCCGGCGGACTCCCGGCACTGACCCGGGCCCAGGAAGGCGCGGAGGACGTCGTCCAGAACGGCGCGCGCGCGATGGACGAGCATGGTGTGGGCAAGAACGATTTTGTGGTCGGGATCGCCGCATCGGGAACGACGCCCTACGTCCGCGCGGCGCTCGAGCAGGCGGCGACGCTGGGCGCCCG
>JANOIJ010000247.1:0-32145 GCA_031407575.1 Gemmatimonadaceae bacterium | reverse complement strand
CGACAAGTCCGGCTTCACGCTCGGCTCCGCGGCACAGGACAATCGCGCGCGCTCCTTCGCGCAGTTCCTGCGGGGCATGTCGTTGGGCTACATGGCCATGGTGCACGACTCGGCCGCCATCACCGATCCAACTACGGGCGCCGAAGAGGCGGGCGAGCTCAAGGGCTACCCTGAGGTGGCTGCCGCGGCGATGGACGCCTTCGACAAGTCGATCACTGCGGCGAATGCGGGCGGCGCCGGTTCCGGCGGATTTCCGCTACCTGCCAGCTGGATTCCGTCGAGCACGAGCTTCACCGCCCCGGAATTCGTGAGGCTTGTGCGCAGCTACCGGGCTCGCATCCGTGCGAACATGGCGCGCACGCCGGCAGAGCGTGCGGCCGTGAACTGGGATCTGGTCATCGCCGACGCACAGGCAGGCATTACGGCGGATCACGACAACATCACGAACACCATCAACGGGCCATTCGACACGCCACGGGCGCAGCTGTACTCGTACACGACGTGGCATCAGATGACGCCCTTCGTCATCGGGATGGCGGACAATTCTGGCAGCTATGCGGCGTGGATCGCGAAGTCGCTGGCAGAACGCGGCTCCGATGGCGCGTTCTTCATGACCACGCCGGACCTGCGCTTTCCACAGGGCGCGACGCGAGCGGCGCAGCAGGCCGACTTCCCGATCACGCAGTGCAATGGTGCCTCGACGGTATGCAAGAGGTACTTCGTCAATCGGGCTACCGGCAGCGACAACTTCTCGGGAAATGGCTGGGGATGGTCGAACTACGACCATGCGCGCTTCTTCTCGTGGCGTACGTCGGGTGATGCCACCGGCCAGAACGGCAAGCTGGTGTTCATGACCAAGACGGAGATCGATCTGCTCCAGGCCGAGGGTCAGTATCACAAGAACAATCTCGCGGCGGTGCTCACGCTCGTGAACGCATCGCGCGTCCGGAGCGGGCTGCCGGCGCTCACTGCGGCTGACAAGACGACGCAAGTTCCGGGCGGAGCCGACTGCGTGCCAAAGGTGCCGGTTGGACCGGCGTTCACCACGATCGCCTGCGGCAACCTCTTCGAGGCGCTCAAGTACGAGAAGCGGATGGAAACAGCGTACACGCATTTTGGGGCGTGGTTCTTCGACATGCGCGGCTGGGGAGATCTCGCAGCGGGCACAGGCACCGACTGGCCAGTTCCCTATCAGGATCTCCAGGCACGCGGCCGCACGAGCGACCTGATCTACAGCACGGGCGGCGCCAACACGCACTCGGCCGCTCGCGGCACGTACGGGTGGTAGTCGCGTCGTGACGGCGCGTCGATTCGCCGCGCTCGCGGTGATTGGTCCCCTGCTCGCTGGCTGCTACACATTGCGGCCAGCCGTGGGTGGCCATTCGCCGGAGATCGGCAACGAGATTGCGTTCGACGTGAATGATGCCGGGCGTGTGGCGCTCGGACTTCAAATGGGGCCAGAGATCTCCCAGATCGAAGGCCGCCTGATCAGCAGGGACAGCGGGGCATTCGTGGTGGGCGTGAATGCGGTGCGCTCACTACGCGGTGGTGAACAGGTTTGGAGCGGAGAACGCGTCAGTCTCAGGAACGAGTGGATCAACTCGACCTACGCGCGCCAATTCTCCGCGGGGCGGACGCTGATTCTTGGCGCTGCTGGCGTGGGTGGCGTCGTCTACATCCTCACTCGCGGTTTGCTGGGTGGGGCGACCGACGAGCCACCACCTGATCCGCCTGTCGCTGGAACTTTCCGAGGCATACGCTAATGGCCGAGACTGGCCCTTTCACCTCTATGGAGTCTTTCATGCAACGCATCGTCCAGCTCTCGGTGGCGTGTTTGGTAGCAGGTGCCGCGAGCGCGTGCTCGACCCCTGATCAAATCGTCGCGACGGAGGACATTCCGACGGCGGGTGTCCGCTTCATCCACGCCGTGCCAGATACGATGGCGATGGATTTCAGGTTCGTGGATATCGTCGAGAGCAACGCGCACTACAACATCGCCTTCCGCAACAACCCCGTCACCACGGCCGGCATTACGTCGTCGACGCAGGTCGAGTACAAGAACACGCGGGCAGGCCAGCGTCATTTCCGCATCTTCCTGAGCGGCACGACCGCGGCGATCGCGTCCACGGTGATCAAGGACACGACGGTCACGATCGAGGCGGGGAAGAACTACACGGCGATGTTGTGGGGCAATGCGCGTGGCGGAGCGACTCCAATGCGACTCGTATTCATGACGGACGCGCCACCTGATCCGGGCGCGCAGGTTGCGCTGCGTGTGGTCAACACGGGCGTGGCCGCGGTCGACGTTCGTCACTACCCGGCAACAGGCACGGCGCCCGCTGCCGCGACATGGGCGGCGGTCGCTCCGTTCACGAGCTCGGCGTATGCCAACTCAGCGCCGGGCCAGATCCGCATCAACGCGCAGCCCGCCGGCGGTGGCACCGCCCTCTTTGCCGACGCGCTCGCGCTCCTCGGCGCAGCGCCTGCGGTGGATCTCGAAGGACTCCCCGGGACGACGGTAGCCGGATCTGCGCTCTCGGCCTTCATCTTCCCGCGATCCGTGGTCGGAAGCGCTGCCCCTCAGACTGCGGCATTCACGACACCATCCGTGTCATGGAACTGGGATCGCCGTCCGCCACGGTTGCCGGGAAGCTGAACACGTAGTATTGGATCACAGTGGGGCCGTCGGGTGTAAGCCCGGAGGCCCCACTTCTGCATGTGCGGGCCGCAGCCTCTTCCAGGAGCACGCCGATGTTTACCTCGCTGCAAGGACGCGCTGTGCTGGGACTCTTCGCGACAGTGTTCGTGCTTGCGCTCACGCCCACGGCGGCGGACGCGCAGAAGAAGGAGCGAAACCTGGTGACGCGGACGGAGATCGATTCCTCGCCACACATCGATCGCGACCTGCTCACGGTGTTGCGCAGTCTCCGCCCGCACTTCCTGGCGCCGCCGCGCGGCGTGCGCTCGCTCGGCAATGGCACGAAGGGTCCGTTCGTGGTTTCCGTGGGCGGGACTCGAACCACCGGGTACGACATGCTGCGCGCGACCATGGCCAATACTGTGGAAGAGGCCCGATACCTGGACGCCACGCAATCCGAGAATGAATTCGGGGCGAACTACAACAGCGGCGCCATTGTCATCAAGCTTCGGGACTTTACCAAGGATCCCTCCCCGTCCAAGCCGGCTCTCGCGGACACCACTCGCAAGGTTCCGCGCTGAGCCTCGCGCCGCTCGAGCAGGTGTCGGTCCCGCGCGCATCGATTCTGTCCCCACTCACCGACTTCCTCCTCGCCGGAGGACTGTCGGTGATCGTGTTCGTACCCCTGCTGCTGAGCGGTCGCACCGATCTCGTGGTGATCGGCGCGGGTGCGCAGGCCGCGCTGGCGACGCTCATCAACATGCCGCACTTCATGGCGTCGTACCGGATCGTCTACCGGAGCCGCGAGATGATCCTGCGGCACCGGTGGGCGGCCATCTACATCCCGGCCATCCTCTTCGCCTCCGTCGTCGCGGCGGTCTGGGAGGCGCAGTACTCGGGCGTCCTGGTGATAGTGCTCGTCACCGTATCCAGCGCTTATCTCGCGTGGCACTACACGGGACAGGTCTGGGGGATGATGGCGTCCTATGCCTTCCTCGAAGGGACGCAGTTCGACAAGGCAGAGCGGTTCCTGATCCGGACGAGCCTGCGAATCCTCCTGGTGTGGCACCTCGCGTGGTTCCTTCATACCCAGTTGCGCGATCCCGCGCGCGTGCGATCGCTGTACCTGACGCTCAGTGCCGCAACACTGCTCGCCTTTCTGCTGGGCGCGATCGGCCTTGCAAAGCTCCGCCGCCGGACCGGGGCGTGGCCGCCGTTGCGCTCAATCATTGCCTGGATTGCGCTCTTCGTCTGGTACGCGGTAATGGCGCGTGACGCCAAGGCGATCTTCTGGATCCAGATCGCTCACGCGCTGCAGTATCTCGCGTTTCCCATTCGTGTGGAGATCAACCGCACGACGGCCGAGCATGCGCAGGCGGGCGCGCGCACGGCGCGGCACATGGCGCTGTATGCGCTCGGCCTGCTGGGCGTGAGCTACGTCATCACGCAGGTCGTCCCTGGCCCCGCAATGAGCGCCGTCGCGAACATCTTCGGCGAGAAGCCGGCGCAGGTCGCACCCATTCTCATCCTGATGTTCATCAACATTCATCACTACTTCACCGACGGCGTGATCTGGAAGATCAGCAACCCGGTGGTGCGGAGGGAGCTGTTCGCGCACGTACCGCGCACGGGGTGATCAGGGCACGCCGCGGATTCAACGCCTGGCCAGCAGTTCGCTAGCGCGCGCGAGATACTCCCGCGCTTCGGCGTGGTTCGGCGACAGCGCGAGCACCTGGCGGAAGCGCGCGATCGCGCCCTCGAGTTGGCCCTGTCGCGCCAGCGCGACTCCCCAGTTGTGCATCGCGTCGACGTGGTCGGGCCGCGCGGCCAATGCGGTTCGGTACTGGGCGATGGCCGCCTCCGTGCTGTCCATGCGCACGAGCGCATTGCCCCAGTTGACGTGTGCGTCCGCAAACGACGGCTTGAGGGAAATCGCTCGGCGGTAGTGATCGATCGCCGCCGCGAGACGGCCATCGTGCGCCAGCGCAGCGCCCATGTTGTTGTACGCCTCGGCGTAGTCGGGCTTGAGCTCGAGCGCCCGTCGGTAGCGCGCGATCGCCTCGTCGTACCGCCCGAGTCGCACGAGTGCGACACCGAGATTGTTGTAGCCATCGGGGTACTTCGGATCGAAGACCAGTGCCGCCTCGTAGTGCGCGATGGCCTGCGTCACACTGTCCTGCCTGTAGAGCAGACTCGCCAGGGCGACGTGTGCGGTGGATGACCGCTCATTCACACTCAGCACGCGTTGCCAGAGAGCCCGCGAGTCGCGCCACACGCCCGCCTGCCGCCACGTGAGCACGCTGAAGCACAGCACGGTGGCTGCGCCGACGCCCACGACAACACCGGCACGTCGGCGCGCCGCACTGGCCAGTGCACCGGCCAACAGAAGCGCCAGTGCAGGAGCGGAATGATAGGTGTAACGATCCGCGGCGATCTGCGGTCCGTTCTGCACGATGCCGAGCATTGGGAGAATCATCACGAGGTACACCGCCCACGCCGTGAGCGCCCCCGTGTGCCGACGAAGCGCCCAGGTGAGGCAGGCCAGGCAAAGCAGCACGGCGTAACTGGCGAGAAACATGGGCGCGAGCGGGTCGACACGCTCCGGCATCTCGTACAACGCCGCCAGGTTGCTCGGTGCGATGGTCTTCCAGAGGTAGAAGCTCAGGCTGTACGCGGAGACGGCCAACTTCCCGCTCAGGGCCAACTGTCCCGGCGGTTTGAGGGCAACGATCGAGAGCACGACCGTGGCGGCCGTGAGAAGCGCAAAGGGAGCCAGCTCGAGGACGACGCGCCTCGCGGCACCAGTCCAATCTGTCTTATCGCCGCCGATGCGCCGGAGCGGATAGGCATTCAGCAGCAGCAACACCGCGGGCAGCGACATCGCAGTCGCCTTCGACAGCAAGGCGCACACGTACAGCAACACGGATGTCCAATACCAGCGGCGCCTCGACGAGCCCTCTTCGGCAAAGTTGAGATAGGCGAGGATGCTTGCGAACACGAACAACAGCGACAGGACGTCGCGACGCTCGGTGATCCAGACGACTGACTCGGCGCGCAGGGGATGAATGGCAAACCACAGCGCAGCCAGCGCCGGAACGGCTGTGGCTCGAACATCCACAAGGTCCACACCCGCCAGGCGAACAAGCCTTCGCGCAAGATGGAAGAACACGGCGGCGTTGATCGCGTGCAGCACCACGCTGGTGAAGTGGTATCCTGACGCGTTCATGCCCCAGAGCTCGTAGTCCAGGCCGAGGGTCATCCACGACATCGGGATGTAGTGACCCATGTGAAACGTGGTCCACATCCAGCGGAGCTGGGAAACCCCCAGGCCGCGATAGTTGAAGTTGTCCGTGAAGTTGCGATCGTCGTCCCACGTGACGAAGCCCGCAGAGAGCGCCGGGATGAACGCGACGAAGGTGGCCACGGCGATGAGGGCCGGCACGAGCCACGGCTTCCACGTCGTGGATCTGGACTGCGATGCAGCGCTACCGGGCACGTCGTGTCCAGATCACCAATACGCCGCAACTCGCATTCGAGTTGTTGTATTTGCGCGGGGTCTGGAGCGAGCTGCTGTAATACTCGAGCGCTTCGATCGTACTGGGCGGAATCGAATTGACGTCGAACGCTTCAGTCGGCCGACCGGGGTTCATTAGCGTGCTGTCGCGATAGACCTGCGAGTAGCACGCTAACGGCCCTCCAGCAGCGGGCCTCGAGATGTTGTGCTCCCGCAGGCATGAGACATCGGTCTCCTTGCAGCCGTGCGCCGGTGCGCGCGTGGACGAGACAAATGCGCCATTCGCCGGGCCGCGAACAATGCCCATTCCCGGCACGACACCCAGGATGCTCGAGAGACGCATGCTCTCCATCGGCTTGATCTGCTCTCGCGTAAAGAAATGCCCGAGCCCCGTCCGCCGGTGCTCCTCGAAGCCTGGGAGTTCCGCGCCAGCGATGGGCTGTTTCGACGAATCGGCCATCGAGACACCGGTACGCGTGGCGACGCCAGCCGCCGGCCGATCGAGCGTAAGGTCTGCGCGCGCGAAGCGTCCATTCTGCGGAATCGTGAGCGGGAACAGCTCCGCTTCTGCGCTGTCCGATTCCACGCTGAGCACCAGCGCGGTGAAGATGGGCACGCCGCACAGCCGGAACACGCCGCTCGCGTCGGCGCGGGTGTCGATCCCGCGTGGCGACCGCACAACAAATGGGCTGCTCGCCTCCCCACGCAGCAGGAAGCTGTCCCACTCGGCGCGGACTTTCGTGTCGCGGGGAATGGGGGTGTCGCCACGCATGCGAAGACTGCCGATCACGATCCCATGGTATTCGCTTCGCGCAGGGCACGTCGACGCGGCGACCTGCTGTGCCGAGGGGACGCGAATCTCGTGTGAGACCGCCGCGTCAGCGAAGGTGAGCGTCGTCTGGTGCACTGCGCTGGCGGAGTCGAGCGACGGCGTTCTTACCTGGAGTGCATACTCGCCGGAGAGGACGCCAGCGATCTGGAACGTGCCGCGCTCGTCGGTGGTGTCGAGCAGCGCCGTTCCGTCCAGCGACACGCGTGCGCCGGCGATGGGAACGCCCGCTCCAGAGTCCACGACCGAACCACTCAAGGTTCGCAGCGGCTGCATCCATAGGGTATCGCGCCCCAGTCGTGCGAGGACGACCTCGCCGCCTTCCACGCGCACTTCACGGACAAAGAGGGCAGCGCCGCCGAATGTCCCCGGACGCAGCCGCTGCTCCATCACCGGCATGCGGATGCTCCAGCGCGAGATGGCCCACGCGCCGTTGGACATGCGCACGAACTCCATGTCGGCGCCGGCGATGCGCTCCTGCTCGGGCTCCACGTTCACGTAGCGCAGCTCCAGGCTCCGCAGCTGCGACGACGCGCGGTCCAGCCACAGCGTACCGCGAATTTCGGGAACCCGGCGGCGCTCGTTCGTCGGCTCGAAGGCGATGCCGATGCGGCCCTCGCCGCTGGTGAGCTTGAAGCAATGATCCTCCAGGAAGACGTTCGAGAGCAACATCTCCAGGTCTGGTGCACGGAACGTCGTCGAGCCGTCGGGCTCCACGACCACGTATCCGATGCGGCGCAGCGTCTCGGGTGGGAGGGACATCCAGGGCTGCGTCACATTCTTCGTTCGGAAGACCATGCTCTGCTTCCGCACGCGACGGTTGACGGGATCAAGCGCACGCTCGTAGGAAAGCGTGGTCATCGCCATGGCGCGCGCATTGCCGGTGAGCTGCGTCGCCGTGAGTGCTGTGCGCGCCTGCTCCCACACCGCGAACGTTGCCGCACCAGAGTCAACCACCGCGCGACAGGCGTTGTGGCTGACGACGCGCACGGTGTCGAGCGAAAACAGGACGCCGGCGACTACGATGCGCTGCGCGACGTCAGCGCCGGCGTCGAGTTGAATTTTCTCCGACAAGACTGGCCGGAAGCCGATGCGCATCGTGCGGACGCGATACAGACCGGCGCCTGGGGCGGCGAGTCGAAATTCGCCGCGCTCGTTGCTGAGCGCCCGCGCGGCGACGCCTGACTCGCCGTCCATCAACAGGAGGACGACTCCGGCGACCGGCCTGTCGCCGCCCTCAACCACCACGCCGCGAAGTGCCTGCGCACTGGCGCGCATCGGCAACGTGAGTGACGCCGCGATGAGCACCGCTCGGCGAGCGTTCATGCGATCACCTGATGCCCCGTTTGGTCCATACCGCGACGACTCCGCATTGCGTCTTGCCGGACATGAAGCGCATCGGTACCAGGTTCGCGCGGGGGAACACCTCGACTGCTGCGAGCTCGTCAGGGTAGAGGAAGCTCATCTCCTCCTGATCGGGTTGTCGGATGCCGTCGATGAAGATGGTCGCTGCGCAGTAGTCCTTCCCCTGGCGGAACAACACGTTGAACTTGCCGCCCTGTCCGCGCACCACGTTGGTGCTGCTAAAGTCACTCAGCGTGCTCACCATCGTGCCCCTGAGCTGCGTGGAGTCCCTGTACTGTCCGTAGCCCATCTTGCGCCGCTCCTCGAGTCCGTCGATGAGGCGCTTCTGGCGAGCCGACGTCACACGCATGGCTTCCAGCGTGGTCATGCGCCGCACTGAGAGCGCGAGCGTGGCGGTGTCGCCAGCGACGACGTCGATGGTCGTGACGACCGGCATCATGCCGATGGCCAGCACCTCGACCTGCCGTGTGCCGACAGGCACGTTCCGAATGACGAAGCGGCCCTCACGGTCAGTGCGCGTCTCGGCCGCCTCGGCCATGAGGACGCGCGCGTCTACGAACGGACCGCCGGTGGTGTTCGAGAGCAGGCCTACAATCGTCCCTCGAGGCACGGTGGCGGATGACGCCACCGGTCCGACGACGAGGTCGCGCCGTTGCACGCGGAGCTGTTCGCGAGGCGGAAGGTCGATCAGCCCGCTTGCGCCGGAATCGGTCGTGGCCTGAATGCGGATACCCTCGGACAATGGGACGCCGCACACCGTGTAGCTGCCCGTCGAGTCCGACCGCGCCTCTCCGTGCCAGCGTCGCTGCACGACGCGCGCCTCGGACGCGACGCGCAACTCGAGCCAGCGAAGGTCTACCAGCGCGCCCGCGACGGGCCTGTCGGTGATCGCGCTCCGCACACTGCCAAAGACGAAGCCACTATCGGCGGGCGCGTCGCCGCCGCACGCAGTGCGCCACAACGTCGCGAAGGACGGCAGGGCAATGCGCAGCTCGGTAGTGCTGTCGCTCACAGTGGCGCGCGTCGAAATACCCGTGAAGCCGGCCGAATCGAGCGCGTCGTGCTGCATGACGAACGTTCGCAATCCTGGTGAGACGGTGTCGAATCGGAAGCGCCCCATGGAATCCGTCGTGGTCATGCGCCCTGTTCCGACGATCGCGATGACAGCGTCGCCGAGTGGTCGCGCGCGCAGGCTGTCGTAGGCGACTCCGTTGACTGTACCGACTCGCGATTGCGCGCTCGCGGCCGGAACGACAAGTGATGCGCCGGCGAATACCGCGGCGATTGCGAGGAGTCTTGCCAGCATCCGCGGATGAGAGGGGCGTGTTGGAGCGGTCTCGATGGCTACTGTATACAAAGCGCAGGCGACGCGCAAGGCGACGCGACCTCCTCGACGCATCACGCGCCACGGTCGTAATTTCATGCACCGCGCCGAACATCGCGCTGAGCTCGTCCCTCCGCTCGATTCGCTCCCTGGTGTCTTGTATGCCAACCCCGCACGCCTCGAACCCGTCTGCTCAATTCCGTGCGGCTGTCGCACGTCGCGGCACTGTACAACGCGATGCGCATTGAGCGGCCGTAACCCGCCCGTGACGATTTTGACGCGCGTACAGACGCGAGTGCCTCGGTGCCGAGCGCAGATGATGATCGTGGCTGCCGCCGTCATCGCGTGTAGCGCGTGCAGTGCCCCCACGAGCGATCCGCGACTCGTGTCCGAGTGGATGCACACACTGTACGGCACGATGCGCGTGGAACGGCTCTCGCCGCCCGTCGCGTCGCGGACGCTGACCTACGCCACGGCGGCGTTGTACTCCGGCCTCGCCGCCTCGTCGGACGACCTTCCACCCCTGGCCGGCGTACTCAACGGATTCCCCGTGCTGCCCGCGCGCGACAAGTCGCAACAGTACGACGGCACACTCGTGGCCGTCGCCGCGGAGCGGGTGGTGCTGGACTCGCTGCTACGTGAAGCGCTGCCCACCACTCGCGCCGCGGTGAACCGGCTCGCCGATTCGCTCGAGGCGGCGCGCGTCGCACTCGGCGTCAACGTCGCCACGGGCGGACGCTCCAAAGCACTTGGCCGCGAGATCGGCCTGGCGATCGTCTCGTGGTCGAGGACCGATGGATTCGACGGCACGCGCGGCAGGAAGTACGTGGCGCCCGTGGGGCCCGGCCTGTGGATCAACGACGCGCCCGGCAACACGTTCGCGGCGCAGAACCTGTCCGGCGCCAGCGACTTCGTGGCGCTGGACAATCCGGCGAACGTGATGCGACCCGGCAGTACGAGCGACCGCGGCCTGATCCTCAACCGCCCGAAGCGCGCTGGTATTTCCACGATGCCAGCGGTGAACATGTCTGGCATGTCGGAACCGTACTGGGGCGAGATTCGCCCGTTTGTGCTCACGAACCGCAATGAGTGCGCGGTTCCCATTCCGCCGGCGTACGCCACCGACACCACGTCGGTAGCGTATCGCGAGGCACGCCTGGTGCTCGACACCAAGCGGACGTTGACACCCGAGCAGCGCGCGATCGCCTTCTATTGGGCGGACAATGCCGGCGAGTCGGGCACGCCGGTCGGCCACTGGATCTCCATCGCGAGCCAGATGGTGAGCCAGCGTCAGCTCTCCGCGGAGGATGCGGCGATGCTGATGGTGCAGACGGCGGCAGCGATGGCCGACGCGTTCATCGCGTCGTGGGGCTTCAAGTACCAGTACAACGTGCATCGGCCACGCCCGTACATTCGCAGTCAGATGGATTCCACGTGGGAGCCGCTCATTCCCACGCCGCCATTTCCGGAGTATCCGTCCGGGCATTCCACGCAGTCGGCCGCCGCGGCCTCGGTGCTCACGGCGCGGTTCGGTGAGATCGCATTCGACGACAGCACGGGACTCTCCATCGGCAACGAGGTGCGCCGATTTCCGTCGTTCACCGCCGCGGCGGATGAGGCGGGTATGTCGCGCATCTACGGCGGCATTCACTTTTCCTCGGGCAACGTAGGCGGCTCCGTGCTCGGCAAGTGCATCGGCGCAAAGGTGGTTGCGCGATTCGCCGCCGCGAAGAAACCATGAGGCGTCGTCGCGCGCTCGTCGCCGCAGCGCTGGCACTTGGGGTTGCCTGCGGCGCATGTGACGCTGGCAAGCCGACGCCTGCGTGGCACCAGGAGCGCGGCTATCGCTGGCGCGAGCTCGACGTCACTGGCGGCGAGAGCGGCTTCACGAGCATGGAGGGACGTCGCAGCGGCATTCAGTTTAGGAACGACGTCAGCGACTCGGTGCTGCTCGGCAATCGCATGCTCGGGCAGGGCGCTGGCGTCGCCCTCGGCGACGTGGACGGCGATGGTCTCGTCGACGTGTTTCTCGGCAAGACGCAGGGCTGCAGCGCGCTGTATCGAAATCTCGGCGGATGGAAGTTCGAGGAGATCACGACGAGCGCCGGGGTTGGTGCCTGCACGCGGCACACGACGGGCACGGCGTTCGCCGACACGGATGCTGACGGCGATCTCGATCTCGTGCTCCTCGCGACCACCGGTCCGAACGCGATTTTCATCAACGACGGCAAGGCGCACTTTACGGAGCATCGCGCCGACCTCGGTATCGATTCCACGGGGAAGGGCGGCACGACGCCAACGATGGCCGACGTGGATGGCGATGGCGATCTCGATCTCTACGTCGCCAACTACAACGAGTACAACGTGGACGATGTCGTTCCGCCGCAGCAGCGCGCGTTCAACCAGATGGTGCGGGAGACCGCGCCCGGCAAGTACGAGATCGCACCGGAACATCGGCGGCACTACAAGCTGGTGATGCGACCGGACATGGGCGGCCTGCGCATGTCGCAGCGCGGCCAACCCGACGATTTCTATCTCAACGACGGTGGTCGCTTTACGCGTGTTCCGCTGACGTCGGATCGCTTTCGTGATGCGGCGGGTCAGCCACTGACCGAGGAGCCGGAGTCGTTTACGCTGGACGCCAAGTTTGTCGACTTGAACGGCGATGGCGCGCCGGACCTCTACGTCGCCAACGATTTCGAGGACATGGATCAACTGTGGATCAACGACCGCCGAGGGAACTTCAGGCTCGCCGACTGGACGGCGCAACGCCAGACGAGCAACTCGTCGATGGGTGTGGACGTGGCGGACGTAAACGGCGACGGCCGGCCCGATCTGTTCGAAGTGGACATGATGGCCAACGACACGCGTCGCGCGCGCACGCAGATCCCGACGCACACCGCGCTGCCGAAAAAGCCCGGTGACGTCGAGATGCAACTGCAGCAGCAGCGGAACACGCTGTTCGCGAACCGCGGTGACGGGACGTTCGAGGAGATCGGGATGTCCGCGGGCGTGGACGCGAGTGGATGGTCGTGGGGCACGCTGTTCATGGACGTCGATCTCGATGGCTGGCAGGACCTGCTCATCGCCAACGGCCATCTATGGGATATCATGGATGCCGACGTGCAGGAAGGACTGCAGAATCGCCTGAGCGCTGTGCAGTGGCAGCGTACGCGCTGGGAGTTTCCGACGCTCGCGCTCAAGGACGTGGCATACCGCAATCGTGGCGACGCGACATTCGAGGACGTGAGCGCGCGCTGGCGCTTCGGCCTGGAGGACGACATCTCGCACACGCTGGCGTCGGCGGACCTCGACGGCGACGGCGACCTCGATGTGGTGGTCAACCGGCTGCGAGCGCCGGCACGCGTGTTCCGCAACGATGCCGCAGGAGCGCGCGTCTCAGTGCGCCTCGTGGGCGACGCGCCGAACACACACGCCGTCGGTGCGCGAATTCGCCTGCTGGGGGGCGCCGTGCCGCGGCAGGAGCGCGAGGTACTGGTGGGCGGCCTGTATATGGCGCACAGCGACTATGCGGCGTCGTTCGCGATGGGCACGTCGGACAGCGCGACCATCCAGGTGGAGTGGCGCGACGGGCGGCGTACGACCATCGCCACCGTGCGCGCGAATCGTCACTACGAGATCACCATGGCGAGCGCGGAGCCGATCACACTGGTAGACTCGGCGCGCGTCGCTGCCAGCACGCTGTTCGAGGATGCGACATCGCAGCTCGGCGGTCACGTGCACGCGGAGGACACCTTCGACGATTGGGATCGCCAGTTCCTGCTCCCGAATGCACTCTCGCAGTCGGGGCCCGGCGTCACCTGGTTCGACATCGATCGCGACGGCGCCGAGGATCTCGTGATCGGCGCGGCCAAGGGAGGACGGCTCGGCGTGTTCCACAACGAGCGCGGCCGTCTCGTGCAGCGCGCGCAAGGTCCGGTTGCGCCAGCTGACTTCACGACGGTACTCGGGTTGCCCGGTAAGGACGGCGTGCGCCTCGCCGCTGGCGTCTCCTCATGGCAGCTGCGGTCGACGCCGGAGATGATGGCGCAGCCGGCAGTCGTCGGCGTAAAGGCGTCGCGCGGTGCGCTCGCGTCCACCGCGGAGCCGCTCGTCGGCTCGCACGAGTCGGCGACGGGACCCCTCGCGCTGGCGGACATCGACGGCGATGGCGACCTGGACCTCTTCGTCGGATCGCGAGCCGTGCCGATGGCCTATCCAACATCGCCGTCGTCCGGATTGTTCAGGTCATCCGGCGGCACGTTCATGCTCGACACCATGAACATCGCGGCGTTGAAGAACGTGGGGCTGGTCTCGTCCGCGATGTTCGCCGACGTCAACGGCGACGGACATCCGGACCTCGTGCTCGCGCGCGAGTGGGATTCCCTCCTGTTGCTGTTGAACGACGGACGCGGACGACTCGCCGCTGCCCCTGCATCGTGGGGATTACATCGCTGGACGAGCCGGTGGAACGGCGTCGCGGCGGGCGACCTGAATGGCGACGGCCGGCTCGATCTCGTGGCGACGAGCTGGGGTCGCAACACCGCGATGCAGGCGGACTCCGCGCGTCCGCTCGTCATGCTCCATGGCCCGTTTGGAGCGGCAGGTGAAGTCGAGATGCTGTTCGCGCGGGACGATCCTCGCGTCAAGGGACTCGCGCCGCTCACGAGCTATGCGCGCATGCGCGTGGCCGTACCGGACATCATCAATCGCGTCGCCACCTTCGGCGCATTCGCCGACGCGACCGTCGAGCAGATCCTTGGGCCGGCCATGGGCAGCGTCACGCGGCTGCAGGCCGTGACGCTCGATCACATGGTGTTCCTCAACCGCGGCGGTCGCTTCGAGGCCGTCGCACTCCCGCATGCCGCGCAACTCGCGCCCGCGTTCTACGCTGGCGTCGCGGACTTCGACGGCGATGGCCTCGAGGACGTTTTTCTCGCGCAGAACTTCTTCCCCACCGCGGTGGGCACGCCGCGCTATGACGGCGGTCGTGGGCTGCTCCTCAAAGGCGATGGACGTGGCGGCCTTGCGTCCATGTCCGCCGAACGTTCTGGCATCCTGGTGTACGGCGACCAGAGGGGCGCAGCGTACGCGGACTACGATGCGGACGGGCGACTCGACCTCGTGGTCGCGCAGAATGCCGGCGCCACGCGACTCTTCCGCAACCGCTCGGCGAAGCCGGGATTGCGTGTGCGTCTCAAGGGCGGCGTGTCGAATCCGGACGGCACAGGCGCGCAGATCCGACTGGTGTTTGGTGAGCGGATGGGGCCGGTGCGCGAGGTGCAGGCGGGCTCCGGTTACTGGTCGGAGAACGGCGCCGTTCAGGTGTTTGGCTTCGCGTCGCCACCAAGTGCAGTCTGGGTGCGCTGGCCCGGTGGGGCGGTGAGCAGGTCTGCCGTGACGCCCGGAGCAGCGGAAGTCATTGTCACGGCGCCAGCGCCATGAGGCGCAATTGCGAGATGCACGACGCAAATGGCCCTCGATTTGCCTTGGACTCCTTGTGGCCAGCGCGGCCGATGCCCCACTAGTGACATGGACGCGGGAGACTAATCGGTGCAGACTGAAGCGGCAGCACTTCCACCAGTCCTGGTGGTCGACGACAATCATGACAACGCGGAGATCATCCGGCAGTACCTGGAGATCCGCGGGTATCCTATCTCCGTCGCTCACAACGGCGACGAAGCGCTGGCGCTGTTCGAGACCGTCCGTCCCGCGCTCGTGTTGCTCGACGTCATGATGCCAGGCCGCGACGGCTGGGAAGTGTGCCGACTGATGAAGCAGCATCCCGTGCTCGGCAAGACGGTGCGCGTGATCATGGTGACCGCGCTCGACGCGTGGGACGACAAACGCGAAGCGCTGCAGCTCGGCGCGGATGACTATGTGGAGAAGCCCTTTGACCTGCCCACGCTCGCCAAGACCGTGCAGCGAAACCTCGACCAGAGGCGCGCCGCGCCGTAACTCGCGCAACCGTGTGGCCCCCCTCCCAGCCGGGCCAACCGCGTGAGCGATTCGATTCTCCTCACCGATTCGGACGATCCCTCGATCAGCGCGGCGATCGCACTGCTCGGCGGGTGGAGTCTGGAGAGCAGGTCGATCCCCGAGTTGCCGGGCGCCATCGCCGACCCCGGGATCCGCGCGCTCCTGATCACCACGGGCGACCCGACGCTGCTGCGCGCGAGCATCGAGCAGGCGCACGCGCGCGGACTGCCCGTCATCGTTGGGTGCAAGGACGAGAAGGCACGCCGTCGCGCCGTGGAGCTCAAGGCGGAGGAGTGGTTCATCCTCCCCGCCTCCGCGGAAGAGATCGGTGCACGCACGTGGTCGGCGGTGGCGCGAACGCCAGCGGTCGGCGTGTCTCCGGGGGAGCGTGCGGAAAAGGCCGAGTACGAACACATGCTGCACGATTCGCTGACCGGGCTGCCCACGCTGCCCGTGGCCATCGAGCGGTCGCGCCAGCTGTTCAAGGAACGCGGCGAGTTGGTGGTGTTGTACCTCAACTTCGTGCGCTACTCGAAGATCGAGGAGATTTACGGGTGGGAAAAGCTGGATGCCGTGCTGGAAACAACGGCCAGCGCGGTGCGCGACTTTCTCGACGACGATGACCTTCGCGCTTCACGCGTGATGGTGAGCTTCAGCAACGATGACGACTTCATCTTCTTCCACGTGCCGGCAAGCGGCGTGGCTGCGGCGACGGACGGCGAGATCACGGAGATGGTGACGCGTCTCCAGCGGCACGTGGCAGGGCAGATCGAAGCGGCGCACGGCGAGGACATCGCGGCGCTGTTCGACATCTACGTGGGACGCGCGCATCTCTACTACAACCCGAAGATCCGTCTCGAGCGGGTGATCTATCGCGGCATCCGCGAGGCGCAGAACGCATCCCGCTCACTCGAGCAACGCGAACGCGCGCGTCGCGTGAACGATCTCAAGACGGCCATTCGCGACCGCGGCGTCTACGTGGACTACCATCCCATCGTCGTCGCGTCCACGCGCGAGATCTTCGGCTACGAGGCACTCGCGCGCGGCACGCAACGCACGCTGCGCAGCCCGGAGGTGATGTTCGACGTCGCCGCCGAGGCCGACTTGATCTGGGAGTTGAGCCGTCTCTGTCGCGAGCGTGCGTTCGAGGGAATGAGCACTCGGCTCGAGGCCGGCCAGTTGCTCTTCGTCAACGTCGATCCTCATGACTTCGCGGACCCCGCGTTCTCGGAGAGCGAAGTGGCGGAGCCCTCGCGCGTCGTCATCGAGATCACGGAACGGACGGCCATCAAGGACTACCCAAAGTTCCGGGAGCGCCTGAAGGCCTTTCGTGAGAAAGGCTTCCGCTTCGCGGTGGACGACGCCGGCAGCGGCTACGCGGGGCTCGGCTCGATTGCGAACCTCGAGCCGGACTTCATCAAGCTCGACATCTCACTGATCAACGGCATCGACGCGAACTTCATCAAGCAGAACCTGGTGCAGACGATGGTCCGCTTCGCGAACGACCACGGCGCGATGGTGATTGCCGAGGGCGTCGAGCGCGCCGAGGAGTTCAAGGCGGTGCAGGATATGGGCGTGCACCTCGTGCAGGGATTCTTCCTGCATCGTCCGCAATCGGCGTCATCTCCGATCGTGCATGAGACGGCGCTGCACCCTTAAGCGGTGATCGGGGAGCGGCGACCCGGCGACCCGGCGACCCGGCGATCCGGCGATCCGGCGATCGGCGACCGGGCGATCGGCGACCGGGGAAAGGCGACCGGGGGAACGGCGACCGGGGAACGGCGACCGACGATAGCGCTGTCATCCAGAGCCACAGGCGAAGGATCTGCACCTGAACAGGCGCAACCAGCGCAACAGCACGTGCAGATCCTTCGCTGCGCTCAGGATGACAAGTGGATGTCGTCCCGACAGGAGCGCGCAGCGCGACCGAGGGACCTGCTTTGCCGCTCCCCGCTCCCCGCTCGCCGCTCGCCGCTCGCCGCTCGCCACTACTCGTTCGCCGCTCTCCTACAGCATCAGCTCCGCGACCAGAGCATAGGAGCGCTCGGCGGCGCCCAGGCCCCGACGCACCACGCGGAGTGCGGCAGCGCCGGCCGCATCGCGCTCGCCGCGCGCACCGAGCCAGCGCTGCAGCACTCGGAGCATTGCGTCCGAATCCGGCGACACGCTTTCCGCGCCGTCCTCATCCATGAGCAACCGCGCATCGCGACTCCCCCGGTGCCTCGGACCGAACAACACCGGCACGCCATACGCCGCAGGCTCGAGTACCGAGTGCAACCCGGCGTCGTGGAATCCACCGCCGACGAACGCCGCCGTCGCCAGCGCATACAGATCGCCCAGCACGCCTACCCGATCCACGACGACGACCTCCGCCGAGCTCGCGGCGTCGGTGCCGAGGCGCGCCGTGTGCAGCCCGGCATCCGATGCCCAGCGCTCGATGGGCGCCAGGTGTGCCGCCGTGGGCTCGTGCGGCGCGATGATGAGGCGTGTGTCGCGCACGCGAGTGCGAAGCTGCAACCACGCCGCCTGAAGCACTCGCTCGTCCGCGGGCCAGGTGGATCCGGCGACGAGCGTGGGTCGGTCGCTCGCGAGCGGCGCCAGCAGCGGCGACGTCAGCCGCACCGACCGCGCGCGCGTCCACACCTGATCGTAGCGCGTGTCGCCCGTGATGGTCACGCGCGGCGCCGGCACGCCGAGCGCGATGAGACGGTCCGCGTCATCAGCGCTCACTGCGCCCACGCGATCCAGCCGCGCGTAGGCGTCACGCAGGAGCGCGCCGGCGAGTCCGCCGCGCCGCGAGGAGTTGCGAGCCATCGTTGCGCTCACGACGCCCAGCCGAGTGCCGCGGCGCGATGCCTCGCGCACGAGCGTGGGCCAGACGTCGAGCTTGCTGAACACCAGCGCCGTCGGGGCCAGCGCCTCCAGGGCGCGACGCATGTCGGGCGCCGAGTCGAACGGCAGCACGTCGCGGAAGTCCACGAGCAGCCGCGCCGCGAACGTGCGTGCACTTGGCGAGAAGTAGGTGTATGCGAGCTGCGAACGCGGTTGGCGTGCCCTCACCAGGTCCATGACGGGGCTCGCCTGCAGTCCTTCGCCCACGCTGGGCGCGTGCATCCACAGCAGCGGGCGCGCGGGATCGCGCGCGAACGCCTCGAACCGCTCCATCACGTTGCGGCGCGACGCAAAGGTGTCGATCAGCTTGTTGTCCGACGCGGGTGCCAATGTGGCGAGGGCGCGGGCAATGCGCGCCGCGCCCTCATATCCCACCCGAAGGGCGGCGTTCATTCGATGGCCATCGGTCGCGCTAGCGCGTGCCCTTCGTCCTGGCCAGCTCCTTCGCCAGCGCTGCGTTGATCTTCACGCGGAACGTGTCCAGGGGATACGCGCCGAGGATCTTGGTGTCGCCGACGAAGAACGTGGGCGTGGATTGCACACCAGCCGCCTTGCTGCGCTCCAGGTCCGCCTCGATGAGCTTGGCTGTTGCGTGCGTGGACATGCAGTTGCGAAAGACCGCTACGTCTGCACCCGCGGCCACGGCGAGTGAGTCGAACAACGGCGTCGGATCCGCCAGCGCCGCCCACTTCTTCTGCGTGGTGAACAGCGAGGTGTGCAGCGTCCAGAATTTGCCCTGCACGGATGCGCACATCGCTGCCTCGGAGGCGGCTTGTGCATTCGGGTGGATCGACGCGATGGGGTAGTTCAGGTAGGCGAGTCGCACCTTGCCGGTCTGTACGAACTCGCGGTCCAGGGCCTCGTAAGTCTGGTCGTGCCATTGCTTGCAATAGGGGCACTGGAAGTCGCTCACCTCCACCACCCACACGCGTGCGCTCTCGGCGCCGCGGATGCGGCCACGGTCGGCCTGCGTGCTGATGGAATCTGTCAGCCCGCTTGCCATGCCTGAGGTGGCGGCGGGCGCCGACCTGGATACGTCGCCGCCCGCGGAGGAGACGCTGTCCGTGGCTGGGGTCGCCTCGCTGCGGGCACACGCTGCGCCCGCGGCAACGAGCGCAAGGGCACCAAGACGGCGGACGTGAACGAAGCGCAACATGGCACGATTGGTGGAAGAGGAAGTCAACGGCCGAAAGCTAACAGAGGACCCGTGAGCCGGGGGAGAACTGCGATGGCCCGGCGTGTGCCATTGAGCTGCGTCGCCGGCCTCGACGCTACGTTCAACAGAGGTCATTCTCCTCACCAAACTGATGCCCTACATCCTTGCGGGGCGTGCCGCCGTGCTCGCGGCCGTCGCGCTGCTCCAGAGTGGCCCAACGATCCCGCCGCCCCGCGGGCTCCTCAATGACTTCGCCAACGTCGTCTCGCCGGCGGCGGCGGCGCGCATCGAGCGCATCGCGCAGGACGTGCGCGAGAAGACCAAGGGCGAGATGGCCATCGTCACGTTGGGCGACCTCGGCGGGAGGGACAAGAACGAGATCGCGCTGCGCATCGGGCGTGACTGGAAGGTCGGGAACCTGGCCGACATCGGCGACCGCTCGCGGAACGCCGGCGTCATCATTCTCGTCGTGCCCAAGGAGTCGGCGTCCGATGGCATGGGCCGTTGCCGCATCGAGACAGGGCAGGGCACCGAAGGCTTCATCACCGACGCCGCCGCTGCGGAATTCTGCCGCGAGGCGACGCCCCTGTTTCAGTCGCGCGACTACAGCGGGGCCATCGAGCTACTCACGCTCCGCGTGGCGCAGCGCTTCGCGCAGGAGTTCAACGTCGCGCTGGATACGGCGTTCCAGACACCGGTGGTTCGCACGCCGGCGCGCCAGCGCCAGCAGAACCCGGTGGGCGGCATCAATCCAGCCGTCCTGCTCATCATCCTGTTCGTCGTGCTTTCGATCTTCGGTCGGCGCGGAAGGCGAGGAGGACGAGGTGGACGAGGTGGCTGCATCCCGATCTTCCTGCCCTTCGGCTTCGGTGGTGGCGGAGGCGGAGGCTGGAGTGGTGGGGGATTCGGCGGCGGAGGTGGCGGTGGATTCGGCGGCTTTGGCGGTGGAGGTGGGTTCAGTGGCGGCGGCGGCGGCTCAGACTGGTAAGCGACCATGGCAATGACACTCGATGAACTCGTAAGGCAGTTGCAGGCCGCCTATGGCGCGCAGCTCGCCGCGGTGGTGCTGTACGGCTCCGCGGCTGCAGGCGAGCATGTGCCGAAGAAGTCAGACTACAACGTGCTCGTGCTGCTCGACCGCATCGATGCCGGCACCCTCGCGTCGGCCTCGGCGATTGCGCGCGCGTGGCGCGATGCCGGCAATCCGCCGCCCATGACGATGACGGTCGCCGAGTGGCGCGGGTCGAGCGACATCTTCCCGATGGAGTACTCCGACATCCTCGAGCGCCACAAGGTGCTGCACGGCTCCCTGCCGACGGACAATCTGGTCGTGTCACGCGACCACCTGCGTCTCCAGCTCGAGCAACAGACGATGGGCAAGCTGCTCCAGCTCCGGCAGGGGTCGCTGCTCGCCGGCACCGACGCGAAGCGGCAGACGGAGTTGCTCGACGCGAGCGTCAGCACGATCATGGTGCTGTTCCGCGCCGTGCTTCGGCTCAACAATGAGAAACCCGCTGGCGACAACGCGGCCGTGGCCGAGCGGGTGGGCACGCTCGCCGGCTTCGATGCCGCAGCGTTTGCCCGCACCGCGCGCTTCCACCGCGGGGAGACACGCATCGCGCCGACAGAAGCGCCCGCGACGCTGGCCTCGTATCTTGCAGGCGTCGAGCGTCTCGTCGCCTATCTCGACACTTTCACCACCCAGGAACGATCATGATGAAACGTCGCCGCCTTGCGATCCTGCTTCCTCTCGTGTTGTCCGCGTGCGGATACAACACCATCCAGACGTACGACGAGCAGGTCAATGCCGCGCAGGGGCAGATCGAGGTCCAGCTCCAGCGTCGCGCCGATCTCGTCCCGTCGCTCGTGGCCACCGTGAAGGGGCTCGCGAATCAGGAGCTCGCGGTCTTCACCGAGGTCGCCAAGGCGCGCGCCGGCCTGCTCGGCGCCGTCCAGAGCAAGGATCCGGAGCAGATGGCCAATGCCAGCACTACGTTCAACGGGGCGCTCGGCCGGCTCATCGCTGTTGCCGAGGCATATCCGCAGATCAAGAGCGACGCGGCGTTCCTCAATCTCCAGAACGAGCTCGCAGGCACGGAGAATCGCGTGTCCGTTGCGCGCACGGACTACAACGCGTCGGCGCAGCAGTACAACGCGTACATCCGCAAGTTCCCGGCGGTGCTCACCGCGAAGATGACGGGCGCCAAGGAGCGGAAGTATTTCCAGGCGACGAGCGCCGAAGCGCGCGAGGCGCCAAAGGTCGACTTTGGAACGCCAGGCGCGCCAGCGGCTCCAGCCACGCCGCCACCAGCGCGCCCGTAACCAAGGTGGAGAGAAGTACGAACTCGGAGCTGTCCGTAACCGCGAGCCCGAACCCGCGCCGGAGGCCGAGCTCCAGCTCTAGCTCTAGCTCGCAGTTACTGACAGCTCAATGCTCGTAGTTGTTCAAGCAGTCGCGGACTTTGGAAACAGGGA
This sequence comes from Gemmatimonadaceae bacterium, assembly GCA_031407575.1. Taxonomy (GTDB): domain Bacteria; phylum Gemmatimonadota; class Gemmatimonadetes; order Gemmatimonadales; family Gemmatimonadaceae; genus AG11. Next base: position 9,973 of record JANOIJ010000247.1, on the reverse strand, counting down.
CGGGCCCTTCTGCACGGTCCATCCCGCCGCGTCGAGCGATTCGAGATTCGCAAATCGCTGCCCGCTCACGTCGCCCGGGCCGCCGAGCTGCTCCCAGACTTCCTGCGCCTTGCTCGGCATGAACGGCGCGAGCAGCACGGCCTGACGCGCGAGTCGCCGCATCAGCGACGCGAGCACGCGATCCAGCGCCACCTCGTCGCCGGCCTTGGCCAGCGCCCACGGCGCCGACGCCTGGACGTACTCATTGCCTCGCGACACGCACGCCATGGCCCGCTGCAGCGCCTCGTGCAGCAGGAATCCGCGCGACCCATCCATGGCAGCATGGTACTGCGCGATGTCCAGCGCATCGGCGCGGTCCGTCTCATCCGGCGCACCCGCAGGGACCAACGCGTTGCGATACTTCTCCACCATCGCAATCGTGCGGCTCGCCAGGTTGCCCCACGAGTTTGCGAGATCCGAGTTGTATCGCTCGTCGAAGCGCTCCCACGAGAAGCTGCCGTCTGCGTCGAACGGAACTTCGCGCAGGAGGAAGTAGCGCAGCGCATCCGCGCCGTAGCGTGTCAGCGCTTCCTCGAGGTCGAGACGCACGCCAGCCGACTTGCTGAAGCGTTCTCCGCTGAACAACACAAAGCCGTGGCCCCATACGCGCTCCGGTAGCGGCAGCTCGGCCGCCTTGAGCATGGCGGGCCAGATGATCGCGTGGAAGCGCGTGATGTCCTTGCCCACCACGTGCAGTTGCGCCGGCCATTGCGCCGCGCCGCCGCCGCCCGGAAAACCGGTGGCGGTCAGGTAGTTCGGCAGCGCATCGAACCAGACGTACGTCGTCTGCCGCTCGCCCGAGCTCAATGGCTTCGGAAACGGAATCCCCCACGCGAGACGCGAGCGACTCGCCGAGATGTCATCGAGGCCACGGTCAATGAGCGCGAGCAGCTCGTTGCGACGGCTTTCCGGCTGGAGAAACTGCGCCTGTTCGCTGAGGAGCGCCTTCAGGAAATCCGAATAGCGGCTAAGACGGAAGAACCAGTTCCGTTCTTCCACCCACTCGAGGTCGCGCGTCCGATGGAGGATGCACCTGCCCTCCTCGATCTCCCCGTCCTGCTTGAACGATTCGCATCCCACGCAGTACCAACCCTCGTACGCCTTCTCGTAGAAGTCGTCCGGGTTGCGCTCGATGATCCGCTCGATCAACGCCCTAACGCCCGCTTTGTGCATGACGTCGGTGGTGCGAATGAACTGATCGTACGAAATGCCGAGCCGGCGCCACATTGCGCAGAATCGCTCGGCCAGGTCGTCCACGAGCGCCTGCGGCGCGACCCCCTGCTGCGCTGCCGTCTGCTCGACCTTCTGCCCGTGCTCGTCCATCCCGATCAGGAAGTGCACGTCGTCGCCGCACAGCCGCCGGTATCGCGCGATGGCGTCAGCGCCGATCTTCTCGTACGCGTGGCCGATGTGCGGGTCGCCGTTCGAGTAGTCGATCGCCGTGGTCAGGAAGTACTGGCTCACGACGTCACCGGAGGCGCTGCACCGCCGCTGCCGTCGGAATGACCGCCACTCGGCCTGTTGCGCCGCCCGCCACGCCGGCCCCGTCGGCGCTGCGCACGCCGCTCGCCTTCGCCCGCTGGCTCAGCGGCGCCCGCGTCGTCGTCGCTCGTCTCTGCGTCCGCAGACTCGGACTCGGACTCGGACTCGGAAGCATCGATGACGTGCACGCGCGCGAGTGTCACCGCTGGCTCGTCGGCCAACGCCACCTCCACGTCCACGTCGTGCTCCACATGCTCCACCGCGATGCGCATCGCTGGCACGTCTCGCGCCGCGGACTCGAGCGACGCCGCGAGTGGGTCGCCCGCGTCGTGCATCTCCGCGCGCAGGTCAGCCAGCGGAATCGTGCGCACCTCGCCGTCCACGCCGCGCAACGTGACGCGCTCACGGAAGATGTCGTTCGCGAGAACCTTCTCCTCGCCCCGTGCCGTGCGAATCGTCTTCGTCTCCTTCGGATACTTCCTGCGGCTGGCGACGTAGAAATCGTGCTCGTAGCGCAGGCAGCACATCAGTCGGCCACACGCGCCGGAAATCTGCGACGGATTGAGCGAGAGCCTTTGGTCCTTCGCCACACCGAGGTTTACGGGGCGCAATTCCGGCAGCCACGACGCCGAGCAATACTGGCGCCCGCACCGGCCGATGCCGTCGAGCCGTTTGGCTTCGTCGCGCACGCCGATCTGCTTCAGCTCGATGCGTGTGCGGAACATTGACGCGAGCTCGCGCACCAACGTGCGGAAATCGACGCGCTTCTCGGCCGTGAAATAGAACGTCAGCTTCTTGCGGTCCCACTGCCACTCGGCGTCGGTGACCTTCATGACGAGCGCATTCGCCTTTACGCGCTCCATCGCGCGTCGCCGCGCTTCGTCGTCGCTGGCGCGGATCTCGTCATGCCGGCGGACGTCCTCCGCGTTGGCGACACGCTTCACGACGCGCGTCGCCGGCGCGCCCAGCAACCCGTGCGGCACTTTCGCCGACCGATGTTCCGCGGCGACGCCGTACGCATGCACTCGCCCGAGGTCCTCCCCACGGTCGGCATCGACGATCACGGCGGCGCTGCGCGCCGGTGTGTCGTCAGATTCCCAGAGGAAAAACTCCTTGCGGTTACCCTTGAAGGCGATCTCGATCAGTTGGGGCACATCTACTCCAGGTACTGCCCCATCCGCATGAACTTCTCGCGCCGGCGGCGTACGAGCTTGTCCGGCTTGAGGCGGCGCAGGTCGTCCAACTGACGAATCAGCAGGGCCTGCACGGAGTTCGCGGTGGTGGTGGGGTCGGCGTGTGCGCCGCCCGGAGGCTCCGGGATGATCTCGTCGATCACGCGGAGCTCGAAAAGATCGGGCGCCGTGATGCGGAGCGCCGTCGCCGCCCGTTCCTTCATCTCTGGGCTCTTGCCGTCCTTCCACAGGATCGCCGCGCAGCCCTCCACGGTGATCACTGAGTAGACGGAGTTCTCCAGCATGTTCACGCGGTCGGCCACGCCGAGGGCAAGGGCACCGCCCGAACCCCCTTCGCCAATGATCGTCGCGATGATCGGCGTCTCCAGTCGGCTCATCTCGAACAGGTTGCGCGCGATCGCCTCGCTCTGCCCGCGCTCCTCCGCGCCGAGGCCAGCCCACGCGCCCGGCGTGTCGATGAACGTGATGACGGGGACGTGGAATTTCTCCGCGAGCAGCATCAGGCGTAGTGCCTTCCGATAGCCCTCGGGATGCGCCATGCCAAAATTGCGCTTCAGGTTCTCCTTGGTGTCGCGACCGCGCTGATGGCCGATCACCATCACCGTCTCGCCATCCAGCCGCGCCCAGCCACCCATGATCGCCGCGTCCTCGCGGAACGCCCGGTCGCCGTGCAACTCGATGAAGTCGGTGAAGCAGAGCTTCAGGTAATCGTCGGTGAGCGGCCGCTTGTTGCTCCGCGCCACCTGGACGCGCTGCAGCGGCGTCAGGCTCCGATAAATGTCGGCCCGAAGCTCCGTGAGCTTCTTCTCCAGCGGCTCGATCTCCACCGTCACGTCGAGCGAGCGCTCCCCAGCCATCTTCTTCAGCTCGTCGATCTGCTTCTCGAGCTCGAAGATCGGCTTCTCGAATTCCAGTGTGGCAGTCGCCATCCGTGTCAGCTCCCGCGCACGAGTCGGACGCGCTCGCTACCGAGCAACGCCCGTAAGTCGGTCAGCGCGGCCTGTGTGGCCGCCAACCTGAGCGAGCGCGACTTTAACCGCGCCCGCGTTCCATTTCCATCACTCCACCTCAACTCCAGCGGCGGCGCACCAGAGTGCGGCGTGGCGTGCGCATCGATCACCGCCCGTACGTCTGACAATACATCACCGCCAATCGGTTCACCGAGCGTAAGCTCGATCGAGATCGAGACGCTGCCGTTCAAGCGCAGCTCGGCAAACGGCGTCACCGACTCCACGATGTACGTGGGACTGTCCGCGTCCTGGTCGCGCTTGGAGTAGGCGCCCTTCATCAAGACGGGAACGTCCGCGCGAACACGATCCGCAAGCAGTCCCCAGCTCTCCGGGAATACCAGTACTTCGGAAGATCCCGAAAAATCCTCGACTGTCAACCTGGCGAACTCCGCACCGGACCGCTTACTCGTCTGCCGCTTGATCGACGTCACCACCACGCCGAGATGCATTGGCTCGGGCGTCCACTTGCCCAGTTGGCTCACCGTGTGACTCGCGAACAGTTCACATTCCACGCGATAAGGCTCCAGCGGGTGCCCGCTGATGTAGAAGCCGAGGATCTCCTTTTCGCGCGTCAATCGCTCGGATTCGGCCATCGACGCGACGTTCGGCAGTGTCTGCGGCGCATGGGCCTGCTCGCCGTCGACGTCGGACGCCAGCCCGAAGAGCGACACCTGGCCCATCGCCTTCTCCTGCTGCTTGAGCGACGCTTCCTGCATCGCGCTGTCGAGCGCCGACCAGTACTGCGCCCGGTGCCCGCCCAGCTCGTCGAGTGCGCCCGAGGCGATCAACGCCTCGAACACGCGCTTGTTGCACTTCGTGAGGTCGACGCGATCGGTAAAGTCGAAGAAGCTCTCGAACGGCTTCTCTCGCTTCGCCGCGAGAATGCTGTCGATCGCGCCGCGGCCCACGTTGCGCACCGCACCGAGCCCGAAGCGAATCCTCTTTTCATCCAGAACGGTAAACTTGTAGTTCGACTCGTTCACGTCGGGGGGCAGCACGAAGATGCCCAGTTCGCGCGCCTCGTTGATGAACTTCACCACACTATCCGTGTCGCCAATGCTGCTCGACAGGATCGCCGCCATGAACTCGGCCGGGTGGTGCGCCTTGAGCCACGCGGTCTGGAACGAGATCACCGAGTACGCGACGGAGTGCGACTTGTTGAAGCCGTAGCGCCCGAACGTCTCGATCTGTCCAGCCAATTCCTCGATGATCTTGCGGTCGTAACCCCGCGCAATCGCCTTCTCGACAAACTTGCCGAGCTCCTTCTTGATGAGCTCCGCGTCCTTCTTGCCCACCGCCTTTCGGAGGACGTCCGCTTCCGCGAGCGAGATGCCGGCGAGCACCTGCGCCAGCCGCATCACCTGCTCCTGATACGTGATGACGCCGTACGTCGGCTCGAGGATCGGCTCTAGTTCGGGCAGCGCGTACGACACCGGCTCTTCGCCACGCTTCCGCCGCTGATACACCTTGTGCATCCCGGCGTCGAGCGGGCCAGGTCGCATCAGCGCGTTGCTCGCCACGAGATCGTCGAAGCGGTCGCAGCGCATCGAGCGCAGCATGTCCGTCGCCAGCGCGGACTCGAACTGGAAGACGCCCGTCGTCCGACCCGCGCGCAGCATCCGGTACACCGCCGGATCCTCCATGTCGATCGCGTCGAGATCAGGCCGAACGCCCGTGCGCTGCTCGATGTTGTCGAGCGCGTCGCGGATCACCGTGAGCGTCGTGAGCCCCAGGAAGTCCATCTTGAGCATGCCGGCGTGCTCGAGACAGTTCATGTCGTACTGAGTGACGATCACCGTCTCGTCGCTGCCAGCTCCTGCACCCTTGCTCGACACCGTGGCGATCGGCACGTAGTCGTCCAGCGGTCCCGGTGCGATCACCACGCCCGCGGCGTGTACGCCCGTGTGGCGCGAGAGTCCCTCGAGCGAGATCGCATAGTCCAGCAGCGTCTTGTAGCGGCCGTCGCTCGCGTACAGCTTCTTGATCTCCGGTACCTCGCGGATGGCGTCCTTCACCATGAGCGAGAACGCCGGCCCATTCGGGATGAGCTTCGCCAGCGCGTCCGTCTCCGCAGGAGTAAAGCCGAGCGTGCGCCCCACGTCCTTGATGGCCGCGCGCGACTTCATCGTCCCGAACGTTACGATCTGCCCCACCGACTCCTTGCCGTACTTCTGCCGCACGTACTCGATCACCTCGCCACGGCGCTCGAAGCAGAAGTCCACGTCGATGTCGGGCATCGACACGCGTTCCGGATTCAGGAAGCGCTCGAACAGCAGGTCGTACTTGAGTGGGCAGACGTCGGTGATTCTAAGCGCGTACGCCACGATCGAACCGGCCGCCGAGCCGCGGCCAGGACCGACCGGAATGTCGAGGTCGCGCGCCGCCTTGATGAAGTCGTACACGATGAGGAAGTAGCCGGCGTAGCCCGTCTTCGTGATGACGCCAAGCTCGTACTCCAACCGGTCCTTCACCTCGGTGGACAGCTCGCTTCCGTAGCGCGCGTGCGCGCCCTCGGTCGCGAGCCGCACCAGGAGCTCGTTCTCCGTTTCGACGCCGGGCGGCAGCGGGAACGACGGCACGTAGTACTTCTTCTCGAAGGCGAAGCCCGCCTCGTCCGCGATCTTCAGCGTGTTCTCGAGGACATCCTTCCGCTCGGGAAAGCGCGACGCCATTTCCGGTGCGCTCTTGAAGTAGAGGCCCCGATCATAGTGCATCCGGTTCTGGTCGCTGTAGTCCTTCCCCAGGCCGATGCAGAGCAGGATGTCATGCGCATCGTGGTCGTCCGACCGCAGGAAGTGCGCGTCGTTCGTCGCGATCACCGGCAGGTTCAACTCCGCGCCAAGCCGGAAAATGGCGTCGTTGTGCTTTGCCTGCCCCTCCGAATCGTGCGCCTGCACCTCGAGGTAGAAGCGGTCGCGGAAGACGTTGCCATACCACTCCGCGGCCTCGCGGGCGCCGGCCTCGTTGCCCGCCTCGAGATTCGAGGCGATCTCCCCGGCCAGGCACGCCGAGCTCACGATGATCCCCTCGCTGTACTTCGCCAGGAGCTCACGGTCCACGCGCGGCTTGGAGTAGAACCCCTCGGTGTACCCCAGCGACGACAGCTTCACCAGGTTCTTGTAGCCCTGCATGTCGCGGGCGAGGAGCACCAGGTGGAAGTAGGGCTTCACCCCCGGCGCCGGCCGGCCCCGCGTCCGCCGGTCACCCGGCGCCACGTACGCCTCCATCCCGATAATGGGCTTCAGCCCGGCCTTCTTCGCTTTCTCCTGGAACTCCCACGCCGCGTGCAGGTTGCCGTGATCGGTAATCGCCAATGCCGGCTGCTCGAATTCCAGCGCCCGGGCGATCAGATCATCGATGCGGTTGGCCCCGTCGAGGAGCGAGTACTCCGAGTGGCAGTGGAGGTGTACGAAGGCCATCTTGGAAAGGATAGCGACCGCGACCCCTCGCGTCAAAGCCGACGGACCGGAATGAGCGTGTGGAAGTGACTGCAAATAAACGACTTAAGTACCTCCGGCCAGCGCTCCTTGTGCTGGCCGCGCTCGCGTTGGTGCTGGTGGGCTACCTGGTCGTCACCCCCACCGGCCGCTACCTGCTTCGCGCCGGCTGGGAAGAGGGAAAGATCCTCCGTCGCCGCCAGCCGATCACCACGCTCGCCAGCGATCCGGCCACGCCGCCCGAGCTCCGCGCAAAGCTGGCCATCGTGCTCGCCGCACGCGCCTTCGCGCACGATTCCCTCGCCCTGGCCACGGGAGAGAGCTTCACCACCTACAGCCGACTCGATCGCGACACCCTCGTCCTCGTGCTGTCTGGCGCCTACCGCGACCGCCTCCAGTCCTACTCGTGGTGGTTTCCCATCGTCGGACGGGTGCCCTACAAGGGCTACTTCGACTTCGACGAGGCTCGCCGCCAGGAGCGCAAACTGACTGACCGCGGCTTCGACGCGCGCCTCGGCCCCGCGTCGGCCTTCAGCACCCTGGGTTGGTTCAACGACCCACTCCTCCCCACCACCCTCCGCGCCGACTCGCTGACCGTCGCCGAAACGGTCATCCACGAGCTCACGCACAACACGTTCTACGCGCCCGGCGGCGCCGTGTTCAACGAGAGCTTCGCGAACTTCGTCGGCTCACGCGGCGCCGAGCGGTTCTTCCGCTCGCGGGGGGACAGCGCCGCCGCGACGGAGGTGGTCGCTCGCTGGAACGACGAGAAGCTGCTCGGCCTCTTCTGGGCGTCCCTGTACGCTCGCGTCGACTCGGCCTTCAAGGCTCGGCCCGGCGACGAGCCCGCGGCGTCCGCCGCGCGCGTGGCTGCACGCGACTCCCTCTTCGCCGAGGCACGCCAACAGATCATCCACGAGGTCGGTCCGCAGTTGCGGACCATCGGGCCGCGCGCGCTCGAACGCACGCGTTTCGACAACGCGGTGCTGATGTCCCGTCGCGTCTATCTCACGGACCTCGATGCCTTCGACGCGGTGTTGGCGAGTAACGGCCAGGACTTGAAGCGCGCGATCGCCGCAATCATCGCAGCTGCGAAGTCGGACAAGGATCATCCGTTCGACGCGGTCAAGCGATTGGCGCCGCTGCCCTGATTCGCCTTCAGGTAATTGCCGCGCCGGCGATCCGGCCTGCGCGCCGGCGTCGGGACTGGTGCGAGAGAAAATGACACGAGATTCCTCAACGCGGATGTAGCCGATTTTGAACAGCGAGAGTGCCGAGACTCGTCCCGAGGACGTGCCATCAACTGGCAGGTAGAAAGAAGGGGTTCTTCGGGGAGTTCCGGGGTCGGCGGCGTTCGCCGATGTCTTGTCACCGGCGCCCGGAGGGCGGAGCCACGGAGGCGGATCTGGAGCAGCGGCGTGAACCCAGACGACGAACGCTGGGAACGCTGACAGCGTTCGCCGTCTGGGGTTTGTCGTCGTCTGGGGTTTGTCGTCGTCTTGGGTTGCCGTTGTCTGGGGTTTTCCGTCGTCTGGGGTTGCCGTTGTCTGGGGTTGCCGTTGTCTGGGCTTGCTGTCGTCCGGGCCGGATGCCGCCAGCACGGCTACGAGCTGGCCGAAAGCGCGTACTCCCGGAGTGATGTGGATGGCGAATGCGCGCCGAGCGAATCGGCGCTATCGGCTTCATCGGCCAGTATCGTGGTTCGAGAAATCGCGAGCAATTCGGCACTTCGACGCTCGCGACGGCCAATGACCATGGTGTGGCGAACCCTCAGCGGTACGGCTCCAGTGCCACACGGATCGCGCCGTCAGCTCGCGTGATCCGAGCCACATACCATGTGCGACCCGCAAACCGGTCGCGCAACCGCAGGTTCCGCGCGCCGAAATCGCGGGCGAACACCACGCGCCCACCGAGGTTGCCGTCCGCATCCAACTGCTGGTGAGGCATGAGCTCCGCCAGGTTGACGCCAAAGAACGAGAGCTGGCCCATCTCCTCCAGGCACGCTGGTGTTAGCGCTCGGCCGCGGACGAGACTCACCTGATCGCCGCCCGGCAGGTTGGCCAGCGGCTCAGCCGGCGCGTCGCGCGAAATGTCGTGCATGACCATCCGAAGTCGTGCATCGAACGGAGTCCCAGATTGCTCGGCGCGATCGAGGGACTGGTGCAGCGTGCACGCGTCGTACTGCGCCGCGACGAGTTCGGCGAAGAGCGGTCGAGCGCCAAGTGCTCGCATCCGCGCGGCGAGTCGCGCGTGCCATCCCTCGGGAACGAACACCAACGCGTTGCTGATCGAGGCGCGTTTCGTCTCAGCGAGGATCGCTGCGGCAGGTGACGCGCTGACGTGATAGAACCGCGCCAGCCGCGCCACACCGAAGAGCTTGGGCGGTACCGCCCACGTGAGCAGCAGGCAGAGTGGGATGAACAACGCCACCGCGCGTCGAACCGTTGGTCCGCTCCACCGTTCGCGGAGCACGAACGGCATTCGTGCGGTGTAGAGCAGCAGTACCGGGATGCCGACATAAAGAAAGCGAGGCCCGATGAAGTAGCTCTCCGACCAGTATGCGCCATATCCGACGCAGAGTCCGGCGAAGATCGCCAGCAGCAGGTAGTCCCACCGCGTCGCGCGCGGTTGCAGCGTGAGCGCGATCACGACGAGCAGGAACGCAGGCACCGGCCACGACATCAACCCGATGTCCAGCTTCATCAGGTACGCGGAGAGCACGTACAGCCCCACGCGCGGCGTGTGCTCGTGGCCGAGTGGTGTCATGTGAAACCCGGGCCGGTGTTCGGGGCCGTTGAGCACGTCGTACGCA
>JANOIJ010000237.1:0-49866 GCA_031407575.1 Gemmatimonadaceae bacterium | reverse complement strand
CTGCCGTCAGCGACGATCCGCCCCTCGTCGAGCACGAGAATGCGGTCGGCGATCTTCTCGGCCTCGTCGAGGTCGTGCGTCGTCATCAAGATGGTTGTGTTCTCGAAGTCGGACAGTCGGTGGATGAGATCGTGGAAGTCGCGACGTGCATGCGGATCGAAGCCCGCGGTGGGTTCGTCGAAAAACACAATCTCAGGGCGGCCGACTATTCCGATCGCAACGTCGAGGCGACGCCGCTGCCCGCCTGACAGGGTGATGATCTTGGCATGCGCACTCTGTGATAGACCGACGACGTCGATGAGCTCGTCCACGTCCCATGGTCGTGTGACGTCGGCAGTGGCAAACGGCGCGTAGAACCGTGCCAGGTGCGCGAGCAGCTCGCGGACTCGCCAGAATTTGTGGTCGCGCCAGGACTGCAGCACAACGCCGATCCGGGCCCGCCACGCTTCGTTTGCTCGTGCGGGATCGGTCCCCAGGACGGACACAGTACCCGCGGACCGCATGCGGAAACCCTCGAGGATCTCGATTGTGGTCGTCTTCCCCGCGCCATTCGGCCCGAGCAACGCCAACACCTCACCGCGCTTCGCGGTGAAGGTCACCCCGGTGAGCACATCCTTGGTGCCGTATCGCATTCGCAGGTCGCGCACGTCGAGCGCGATGACGGGAGTTTCGTCGCTCGTATCCATCGCAGCTCCTATACTGAATGTAGCATAGATGCTATATCCTGGCGCGTCCCTCCACAAGCCCGCCTTTCGAAGGCGGCAGTGCGGTTGCATCCACGTGCGCGAGTAGAGCAGCGACGCCTGCGTTCAATCCGCCCCTTCGCTCATTCGAGATTCCAACCACCTCGCCGCAACGCTTATTTCCTTCATGATCTCCCTCCGCAACGTCGAGAAAAGCTTCCCCATCCCTGGCGGCCGCAGCTACGTCCTTCGTCGAATCACCCTCGACATTGCGAAGGGCGAGTTCGTCACCGTCATGGGTCCGTCCGGCGCCGGCAAGAGCACGATGCTGAGCATCATTGGCATGCTCGATGGCGGATGGACCGGTGAATACTTTCTCGACGACAATCCCGTCCACTCTCTCGATCAGAAGCGCCGCTCGGCACTGCACCGGCGCCTCATCGGGTTCGTGTTCCAGCAGTATCACCTCATCGACGATCTCACCGTCGCCGAGAATCTCGATATTCCGCTGTCGTATCGCGACATGAGGAAGCCGGATCGCCAGGCACTCGTGGCGGATACGCTCGACCGATTCGGCATGGTCGCCAAGAAGGATCTGTACCCGAGCCAGCTGAGTGGCGGCCAACAGCAGCTCGTGGGCGTCGCGCGCGCCCTGATCCACAGCCCCAAGCTGCTCCTCGCAGACGAGCCCACCGGCAACCTCCATTCCGCGCAGGGGCGAGAGATCATGGAGCTGTTCTCGCGCCTCAACAGAGAGGGCACCACGATCATCCAGGTGACACACTCCGAGCAGAACGCCACATACGGGAATCGCGTCATCAACCTGAAGGACGGATGGCTGGAGTAGCGAGGATGACCACGACACGCGCAGTGATTCTCGCCCGCGGGCTCGGCACCCGGATGCGCAAGGCCGACGCCGGCGCGGCGCTCGACGCCGCCCAGGCCACTGCGGCCGACGCCGGCGTAAAGGGGATGATCCCCATCGGGCGGCCATTCATGGACTACCTGGTCAGCGCACTTGCTGACGCTGGATTCACGCAGGTGTGCGTCGTGATCGGCCCGGAGCACGATGTGGTGCGCGATCACTACGGCGGCGCCGGCGCCCCTACGCGCGTGGGCATCGCGTTCGCCGTGCAGGAGAAGCCGCTGGGCACCGCAGACGCCGTGCTCGCGGCGGAGACGTTCGCGGCGAGCGAGCCGTTCGTCGTCATCAACTCGGACAACTACTATCCCTCTGAGGCGCTGGCGGAACTGCACCATCGACGCACGCCTGCGCTGATCGCGTTCGACCGCGACGCGCTGGTGAGCATGGGCAACGTTTCGGCGGAACGTGTCTCGCGGTTCGGTGCGCTCGAGATCGACGCGCAGGGATACTTGCGGAGAATCGTCGCGACGCCTCTTCCTGGCGCGAACCCGGGTGCGAAGCTCTTCGCCAGCCTCAACTGCTGGCTCTTTACGCCCGAGATCTTCCGCGCCTGCCGAACGGTGGCACCATCGGCGCGCGGTGAGCTGGAACTGCCGCAGGCGGTGCAGCTGGCGATCGACGACGGGTCCATGCGGTTCGAGGCAGTGTGCGTGCGCGCGGGCGTGCTCGACATGTCGAGTCGCGGGGACGTGGCCTCCGTGGCGGAACGACTTCGCGGGACGCGGGTGCTCGTCTAAGGTGCCCACAGGAACGACCGCGGCGCGGCCTCACGTGGGGGCCGGGCCGCTGCGATTGCCACGTCAGCTGGTTCGACGCCTGCTCCAGCCTGCGCCAACGATCGCCAGGAGACCTGTCGCAACCAGCGCCAACGACGCCGGCTCCGGCGTTGCAACCACCATATTCGCGCGGATCTCCCCACCGGGATACGTGCCGTTGTGAATGTCGACGTACGCATTGCCCGCATCGAGCCCGGCGATCAACGCAGCTTCAGCACCAGCAGGGCCCCCGAAGGTGGCCAGGAACAAGTTGCTGTAATCGGTTGGATCTCTGAGATCGAACATGCGATTGTACGTGCCGCCTGTCGTGACGGGGAAGTTGATAAATGGGATCGCGACGCCGATGTTGCTCCCGGGCGCCGTGCAGCAGTGGATGTGCGCAGCACCGGCGTTTCCGCCGAGCAGTCCCTGCCAGATCACGTTGACGGTGAGGAAGGGCCCGGAGAGAAAGATGTCCGCCCATCCCGTTGCCGTGGACGCATTCGGCGGCACTTCGTTCGTGCCCTGCAGTGCCCCGACCCACTGTTTTTGCTGAGCTTGAGCTGGTACGGCCATGCTGGCCAGCGCGGCGATCACCGCCACGCTTCGCCAAACTCGGGTGTGTCTGTTCATCCGTCTCGCCTCAGGTTGCAGTGAGATACAAGTCCAGGGTCGCGCCCAGGTGCCGACACACGGCAGCGGAACAGCGGGAGAAGCGCGGCCGCACAATGACACATGGCGCAGGTAGGTCCGCGAATATTCCCGATCCCGCGAGTCTCGGGGTGCATGGTGTCCTTGGTGAAATGGTGGCTTCACCGCGGATAACGGCAGATGGCGCCCAAACCCGACATGGGCTCGCGTCACGGAGGAGGTTCCCTCCGAAGTGAGCGCCGCGGCACGGTGCGTGAGTTCGATGCGCGTCTGATCAAACCTTCCACCGTCCGTTCTACTGGACGCAGGCCGCGGGCGCCAAGGAGCTGCCCACACCGGGCCAGAACGATGCATACGCCACGGCGGTCAGCGATGACGGCGTTTACGCCGCAGGGTACGTCGACCTCTACCCGCCCGCCGCAGTGCGCTGGCGCCTCGGGCGAAATGTGTCCGTCGACACGCTGCCCCGGTGCGATTTTGTCAAGACGATCGCGCTCGGCGTGAACGAAGGCGGCATCGTGGTCGGCGCCGCCATCAACAGCGCGGGCGACTACACGGCCGTCAAGTGGACCTCGGTCACCGCGTGCCCAACGCCGATCGTGGTGAACGGCGTGACGATGAGGATCGCGCGCGGCATCAACGATCGCGGGGCGATCGTCGGCGTCGGCTTCTCACCGACGAAAGGGTTCATGACCGGTTCGATCTCACTCCCGTCGAAGCTGGATCCCACTCGCCGGCGGGCTTGCGCAGGCCATCGGCATGTGCGATGCGGATAGCTTATCGCAGGACAGGTATCCGGAGATGACTTCGTGCGAACAGGGTGAGCCGGACCGGAACGAGGGCATCGCGGATCGTCTCATCGCTCGGATCCTTGCCGGTTCCGTAATTGATCTGGCTCTGCGGGTTCTTGTTGATGTTCACCAGCGCGACGAGGCGACTTCCGGCCGGCACCACGCGACTGATGATCCGCGCCCTGTTCAGCGGGATGCTCGTTCGCGCGCCTGGCGTGAGGAGCTGCCGTTGCGTCGGGTCCCGTGCGAGGCTCGCGCGGCCGAGATTGTACGACAGCTGTATGTACTTGCCTGCCGCATTCAGTTCGTAGAGCACCACCCCGAGGTCGACGTCGCGCACATTGACCGTGGCGACAAGCTCCCCAGTGAACGACCCGCTGATCGTCGTTGCCGCGGGCAACGGGTCGCCGATGAATGCCACCCCGTTCGATCGATCCAGGGTGGAGTCGTAGCCGACGGCAATGAAGGTACTGCTCACCACCGTGCGGTTTCCGAGGTCCGCGCGCACATCGACACCGGTGCTCATCGTATCGGGAACCGGGAGCAGCCGCCGATCGCTGCCCATTGTCGCCGCGCGAAGATAGAGTGTGAGCGTGTCGCTGCTCATCGCGGCCAGCGAGGGCACGTGGTGCCAGGTATTCGTACCGATCACCTCGAAGTTCACGCGATCCGAGAGTAGCACCGGCCTAGGGCCTCCACGCAGGACGTGCTCCATCCACTGGTAGACGATACCGACGATGTCGACATTGGCGACTGGATCGATCCGCAGGTCCCCCAGCACAGGTGACGGACGTCGCTGCGAGCCGAAATGATCCCACGGCCCGATCAGCAGCGTGTGATCAGCGGAAGGGCGGTGAGCCAGATGCTCGCGGAAGTAGTGGAGCGCGCCGGGCTGCGCGCCGTCGAAGTAGCCGGTGATGGTCAGCACGGGGATCGCGAGGCTTGCGAACTCCCGCCCGGCAGGGATCATCGCTTGCCAGTACGAGTCGTACGTCGCGTGATCGAGCCAGCGGCGGAATAGCGGGTTGGAGACTCCGTCGATCTCGTCGAGCGCTCGATACGCACTCCCTCGGGCAAACCATGTGCTGTCGAGTCGCGCCCAGCGCGCGCCATCGCGGTAGCTGGCGATGTCGAGCAGCGAGTCACTGCCGACATAATGTGCCCAGCTGTACTGGAAGTTGAGGACGATGCCGTTCTCGCGGGGAAAGTCGATGCCTGGCGCGACGGCGGCGGCCGGGACGATCGTCTTGAGTGCGGGATGCAGGTACTTGGCCGCGGCCCATTGCGTGAAGCCGGAATAGCTGCCACCGAGCATCCCCACCGATCCGTTGCTCCACGACTGGCGACTGATCCAGTCGAGCAAGTCGTAGGCATCCACGGCCTCGCGTTCCCAGGGGACCACAGGGCCGGCGCTGCCGCGCTTCCCCCGCGACGTCACAACTATCCCAACGAAACCCTGGACGGCCGACTCCATCGCGGTCGCGCGATTCTGCTCGTTGGCGTAGATGGTGAGCTCGAGAATTGCGGGCTGCGGGCCAACGAGCCGACGAGGGCGTACGATGACCGCCGAGAGCACGTTACCGTCGCGCATCGGGACGCGCGCCGCCTCGTCGACTTCATAGCGCAGGCTCTCGGCCTCGCGGAGAATCGGTGGCATCGCCGGCAACAGTGCGTGGTACACCTGAACCACGTGATAGAGTCGGCACAGCGCCACTGCATCATCAAGTGTGAGGCGCGACGCAACACGCGGCGCCACGAGAGCGCGCTGCAGTTGTGCCTCGGCTGTCGCCAGGTTGAAAAAGAGAAAGGCCGTGCTGGCCCGGTATGCCGCCTTGTCGGAGAGCGATGACGTGAGGGCGAGGAACTGCTCCCGAACCGTCCGGTCGAAGGCCACTGCGCTACCAGCTGTAGCTGTCGCGGCGACTCGCGCGTAGAGCTCGTACTGTGTGTATTCGCTCGGCGCGAACTCCGGATCGCGCACACGTCGGAGCGCGCGAAGACTCGAGAGCGTCGCGAGCGCCGCTGGGTGGTCGGCGGCGACCATCTGCAGGCGGAAGACGGTGTTGAGGTAGGTATCGCGGTCGGTCGCGTGATAGTGCGCGAGCACCTCTCGGGCAAGAACGGGCATCGCCCGGTGCAAGACGGCAGCGTCGGCAATGGCAGCCGCTGGCAACGCGAAGTCTTGGGCGGTCGCCGGCGTTGACACGGCGACGCTGAGTGCGAGTACAAGGGCGTGACGCATCCGCGAGGTACGCGAACTCCTACGTCACGGTTTCACGGTGCCTGTGCTGAGTGCTCGAGCGGCCTGGCCCTGCGACCGATGATCGCTTGACAAGGGCAACGGTTCGTCGGGTGGCCGGCGAACTGAGTCACGGCATCTCGCCAAGAAGGGACATGAAATGGCCCGTTTGAATACTCATGCGCAGAAACGGACCAACCGGGGCAAAACGAGATCGCTACGGGGTCGGATGCTCGATGGGGAGCCCAATTGGACTCCCCATCGCGCTATCCCACAACTTCGCAGCGTCACCAGGTTCAAGTGCGACGCCGTCTTGCCACGCCACCGACGAAAACCAACCCCAATCCGACCAACGCGATCGTGGCCGGCTCGGGAGTGGCAACCACACTCAGCGTCACCGCGCCCGACCACGACGCAACGCTAAACGCGTCATCCTGCGTGTACGTCAGCAGGGCTTGGAGGCCGTCGTAGAAGGTCAGGGGAAACGAGTTTCCCAGGGAGCCCTGGCCACACACCGTCGTCACGGTAAACGGCGTCCCGGTTGAATTGCATGCCGCGGTGCCGAGATCGACGCCGAGGTTCGTGGGCGTGAACCCGACCGTTCCGTAGCCGGAGATGTAGGTCGGATAGACGCCACTTGTGGTGACCGTCGTGTTGCCCCTTGCGCCATTTGTGACCGACACGCCGCCCGTGCTGGTTGCGGTGTTGTATGAGCCTGGCACGATGGGCGTGCCAAACAGGAACGCGAACGTGACCGGGCCCGGCGAGAAGATGGTCGTCGTCGCGCCAAAGGTGATGAACGGGTCACCGTCCATGCGTCCCCGCAGCTGAACCGAGGCTGCGCCCAGGTCCAACGTCGGCGAGTTGACGTTCCACACCATGTGACCGGTGTCGGGGAAAATCCATTCGCTGAAATCCGTACACGCGCCGTTGACGAAGGCCCACGCGTATGGCGCAATGGAGCCGGCCGTACCCCGGCTACACGACGGCAGTTCACCTTGGGCGAAAGCCGTGACCGGGGCGAGTAAGACAGCCGCGGTCAACACGATAGTTCGTCTCTTCATGGGACCTCTGTGCTGAGGAGGGCAGCCACTGCCGCGCAGCCTCGGCAGAGGCCACTGCAGTGGACGGACTCGAGCGCACTCCTCGTGGGCAGGGGGGCGCTCACGTGCCACTACTATGGCGCACATTGACAATTTGCGCCAGAGGTGACGCGCGCGGGGTCTCGCCGACCGCAACTCTACTTCGGATGTGATGCATACGCGGCGCCGCGGGTTCGCTATCGGCTGCGACCAATGTATCCGTTGCCAACGGACTGTTCGCAACTCAAACAATCGGATTGGGAATCCGAGTATTCTGTCCGCCGCTCCAGTCGAAATCGGCGCAGCGCGCGACTCCTGGAGTTTCGTACGGCCGCCGTCAAAGCCATCGGCGCACGTTCTAGCGGAGAAAGCGCGTGACGCGCGCTTCATCACTCCGCCTCATATCGCACCCAGCGGTCGGATGACGAGGACGATGAGTGCTCCCAGTCAGTATATGATTCGTAGGTGCGGTAGGAATTCAACCGAACCCGCACGGGGCACGCCCCGCGGTGGATCCGCACCATCGGATTGCCTTGCTCAAGACGTGCCATGATGCCCGGCGCGAGTTCCTGCCAATCCTGGGCGATCCCGATCAAGTGAGAGCCGCTGTCACAATCGACAATTTCTTCGATGCGCTCTCCCATGCTAGAACGATCGTTCGAGCCACTCCAGTATTGGGACGTAGATGCCAATTCCGCGAACTCGCCCGTGATGCGTCTGACCTCATCCGGTAGTTTGCCAAACATGACGCTCCAGTGAAGTGAACCGTCCGTCGTAACCAACACACGAGACGCAGGAACAATGCACCGTGTGCGAACTGCGGCAAGTCGCGATCAGCTGAGCGGCTTTCGTGCTCTTCGCGCGGCATGTGTTGGGCTTCCGTGTTTCTGGACTCGCTGCGTTCGGCCGGACTATTGGTGCTGTCGCCTGGCCCGTCACGCCGAAACGGACGCGTGCCGCCGGAGCACCACGATGATCGACGCGCCCACGAATGCGAGTGCCGCCAGGGAAAGAAATGCCCCGTCGTTGCTGCCCGTGACGCTCACGAGTGTGCCGATCACATTCGGGCCGAGGAACCCTCCGACATTGCCAATGGAGTTCACCAGCGCGATCGCCGCCGCCAGGGCGCTGCCGCGGAACAGCATGCCCGGCAGGCAGAAGTACGGACTGAGAAACGAGCACATGCCCATCGGCATCAGTGCCAGCGCGCAGATGCGCAGTGCTGGCGTAGGTAGCAGTGCCACACCGGCGGCGCCCACGCACACCAGCAGGACCGAACCCGCCGCGTGCAGGAAGCGCTCGTTCATGCGGTCCGAGCTTTTGCTCACCAGGAGCATGGTGATCGCGCTGACGACTCCGATGAGCGCGACGACGTAGCCCGTCTCCACACTCGACGTGCCGAGGGTGTCGCGAATGATGGTCGGCCCCCAGAACTGATACGCATACGCGCCGGTGTTCACGAGCATGAACGCGATGGCGGTGAGCCACAGGAAGCCGTTGCGTAGCGCACGCAGGGGAGGGAGGCCGTGCGGCGCGCGCGAGGTGTCCTCGTCGCGCTGCATTCGTGCGACGAGCCACTCGCGCTGCTGTCCGTCCAGCCACCTCGCATCCGCTGGCTTGTCGGTGAGCACGAACAGCACACTGACGCCGAGGAGCACCGATGGGATTCCCTCGAGTACGAACAGCCACTGCCATCCGGCGATGCCCAATCGCCCGTCCAGCGTGAGCAGCCATCCGCCGACGAAGCCTCCGATGGTATTCGCCAACGGTATTCCCAGCATGAACCGCGACTGTGCCCTTGCGCGCATCGTCGCGGGAAACCACTGGCTCAGGTAGAACACAATACCGGGAAAGAATCCCGCCTCGGCGACGCCAAGCAGGAAGCGAAGCACGTAAAAGTGCATCGGCGTGCGGACGAACATCATCGCCGAGGCAATGATGCCCCAGGTGATGCAGATGCGTGCGATCCAGAATCGCGGTCCTACGCGCGCAAGGAAGATGTTGCTCGGCACCTCGAACACCGCGTACGCGATGAAGAAGATGCCGGCGCCGAGACTGTATGCGGCGGGACTGAACTGCAGGTCGCGGTTCATCTGCAGCGCCGCGATGCCGACGTTCGTGCGATCGAGGAAGTTGAAGATGTACAGGAGCAGGATGAACGGAATCAGCCGCAACGACACCCGGCGCATCGTGGCGCGGCCAAGTGCCGTGTCGTCCTGCGTGTCGCGGAGAGGAGCCGAGGTCGTCATCTCTACCGCCGGCCCGATGGCACGGCGAGCACCGCATCGAACGCGGGCTTGGGCCGCCGGTCACGCGAGAACAGGAGCGGATAGTTCGTGCGCCCAGGTATCGGGTAGCCGTTCTTCCACGACATGCCGTCGTGAACTCCCCAGAGGGTCACGCGGTCGATCCTGTCTCGTTTCTTATAGAAGATGCGGAACAACTCGGCGTATCGGGCGGTCAGCTGTCGCTCCACGTCGGCGGGCAAACCCCTCGCGTAGGGATCGAGATACTCCTTGAACTCCGGGAGCTGGAACTGCGGGTCGCTCATGCCTTGCCCGATGATCTGGCCTTCGCGCGTCAATGGAAGGACGTCCACATCGAGCTCGGTGATCATCACCTTCACTCCGGTGGCGGCAAAGGAGTCGATTGCGGCCTCGATGTATTCCGTCTTCGGGTAGTTCAGTCCCCAGTGACCCTGCATCCCGATGCCATCGATGCGAATGCCTTCCTTCTGGAGCATGCGGACGAGACGGACGATGCCATCGCGCTTCGCCGGTCGCCATGCATTGAAGTCGTTGTAGTACAGCTCCGCTCCGGGCGCATAGGTGCTCGCGAACTTGAAGGACAGCTGTACGAGACTATCGCCGTTGCCGATGCCGCGCACCCAGGTCGTGGGGCGATAGGATCCGTCGTTGTCGATCACCTCGTTCACGACGTCCCATGCGTGCAGCTTGCCCTTGTATCGTCCGGCAACCGCTTCGATGTGACTCCGCAGACGCTCGACCTGTGCCTCGCGGGAGTTCGGCTTGCCGGTCGAGTCCTGGAAGAACCACGCGGGAGTCTGATTGTGCCACACGAGGGTGTGGCCCACCATGAACATGCCGTTCTTGGTCCCGTACTCGACGAACGCGTCCCCAGCGCGGAAATCAAAGACGCCTCGCGCCGGATTCACCCGCTCCGCCTTGAGGTCGTTCTCGATCGTGATGGTGTTGAAGTGCTGCGCCACGAGCCGCTGCGTCGTGCTGTCCTGTCCGGAGACGATCGGCCCATTGACCGCCGTGCCGATCAGGAAGGCGCCTGTGTAGGCGTCCTTGAGTGTCGCGGCCGCCGGAATCGAAATGGCGGCGTGCGCGCAGCCGCCCATAAGAGCGCCCGCGACGACCAGGCGAAGAAGTGCTTTCATCGTGCGACAATGGGATCGACGAGTGTGACGAGCATGCGCCGGATGACGCAATGTGTCTCTCGATGCCGCGAGCACAAGTGAATCACTCGCGAGGCACCGTGGGCGCCGAGAGTGTGAATGTTGCAACATCACTTTATCACCGTCCATCGCGAGCTCACTCTACCTGACTGCTCGCTTCCTGTGCCGTCTTGGCGGTCTCCTGCCGACAGACACCCAAAGGGTTCCGCTCGTGTCAGGGATTTCCCGCCCAAGATGGGGTGCCCGCCCGACTGCGGCACCGAGTCTACGGGAACACCTTTGTCGAGCACGCGCGATTCACCCACGGAATGTCACGGCGATACCGTCCCGAGGACCAAACGATGTCACGCAACGTTGCTGACCGCGCCACAAACGACAAACCAAGGGAGACTTCACCCCCTCGGCCATCGGCACCCTCGGTCGCGGTCACGAATGACTCGACAGAGCCGCCAGTGGCTGGGACGCCCGCCATCATCACGGCGCTCCTGCTGCACCTGCCGGTCGGTGTTCTGCTTCTCGCCAAGGATGGCGCGCTCACCTACGCAAACGATGCCGCCCGCCACTTCTGGTCGGCGGCGCATGCGAGCGCTGCGTCGGCGGACCTCGACGCCATCGTCACTCGTGCCTTGCTTGCCGGCGAAACCGTGCGTGGCCAGGAGATCACACTCGGCGCCGGCAGCCCGCTGGAGAGCCGCGATTGGCTGCGTGGACGCCGTTTCTGCGTGAATGCGACGCCGTTGTCTGGTGCCCGGGATGGGATGGACGGTCTCGTCATGACGGTCGAGGACGTGACCGCTCGGAGCGAGATGGAGCGCTTCCGGCCAATGATCGAATCGATAGCGCGCCTTTAGAGGCACCGGTTTCGCAGATGACTGACGTTCAGGGCATCGCGCTCCCCGCGCACGGCTCGGATGATGAGCGCAACCTGTTCGCAGAGATTCAACGGCGACTCGGGCCTCTCTTCGCGCGCGTCTTTCCCGATCCAGCGGCTGAACGCACTGTCGTGGTCGTGCCGAGCATGTCCTTGCCCCGCGAGGAGCTCGCCAAGCTATCGGGCGCGAATCACTACGAGGAGCGGCTGCTGTGCATGCTGATGCTGCTCCGGTACCCGCGCGCGAGCGTGGTGTACGTGACCAGCGAGCCGATCGCGCCTGCCGTCATCGACTACTACCTACACCTGCTACCCGGCGTACCGCCGAGTCACGCGCGACGGCGCCTCACCTTGCTGAGTTGCGACGATGCGTCCTCCGGCATTCTCGCGGAGAAGTTGCTGGCGAGACGTGATCTACTCGAGCGCATTCGCTTGGCCATTCCGGATCGTGATTCCGCGCACATGACGTGCTTCGCCGCCACCTGTCTCGAGCGCTCGCTCGCGGTGTCCATCGGCATCCCGCTCTATGCGTGCGATCCGGACCTTCAGCACCTTGGCACCAAGAGCGGCAGTCGAGACATGTTTCGGCGGGCCGGCGTCGCGTGCCCGTCGGGGTTCGAGCATCTACGTGATGCGCGCGACGTCGCCGCGGCGCTCAGTGCGCTCAAGCAGGAACAGTCAACGCTCCGCCGGGCGGTCGTCAAGCTGAACGAAGGCTTCTCCGGCGATGGCAACGCGGTGTTCTCATTCGACGACGCACCCGCGCACGGTGACCTTACGCGATGGGTCGCCGATCGCCTGCCTTCGCGACTCCGCTTCGAAGCCGCCGACGAGACCTGGGACCGCTACGCGGCGAAGTTCGCAGCGATGGGCGGCGTCGTCGAGAGTTTCGTCGAAGGCGCGGCCGTCCGGTCGCCGTCGGTGCAATGCCGCGTCGATCCGCTCGGCCGACAAAGCGTCATCTCGTCGCACGACCAACTGCTCGGCGGTCCCTCGGGACAGGTCTATCTCGGGTGCACGTTTCCGGCGAATCCAGCCTATTGCCACGACATTCAGGAGTCCGCGCTGCGCGTCACCGCCGCACTCGCCGATGACGGTGTGCTCGGGCGTTTCGCGATCGATTTCGTGAGCGTACTCGAGAGCGACCGTTGGCAGAACTACGCGATCGAGATCAACATCAGGAAGGGCGGAACGACCCATCCGTTCCTGATGCTACAGTTTCTCACGGACGGCACGTACGACGCCGACAGCGGCACGTTTCGGACGCGCACGGGCCGGCGCCGATTCTACCACGCCACCGACAACATCACGCATCCGGCCCTCGCCGGTCTGGATCCCGATGGACTGATCGACATCGCGGTCACGAACGGATTGCACTACGACGCCGCGACGCAGCAGGGTGTAATGTTTCACCTCATCGGCGCGCTTCCGCGATATGGGAAGGTGGGCGCGCTCTGCGTGGGAGACAGCCCTGCGCGCGCCGCGCGGCTGTATCGGACGACGGTCGAGACGCTCACGCGCGAGGCAACGACCGTCCGTGCGGCGCGACAACTCTTGGTCAGCGTGCCGACGTCATCACGCGCGATGTGATCGCGTCGGTCCAACCCTCGTCCACCTTGGTCGTCATCTGGATTGATTGCAACGCGCAGGTCGGACGCGCGCTGCGTGATGTTCATCCTTCTTCGTGCTGTCGTCGCGACAGTTCAACGAGAAATCGTCGCTGGTGATCGGCTTGCCGATGACGACGGCCGCATACAATGCCGACAATCCTTTCGCGGTGGCCATCGGTCCCGCCACGGGGCGCAAGACGGGCACGAGCTACGTTCTCTCTCATCAGCCAGAATCGTTCGACTGGCGTCTGCGTCCGCGCGAAACCACATCCCCGAAGCGAGCGCCCGATGCGATGTTCGCGCCCGCATGCGGATGTCTCAGTCAAATCGTGTAGTTGTCGTAGGCCCGTCCAATCGTCGGAACGTCATTCAAGCCCGGCCAGACAAAGAAGGGAAACGAGGACTTGGAAAACTGGCTGAGTCATCTCCTCACGCCGCGCCTGCATTTCCACTTCTATGAGTTTCTGTTCGAGCAGAAGCCGATGGTGCTGCTGGAAATCCCCCGCGCCACGACCATGCCCACCCAGTTCGCCGGCGTGGAGCACATTCGCGTTGCGTCGTACCGGCAGAAACTGAAGGACTATCCGGATCTCGAGCGAGATCTGTGGAAGATTTTCGAGACAACGCCGTTCGAGGACTTGAACGCGGTGGAGCGCGTTGATGCGGCACAGGTCATCGCACTGCTGGACTACCAGACGTATTTCGATTTACTGGCTGTGCCGCTCCCGGCGGACCGGGACAAGATTCTGGCGCGGCTCGCGGATGACCGACTCATCACGAGCAACCGCGCCGGTGGTTGGGACATCACTAATCTCGGCGCGAAGCTCTTCGCCAAGAATCTCGACGCGTTTAAGAGTCTGAGCCGAAAGGCGGTGCGTGTCATCGTCTATGAAGGCAACGGGCGGCTCACGACCGTCAGGGAACAGGATGGCAAGAAGGGCTACGCGGCCGGATTCGCGGGGCTGATCGATTTCGTGAACGCGCTCCTGCCACGCAATGAGGTGATCGGCAAGGCGATCCGAAAGGACGTGCCGATGTTCCCCGAGCCAGCGATCCGCGAGTTGGTCGCCAATGCCCTCATCCACCAGGATTTTTCGGTCACTGGTGCAGGGCCGATGATCGAGATCTTCGCAGACCGGATGGAGATCACCAATCCGGGTCTTCCACTCGTGAAGACCGAGCGGTTTCTCGACTCTCCGCCACGTTCTCGCAACGAGACCCTCGCGTCGTTGATGCGCCGCGCCGGTATTTGCGAAGAGCGGGGCAGTGGTATTGACAAGGTCGTGGACCAGTCGGAATTCTACCAGCTGCCAGCGCCGATCTTCGAGACACCAGAAGGAAGCACGAGAGCGGTCCTCTTCGCGCATCGCCCCCTCAACGACATGGATAGAGCGGATCGCGTGCGCGCGTGCTACCTCCATGCCTGTCTTCGCTATGTCGAGCGGAATCCGATGACGAATTCCAGCCTCCGGGAGCGCTTCGGCATCGACGAGAAGAACGCCGCCATTGCCTCCAGGATCATCCGTGACGCGCAGGAGGATGGGCGGATCAAGCCCTATGATCCTGCGCAGGGCAAGAAATACGCAAAATACCTTCCGTTTTGGGCCTGACCTCGCGTCGAATTCTTATTTGATGGTTATTTGATGGAATAGCCTCCCAGGCGGCGTCCGCTCATGAACCGGCCGTCCCACACGTTGATTTCAAAGGACTTACAGTTCACGAGCCCGCTTCGTCTTATTTGACGGACAATTGATCTCATGCCCCAGACGACCGAAAAAGCGTTCGAAAGCTACGTCCAGGAGATCCTCCTGAAGCAGGGTCGCTGGACGGTCGGCAACATATCGGAATGGGACAAGGAACGTGCCCTGTTCCCGGCGCGCGTCGCTGCTTTTCTCCAGGAGACGCAGCCAAAGCTCTGGGCCGAGATGCGGGCGCTTCACGGAGCAGGGTTGGAGAAGCTCATCGTCGACGGGCTGGTCAAGGAGCTGGACCTCAAGGGCGCGCTCCATGTGCTGCGCCACGGCTTCAAGTTCTACGGCAAGACCTTTCGTCTGGCCTACTTCAAGCCGGCGCACGGTCTGAATGAAGACGTCCTCGCGCAATACGCCAGGAACGACCTCACTGTGACTCGACAGGTGCCCTGCCATCCGGGCAACAACGACACCGTCGACGTCGTGTTTGCGATCAACGGACTGCCGGTCGCGACCTGCGAACTCAAGAATCCCGGCACAGGCCAGAACTGGCGGAAGGCAGTAACTCAGTACCAGTCGGATCGCGACCCACGTGCGCCGTTGTTCGTGTTCAAGAGCCGTGCACTCGTTCACTTCGCCGCCGATCCGGACGAGGTGCACATGTCCACGCGCCTGCGGGGAGCCGACACGCATTTCCTGCCGTTCAATCGCGGCAGCCACCCCAACGAGGTGCAGTGCGGGGCGGGGAATCCGCAGCATCCGTCCGGATACCGCACTGGATACTTCTGGGAAGACGTACTCCAGCGCGACAGCTTTCTCGACATCCTCGGCCACTACATGTTCGTGGAAACGAAGGAAGAGAAAGTCGATGACGGAAAGGGCGGGCAACGAACCATCACGAAGGAAGCGGTCATTTTTCCCCGCTATCACCAGCTTGATGCCGTGCAGAACATCGTTGGTGCCGCGCGAAGCGAGGGACCGGGACGGAACTACCTGATCCAGCACTCCGCCGGCAGCGGCAAGACCAACAGCATCTCGTGGCTCTCGCATCGCCTCGCGAGCCTCCACGACAGTCAGGACGCAAAGGTCTTCGATTGCGTGGTTGTCATCACAGATCGCCGGGTTCTCGATCAGCAGCTTCAGGACGCCATCTATCAGATCGAACACGCGCAGGGAGTGGTCAAGGCGATCGACGAGGACAGCAGGCAACTCGCGAAGGCGCTCGTGGATGGCACAAAGATCGTGATTACCACGCTACAGAAATTTCCGTTCGTCCTGAAGGGACTTCCGCACGCGGCAGGCGCGGAGACGCAGGAGAACGCGAGCGCGGAAGAACGAACGTGGGCAAGGCTGTGGGCAGACGCAATTGCGAAGCGGCGCTACGCGATCATTGTCGATGAAGCGCACTCCAGCCAGAGCGGAGAGACGTCCCGGGAATTGAAGGAGATCCTTGGTGGCAGCATCATCGACGGCGGCGAGGATGAATGCGATTGGGAGGATCGACTCAATCAGGTCATGGCTTCTCGGGGAAGGCAACCGAACCTGAGCTTCTTCGCGTTCACCGCGACACCCAAGGGAAAAACACTCGAGCTGTTCGGGCGAATGGGCGCGAGTGGAAAGCCGGAAGCCTTTCACCTGTACAGCATGCGCCAGGCAATCGAGGAAGGGTTCATCCTCGACGTGCTTGCCAACTACACGACGTACAACGTGTACTACAGGCTGTTGAAGGCCGCCGAGGACGACCCGGATCTTCCGAAGAAGAAGGCTGCGCGTGCGTTGGCCAAGTTCATGAGCCTGCACCCGCACAACATCGAGCAGAAAACGGAGGTGATCATCGAGCACTTCCGTCGCAGCGTCATGCACCGTCTCAGTGGACGTGGCAAGGCGATGGTGGTCACGCCGTCTCGTCTCCATGCCGTGCGGTACAAGCTTGCGTTCGAGCGGTATCTCGCGGAAAACAGCTACGCGGATATCCGTCCTCTGGTCGCGTTCAGCGGAACAGTTCGAGACCCGACACCGGCATCGAGTACACCGAGCCCGGGATGAATACCGACGTCGTGACCGGCAGGCCGATCGGCGAAGGCGCGCTCCCGGCACGCTTTGCGACGCCGGACTATCAGGTGCTCCTCGTTGCGAACAAGTATCAAACCGGCTTCGATCAGCCGCTTCTCTGTGCGATGTACGTTGACAAGCGATTGGACGGTGTCCAGGCGGTGCAGACGCTGTCGAGGCTCAATCGCATGATCCCCGGGAAGGAGGCGCCGTTCGTCCTCGACTTCGTGAACGACGATGAGAACATCTATCGCGCATTCAAGCCGTACTTCGACAAGACGGAACTGGCCGGCATCTCGGATCCATCGACACTTGACGCCTTGAAGCATGAGCTCGATCAGGCGCAGGTCTACCATTGGAGCGAAGTGGAGGCCTTCGCACGCGTTTTCTACAAACCTGCGGACAAGCAGGGGGCAGCGGATCACGCGCACATGCACTTGCATCTCCAGCCGGCCGTGGACCGCTTCAAGGCGATGGCCGACGAGCCGCAGCGTGATGAGTTTCGCGAGAAGTTGTCCGGCTTCGTGAAGCTGTATGCATTTCTGAGCCAGATCGTTCCATACGCCGATGCCGACCTCGAACTGTTGTACAGCTACGGCCGATTTGTCCTTCCGCATCTTCCGACAGGGCGCGATAGCGCGAATGTCAACATCGGGGACGATGTGGCCCTGTACTACTATCGCATGGAACGCACCTTCTTGGGCGCGATCGCCGTGAAAGAAGGTAGTGCGCAATTCATCAAGAGTCCGAGCGACGTCGGTACCGGTAACGCAAACGACGAAAAGGCCCCGCTATCGGAGATCCTCGAGCTGTTGAACGAACGATTTGGGACGCAGTTCAGCGAGGAGGATCGCCTGTTCTTCCAGCAGATCAAGGAGAAGGCTTGCCGCAATGAGCAGATCATTCAGACTGCGATGGCCAATCCGCTCGACAAGTTCGAGCTTGGAATCAAGAAGCTCGTAGCCGATCTGATGATCGAACGAATGGGGGAAAACGACGAGATTGTGACGCGCTACATGGCTGATCAGGCGTTTCAGGGCGCGGCGTTCCCCGTTCTCGCGCGAGAAATCTTCGATGCGGTTCGAGCGAGAGCGTCAGCCGGGGCGTTCGTGGCGGGGAGCTGAAGTTCCGGGCGGCCCGGTATTTCTTTGGGCCCGCCCCGAAGCCGAACGTCGAGCGTCATCCCGCACGAGCAGCGCGAGTGTCGGGATCTACCGTCTTGCTCCGACTTGCGTCATGCGCGGGTACAGTAGATCCCGACACTCGCTCGCTGCGCTCGCTCCTGCGGGATGCAGAAACCGGGTGAGACCACCCAGCCCTGATCAGCTGGTCAGCGTCATCTCGCGCGACTCGATCGCCTCGCTGCAACCCTCGCGCTGAGGTGCATCAACCTTTGCCGGTGCGAAATCCAGCACCACTCGCGACGGCACTTCGCCGCAAGCGAGCCGCTCGAAGACGGTGTTGATCGCCGACAGCGGCTGCAGCTCGATGTCCGCCTTCACCTTACCCTCGGCGGCAAACGCAAGCGCCTCCGCCATGTCCCGGCGCGTACCGACGAACGAGCCGCGGATGGTGAGACAGTTCGCCACGACGTCGAACAGCGGCAACGGGAACTCGCCGGGCGGCAGTCCCACAAGCACGCAGGTGCCACGCTTGCGAGCCATGCCGACGCCCTGCTTGAACGCGCCGAGTGACGGCGCGGTGATGAGCACGCCGTGCGCTCCGCCATCGGTGCCCTTCGTCACGGCAGCGGCCGCGTCGGTCGTCTGCGCGTTGACGACGAGATCAGCGCCGAGGCGCGTGGCGTGGGCGAGCTTGCGGTCATCGACGTCCACCGCGCAGACCTTCAGGCCCATTGCCTTCGCATACTGGATGGCGAGATGCCCCAATCCGCCGACTCCTGAGACGGCGATCCATTCGCCCGACTGCACGTCGGCGACCTTGATGCCCTTGTAGCTCGTCACGCCAGCGCAGATGATCGGCGCGGCTTCCGTGGGAGCCAGTCCTGCGGGTATGTGCGCCACATACTCCGGATTCGCGAGAATGTATTCCGCGAAGCCACCGTTCTTCGTGTAGCCGCCGAACTGCGCGTCCGCGCACACGGTCTCCCACGCGGCAAGGCAATGCTCGCAGTGCCCACACGCCGAGTACAGCCACGGCACCCCGACGCGATCGCCTTCCTTCACGCTTGTCACGCCCGCGCCGAGCGCAGCAACGATGCCGATCCCCTCGTGGCCAGGAATGAAGGGAAGCGACGGCTTCACCGGCCAGTCGCCGCTCGCAGCATGGAGATCCGTGTGACACACGCCGCACGCCTCCGTCTTGACGAGAATCTGTCCGGCGCCTGGCGTGGGGATGCTCCACTCCCGAATCTCCAACGGCTTGCCGAACTGCTCCACGACCGCAGCCTGCATCCTGGTTGTCATGTGATCGTTCCTTCATTCGAGACGCGACGATGACCGTATGTCGAATCGTACCGATGCAGGAGGCCTCGCGACGTGGGGAATTGTCCTCGATCAGGGCCGGAGATCTCCCGGCAGACAACGCGCTACTGCGACGGCATCGTATCGAGGTACAACCGACAGCAACTCGCTTCGATTCCCGATGTCAGCCGAGAGGTCCGCGCATGTCTGCCACCGTCACGCCGATCACCGCCTCCATCGCCACGCTACCGGATGCCGCGCGCCAGTTCGCCATCACCATCCCGATCAAGGCACGCTACGACAACTGGATCGGTGGTGCATACCGCGCCCCCGTACAGGGTCGCTACTTCTCCAATCTGACGCCGATCACCGGACAGCACCTCTGCGAGGTCGCGCGCTCGAGTGCGGAAGATGTGGAACTCGCGCTCGATGCGGCGCACGCGGCCGCGCCGGCGTGGGGGCGCACGTCCGTGGCAGCACGCGCGATCATTCTCAACAAGATCGCCGACCGCCTCGAGCAGAATCTCGACGCCATTGCGGTAATCGAGACGATCGACAACGGCAAGCCGATCCGCGAGACCATGGCTGCCGATCTGCCGCTTGCCATCGACCACTTCCGTTATTTCGCCGGGTGCATCCGTGCGCAGGAAGGCTCGGCTGGCGAGATCGACAACGACACAGTCGCGTACCACTTCCACGAGCCACTCGGTGTCGTCGCGCAGATCATTCCGTGGAACTTCCCACTGCTCATGGCCGTGTGGAAGCTGGCGCCGGCGCTCGCGGCCGGCAACGCGGTCGTGCTCAAGCCGGCCGAGCAAACCCCGGTGTCGATCATGGCATTCGTCGAGCTGATCGCCGACCTCCTGCCGCCCGGCGTGCTGAATGTGGTGCAAGGCTACGGCGTCGAAGCAGGCAAGCCGCTCGCGTCGAGCCCCCGTGTCGCGAAGGTCGCCTTTACCGGCGCGACGTCGACCGGACGCCTGATTGCGCAGTACGCGTCGGAGAATCTCATTCCCGTCACGCTGGAGCTGGGCGGCAAGTCGCCGAACATCTTCTTCGCGGATGTGATGGATGCCGACGATGCCTACTTCGACAAGGCACTCGAAGGGTTCGCGATGTTCGCACTCAATCAAGGCGAAGTGTGTACGTGCCCATCGCGCGCGCTCGTGCAGGAGTCGATCTACGACGCATTCATGGAGCGGGCCACCGCGCGCGTGAAGGCGATCAGGCAGGGACATCCGCTGGATCCCGCCACGATGATCGGCGCCCAGTCGTCGAGCGAGCAGTTCGAGAAGATTCTCGGCTACCTCGTCATCGGTAAGGCGGAGGGCGCCACGGTGCGTACCGGCGGTGACCGCGCGACACTCACGGGCGAGCTGAAGGACGGCTACTACGTGCAGCCGACGATTCTCGAGGGGCACAACAAGATGCGGGTGTTCCAGGAGGAGATCTTCGGACCCGTGGTCTCCGTCACGACGTTCACGGATCTGGACGACGCCTTAGCGATCGCGAACGACACGCTGTACGGACTCGGAGCTGGTGTCTGGTCGCGCGACGCGAACACCTGCTACCGCATGGGACGCGGCATCAAGGCCGGTCGCGTGTGGACCAACTGCTACCATCTCTATCCCGCAGGTGCGGCATTCGGTGGCTACAAGCAGTCGGGCATCGGTCGCGAGAACCACAAGATGATGCTCAGTCACTACCAGCAGACCAAGAACCTGCTCGTGAGCTACAGCCCAGACGCGCTGGGATTCTTCTAGCCGACGTCGCGCTCGGGTGATGGGGCTGGGGGACGAAAGGCGGCTGCCGTGTCGGCAGCCGCTTTTCGCGAGTCTCAACAAAGGCTACGCGCGCTGCTTCCGGCGAGTGACTCCGCTCCCAAGTAGCCCGGCAAGCCCAGTGGCGAATAGCACTATCGAGGTGGGCTCCGGCACCGCGGCCACTGCCGACACATCCCATGCGGGAGCGGGGTCGTCATGGTGTGTCCATACTCCCAAACCGCTATGGTACATGCTGCGCCCCAGCGCGCCTTGATCATTCATCTGCCAACCGCCCGCCGTCGTCCCGCTTTGTCCCGTCAGGAGGGCGAGCCAATACGTCTCGCCCGTTATGAAGTGGGCGCCGGTGATGGATGCGAAGGAGTAAATCTGAGGACGCCAATCCGTCCATGCCGAAAAGTTCCACGACTCGACCAGGGACGCAGAGCCGATCTCGGTGCCCCTCAGGAAGGAGATCGTGACGTCTCCGACGCCAGTTACGGATTCAAACTTTGATCCCCTCAGCGCGAGCCTGAGACTGGAAAGCGCAAGTCCGCTCGGCCCGGCGTAGAAGAAACTCGCGGCGGGCAGAATAGTGAGACCGGGAAGAACCGGCTGTCCCGCGATGTTGGAGTAGGCCCAATTCGTCAGAATGCTCGTTTTGTCGCGCTAAGTTCGCACGCCAATGTGCACCCACACGCATGGTTCAGTTTGATGCGCATCCGCTTGTCGATGAAAGACCATACGTGGCGACTAAGGGCGGCGGTGCTCGCGACGTTGCTCGTGTTCACGCCCTCCTGCGCGCACGCGCAGGGCGTCAGCGCGCCGTCGCAGGCGCGCGATGCGGTCGATCACCTGTGGGTGCACGAGTCGTGGACCGTCAAGGACGGCCTCCCCGTCAACTCCATCAACGCCATCATCCAGGACCGCACGGGATACATCTGGTTGGCGACGTTCGACGGGTTGGTGCGCTTCGACGGGGTTCGCTTTACCGTCTTCAACTCCGGCAACTCAGCGGGGCTGCCCAGCAACCGCATCATTCACCTGAAGGAAGGACGCGACGGATCGCTCTGGCTTGCCACCGAACATGGTCACGTCGTTCGCTTTCGCGACGGGCGTTTCACAAACGTCGCGTTCCGGGGCACAAAACCGGATGAGCGCAATCCTGCGCTGTTGGTGGATTCCGGGGGCGTCGTCTGGGTCGGAACGACGCAGGGGCTGTGGACCGTCCGTCGAGATAGCCTGGTCCCAGTCGCGCGCGCCACCGTGCATGCGAACGTCAGATCCATGCTACAGCGGCGCGACGGGAGCCTGTTGGTCGGCACCACGCGCGCGGGGATTTTCCGGATCACCAGCGACGGTCGCGCGACGAAGGTCTTCGACGATCCTGCGATCGATGCGGACGAGATCACCGTCATGTTCGAGGATGCGACGGGCACGCTCTGGATCGCCGGAGTCCGGCGATTCTGGAGGTGGCGCGACGGCCTCGTCGAGGTAAAGTCGTCCGGCCGCGCGCTCGCCGTCGCGACCGTTGCCCAGGTGGCGGCGACGGGAGTGGTGTTCGTCCAGGCTGCGGACGGCATGTACCGCGTCGATGCCGACCAGGCCGAGTTGGTAAGTCCGCCGGGTCCGTCGTTGAGCCTTGGCGTTTGGGCGGATGCAGGAGCGATCTGGAACGTGGTGGGGAACGCGGTGCGCCGCGACGGGCGACGGGTCTCCACGATAGCGGGGCTGCGGGCCATAACGGGCACCCTCTTCGACCGCGAAGGAAGTATGTGGATCGGCACGCAGGAGGGCGGGCTCCATCGTTTCAAGCCGGCGCTCTTTACGACCCACCCCCACCTCGAGCGCGTCGGCCAGTTGAACGTCTACTCGACCTACGTCGACCGCGCCGGTGCGGTCTGGATCGGCTCGTGGGGCAGGTTCGCGGGAATTCGGCGCATCGATCCGGCGACGGGTCAGGTCGAGGTGCGGGGAACGCAGGTGGCCGGAGACGTCAATTCGTTCCATCAGGACGGTACGGGCCGGCTATGGGTCGGCGCGGTCGGCGTGTACGCATGCGCGCCGCCCACCATGGTGTGCCGCGCGGAAGGACCGCCCGACCTGCGACGTCGCCACGTGTACGCATTGCACGGCGATGCGAGCGGCCTCTGGGCGGGCGCGTTGGGGCGTCTCTTTCGCTATGACGGGCAGAGCTGGACGAGCTTTCCTCCAGCGTCCGGAGCGCCAACCGCCACGGTCCGCGCCTTCGCGACCACGCGAGACGGCGCGCTGTGGATGGGTACGAATGGCGGCGGTCTCGCGCGGTACCGCGATGGACGGTTCTCGCGCGTCACGCACGAGGACGGATTGCCGAGTGACCAGATTCGCTCGCTGTATGCGGACGCGGACGGCTGGCTCTGGGTCGGCACCGAGGGGCGCGGCTTGGCTCGGCTGGATCCGCGCGCATGGGGGGACGTTCGTGCGGCAGCGAAGACGTCCATCGTTCGTTTCGCTACGACGCATGGCCTCTTCGACGACGTCATCCACCAGATCCTCGGCGACGACGCGGGGCGGCTCTGGATGAACACCAACCGGGGAATTTTCTGGGTGCCTCGCGCGGAGCTGAATGCGTTCGCGGAAGGTCGCGTCGCATCAATCCACTCGACGGCGTACTCGGAGCGCGACGGCATGCGCAACCGCGAAGGGAACGGTGGCGTACAGCCTGCCGGAGCGAAGGGACTCGATGGGCGTCTCTGGTTTCCGACGCAGGATGGCGTCGTCGTCGTCGATCCAGCGCAGGTGACCGGCGAGCACCGCGGAACGCCCGCGGTGATCGAACAGGTGACGTCGAAGGGTGTCGCGCTTCGGCCGGACCGAGATTCGGTCGCGCTCGCACCGGATCAGCGCGACGTGCAAATCGAGTACACCGCGCTCACGTTCCTCGAGCCGGCGAACGTTCGCTTTCGATATCTGCTCGAGCGCTACGACGCCGGATGGGTCGACGCGGGCCGTCGGCGCACAGCCTTCTATACAAAGGTGCCGCCCGGGCGGTACACCTTCCGCGTGCAGGCGAGCGACGCCGCGGGAGGGTGGCACGAACCAGGAACTGCGCTGGCGATCCGGGTGCTTCCGCGCGTGTGGGAGACTGGGTTCTTCCGTTGGGCCCTCGGCGTCGCGGCAGGCATCCTCGTGCTCGTCGCCATCCGCGTGCGCGACGCACGCCTGCGCGCTCGCGCCGCACACCTCGAGCAGGTGGTGGACCAACGCACGGCCGACTTGCGCGAACGCGAGCGCGAGCTCGCCACGCGGAACGGCGCATTGCAGTCGCTCGACCATGCAAAGACGCGCTTCTTCGCCAACGTCTCGCACGAGCTCCGCACTCCGCTCACGCTCACGATCGGTCCGCTGGAGGATCTGCGCGCCCGCGCTGGCGGCGACCCGCAGGTCGAGCGCTGGCTCGACCTGGCGCTCCGCAACGCTCGGCGCCTTCTCCGACTGGTGAACCAGATCCTCGACGTGGCGAAGCTCGAGGCGGGGGCGATGCACCTCGCGCCGCGTCCGCTCGACCTGGGTCCCTTCACACGTGGCGTTGTCGCGGCGTTCGCGCCCGTGGCTGAACGAAAGGAAATCCGACTCACGCTGGAGACGCTCGAAGCGCTGCCCGGCGCGTTCGACGCCGATGCCGTCGAGAAGATCCTCACCAACCTCGTGTCGAACGCCATCAAGTTCACGCCGAGTGGTGGAACGGTGCACGTTGCGCTGTCGAAGGATGGAGAATCTGCGCGGCTCGTGGTGCGGGACTCCGGACTCGGCATCGCTCCCGATCAGATTGCGCACGTCTTCGAGCGATTCTACCAGGCAGACGAATCGACGACGCGCATTCAGCCGGGAACGGGGATCGGGCTCTCGCTGGTGAAGGAGCTGGTGGAGCTGCACGGCGGAACGATCGCGGTGGAGAGCGGGAGTGCCGGGACGACGTTCACGGCGACCATCCCGTCGTTGGTTGCGTCCGATGGAGTTGTGGTCGCGGCGGCGGCCGACGCTCCGGCTCTGACCCCGGCTCTGACCCCGGCTCTGACCCCCAGCGAAGACGTCCCCACGCTCCTCGTGGTGGACGACAGCGAGGACCTCCGTAGCTACATCCGCGATCACTTCGCCGCGCGGTTCCGTGTGCTCGAGGCGGCTGATGGCGCGGAAGGGATTGCTCTCGCACGGCGTCACCTCCCGGACGTCGTGCTCTCGGACGTGATGATGCCCGGCACTGACGGGCGCGAGTTGGTGCGCGTTCTTCGCGCCAGCGCCGAGACGGATTTTCTTGCTATCATCCTGCTCACGGCGCAGGCGGAGGACGAGCAGCGACTGGAGGGACTCGAGCGCGGCGCTGACGAATACATGGTGAAGCCATTCGAGATGCGCGAGCTCGACGTGCGCGTGCGGAACCTGATCGCGTCGCGACGCCGGCTGCGCGAACGGTTCTCGAGCCCGCCGGCGGAGGTGCGCGTGGTGGCGCACGTCGCACCCAGCGACCAGGCGTACGTCGCGCGCGTTGGAGACGCGATCCAACGCGGACTCGGCGATCCCGACTTTGGTGTGGGCGAGCTGGCGGACGCGGTGTCGCAGGACCGCTCGCATCTGTTCCGTCGCGTCAAGCAACTTTTCGGCGAGTCGCCGTCCGACCTCATCTGGCGCGTGCGGATCGAGGAAGGCGCGCGGCTCCTCACTGAAGGGTCAGCGAACGTGACCGACGTGGCGTACGCGGTGGGATTCAACAGCCTGTCGCACTTCTGCCGCCGCTTCAATGAAAGGTACGGCATGACACCCGCGACGTACCGCGCCGAGCGTCGATCCCGCGTCTGAGCGCGACACGGGGGGCTGGGTGTGACCACCCATGTTGCATCGGACGTTCTCCACGTTGCGTGCAACGCTGGTTGTGTGAAGTCGCAACGCGCAGGCTCAGTCTCCTCCGACCGGCCTGATACCGTCTCCAGGAATCGTTCGTCCTTCTTCACGCCTGGAGGCGGTCATGCGTACGGATCGGAGACTCATATGGATTGCGGCGGTTGCGATTGGCACGGGTTGTGGACCGACGCCGGATGTCGCGGCGCCCAACGTCGCAGCGTTGCCGACCGAGGCGTCGCTCGAGAAGTCCGACGCCGTGGAAGCGACGGGCCACGCGGGCCACGGAAAGGAAGCGACGACGCTCTACGTGTGGGCAAGTGATCAGGCTCGCGTCGCGCCTGACTTTCTCGCGGTCATCGATTTTGACCGCAAATCGCGCAACTACGGCAAGGTGCTCAGCACGGTGCCGCTCCCACCACCGGGCAACACCGGCAACGAGCCGCACCATTGCCACACGTCCGACGACCAGACGATTCTCGCCTGCGGCGGGCTGCTGAGTGTGCTCAAGGGCCAGAACGACATCTTCTTCTTCGACATCACCGACGCCCGGAACCCCAAGTTCCTGAAGTCCACTCGCGCGCCGAATTCCAGCATCACCGACGAATTTCTGGCGCTGCCCGGCGGAGGATTTCTCGTCACCAACATGGGGTCGGCGTCTGGCGGGGCAGGCGGGCGTGTGGTGGAATTCGACAAGCACCTGAACCTCGTCGCCGAGCATCCATCGGTCCTGCCGGCCGACGGAACGTTCAACCCGCACGGCATGGACGCTGATTTCTCGAAGAACGCGCTCGTCACGAGTGACTTCATCAATCCCGTGACGACGCTGAACGCATTCGCCGGACCCATCGAGCTGAGGAGTTCAGTGCGATTCTGGGATCTGAAGAATCGCCGTATTACACGGACGGTATTCCTGCCCGACAACGCGGGAACGATGGACGTGAAGTTCATTCCCGGCGACAAGCGGGGACGCGTTGTCACGGTCAATATGTTCACAGGGCTTTTTTACACCGTCGTCCCGGACGATGGCAGCTACGTGCAGGCGTTCGACGCCGCAACCGTCATTCCGCACGTGGACACGCCGGTGCGAGGCGGAATGCCAGGGCTGCTGGCACTGCCGCGCACTGGAGCACGCCTCATTTACGCCACGATCATGGCGGGCCAGGTCGTGATGCTGGACGTCTCGAACCCGAAGCAGTTCAAGCAGGTCTCCGTCGTCAGCTTCGGGAAGGACACGGGACCGCACTCGGTGCACCTCACGCACGACGACAAGCGGTTGGTGGTAACAGACTACTTCCTCAACCAGGATGACTTCGGGAAGGTCAAGCTGGACGGCGACCACAAGGTGCGCGTGCTCGACGTGTGGGAGAAGAGTCTTACCGTGCCCAAGGCATTCCGCGTGGTGGACTTCAACACGGCGTTTGCGACCGGGCCGGCGCGTCCCCACGGCATCGGAATGAAGTGATGCGCGGGACCACGCCCTCTCCTTCGTCGAGGGTGCGGTTGGAGGTTGCGTTCCTCGACGCTGATCGGGTCGTGGCCGCGGCAGTCGTTCCGGCGCTCGACGAGCGAATGAGTCACACGGTGCTCGTTGTCGCCGCCGAGGCGGACGTCCGCGAGTATGTCCGTGAGTGTTTGCGCGAGCGCACCGATTTGCGCCTTCTCGAAGCAGCGACGGTCAGCGCGGCGGTTCGTCTCGCGGCGGAGTACTCGCCGGAGTGTCTCGTCGTGGACGAGCCGCAGCGTGACGTCGTTGCAACGCTAACGCAGCTGCCGGCCATCGTCATCGTCGACGACGTTCCACGTGGTACAACGACGTGGGGAGCACGCGTCCGGCTGCTCGCCCGTCCGTTTACGGCGGAGGGACTGCTGGCGGAAGTTGATCAGCTGTTGGGCTAGGACGCTCCGGGGACGTGCCCGACGTCGGCGCGCCAGAGGACACGGAGCCCGATGCCGCACTCGTCGAAGCGGCGCTTGCGGTGTTCGTCTCGCTTCCCCCGGTTCAGCGCAGCGCCATCGCACTGAAGGACGTGCTCGGCCACTCGCTCGCAGAAACAGCGACGACCATGGGAACTACCGTCCTTGCCGTCAAGGGCGCTCTCGTGCGCGCGCGAGCAAACATCGCCGCGACTGCCTCGTCGACGCCGAGCATCTCGGCCGAGGAGATGACGGATCTTCGGCGGTATGCTCGCTATCTAGGGCCGGTGTCGACACAGCCGGACTATTTCATTCGTCTGCAGTGGGAACAGGGCCGCGTCGTAAGAAGTCGGGACTTCTACTATGTGCGGTACATCGCGCGCGAGGCGTGTTTCACGAGAGGGTGACGCGCGGTGCGAACTGCCATCCTCGACTCTGACCCCGACTCTGACCCCGACTCGGGCTCTTGACAACTAATAAGTGGTGACTTATCTATCGCCATGCAGATCGCGGCCGGAGTGGAGAACAGGATCTTCCAGGCGCTGGCAGACCCCAGTCGCCGGGCGATCTTCGAGTCGCTCACGCGTGGTGAAGTGGCGGTGAAGGACCTCACTGCACGGTTCGACATCTCGCAGCCCGCGGTCTCGCAGCATCTCGCTGCCTTGAAGGACGCCGGTCTGGTGCACGGACGGCGCGAGGGGCGCTGCGTCTACTACCGCGTGGAGCCGCGCGGGATGAAGCCGCTCATCGACTGGATCGCGCACTACCGCGCCTTCTGGACGGAGCACGTTGGCCGACTGGAGCAACTGCTGGAGACCATGGACGAATGACCGTCACCGACACGACCCCACGATCGCAAACCGACTCCATTTCGTTCGATTTCGATTTGCATCATTCGCCCGAGAAGGTGTGGCGCGCGCTCACCGATCCCACGCTGCTCGCGCAGTGGCTCTTGCCCGTGGCCAATCTCGAGCTCGCGTCGGGGATGCCGTTCACCTTCACGGCGCCGCCGCAACCAGGCTGGGACGGCACGGTGAACTGCCAGTTCCGCGAGATCGAGGCGCAGCGAAAGCTCAGCTACACGTGGGTCGTAAGCGACATCGACACGGTCGTGACGTTCACGCTGACGCCCACGGCATCGGGCACGCGACTCTCGCTCGTGCAGTCGGGCTTCACGGCGAGCCAGAAGCACAACTTTGGCGGCGCGCGCTACGGCTGGAAGATGATGGGCGGTCAGCTCATCGACCTGCTCGCGAACGTCGCGTGAGCCGGCCATGACTCGTTGAAGGACTCATCCGCGAAGCAATGCACCTTGACCACTAGGAGGGAGAAGCGATGCGCATCAAGTGGACGACGCTGTTCGTCGACGATCAGGACAAGGCACTGACGTTCTACACCGACACGCTTGGCTTTCAGAAGAAGACCGATTTCTCGCAGGGGAGCTATCGATGGCTCACGGTTGCCTCGGCGGAGGAGCCAGAGGGAACGGAGCTGATACTCGAGTCCAACGCGAACCCCGCCGGCAAGGCGTACCAGGACGCGGTGCGCGGCCAGAACCGGCCCGCGGCCCAATTTCTGGTGAACGACGTGCAGGCCGAATACGATCGACTGTCCGCTAAGGGCGTGACCTTCACGACGCCGGTCACGTCGACGACGGGTTCAGTCATCGCGGTGCTGGACGACACCTGCGGCAACCTGATTCAACTCGTGACGCTCACCTGGGGCTAAGGAGATTCCAATGAACGGGAGCAAATTGGTTCGGCAGACGCACCGCTGGCTGTCCATTGCCTTCACGATCACGGTGATCGCCAACTTCGCTGCAATGACGCAAGGGCCACCGCCGGCGTGGGTGACCTATTCGCCGCTGCTCCCGCTCGCTCTCCTGATGTTCAGCGGCCTGTATATGTTCGCGCTGCCGTACGCGGCCAAGTGGCGCAGCGGGCGCCGCGTCGCTTGATGAGACTCATGTTCATGAACCTCTACGTGGAGCTGCCGTCATGAAACCGGCGAAGCCGAAGGCCAAGGTGACATCGCGCGCAAGCGTTGAGGACTGGCGCGAGCAGGCTCTTGCCCGAATGCGGGCGCTGATCCTGGAAGCCGACCCCGAGATGATCGAGGAGCGGAAGTGGAAGAAGGCGTCGAATGCGATGACTGGCGTCCCCGTCTGGTCGCACGACGGGATCGTCTGCACCGGCGAAACGTACAAATCGACAGTGAAGCTCACGTTCGCGCAGGGGGCCAAGGTTCCAGACCCAAAGCACCTCTTCAACTCCAGCCTTGAAGGCGGTACGCGACGCGCAATCGACATTCGCGAAGGTGAGACAGTCGACTCGCGTGCTTTCAAGGCGCTGATCAAGGCCGCGGTGGCGCAGAATGGCGCGACAACGAAGAAGCGATAGACATGGACGAGTTCATCGAGATTCGCGGCGCACGCGAGAACAACCTTCGGAACGTCTCGGTTCGTATCCCGAAGCGGAAGCTGACCATCTTCACCGGCGTCTCCGGCTCCGGGAAATCGTCGATCGTCTTTGACACGATCGCGACGGAGGCCCAGCGCCAGCTCTACGAAAACTTCAGCCTCTTCATTCGCAACTTCCTGCCGAAGTATCCTCAACCCGACGCAGACGCCATCGAGAATCTCAACATGGCCGTCATCGTCGACCAGAAGCGGCTCGGCGGTGGCTCGCATTCGACCGTGGGAACCGTCACGGATATCTACGGCGTGCTGCGACTGCTCTTCTCGCGGGTCGGAACGCCGTCAGCGGGCGCGGCCATCCACTACTCGTTCAACGACCCACGCGGCATGTGTCCGGAATGTGCCGGCCTGGGGAAGAAGGTCGGTGTCGTTTCGGATGATTTTCTCGACCTGTCCAAGTCGCTCAACGAAGGAGCGGTGCAGGTGCCCTTCTTTGCCGACCTTGAACGGCAGGCGTACTCGGCGTCGGGTTTCTTCGACAACGACAAGAAGCTCAGCAAGTACACGAAAGCTGAAATGGAGCTGTTGCTTCACGGCAAGGACAAGAAGTTCAAAGCCAAGTTCGGCGATAGCTCCATCAACCTGACGTACCTGGGCATCATCGAGAAGATCGAACGCTCGTATGTGCGCCGAGACGTCAAGACACTTTCGGAGCGCACGCAGAAGGCGGTGATGCCGTACCTGAAACCGCGACCATGCCCGCTCTGCAAAGGTGCGCGACTCAGTCAGGCGGCCCTCGCGAGCACGATCAATGGCCACAACATCGCCGACATGTCCGCCATGGAGTGCGGTCAGCTCATCGACATCGCTCGGAGCATCAAGGAGCCCAAGGCGGCACCCATCATCGCCGCGCTGACGGAGCGTCTCGCCAATATCGTGGACATTGGACTCGAGTATCTCAGCCTCAACCGTGAAACGGACACGCTCTCTGGTGGTGAGTCGCAACGTGTGAGGATGGTCAAGCACCTCGGCAGCAGTCTCGTGGACGTGCTCTACATCTTCGATGAGCCAAGTGTCGGACTGCATCCGCGCGATGTGCATCGCCTCAACGAGTTGCTCGGGAAGCTGCGCGACAAAGGCAACACGGTCATCGTCGTCGAACACGATCCGGCCGTCATCAAGGCCGCGGACTACGTGATTGACGTGGGGCCTGGCGCTGGGACGAACGGCGGCAACGTCGTCTTCGAAGGGACGTACGAACAGCTGCGGCATTCGGCCACGCTCACTGGAACGCATCTCACGCAGGAGCTGCCGATCAAGAAGGACGTTCGAACCGGACAAGGCGCGCTGCGCATCAAGAAGGCGCGCGCGAACAACCTGAAGAACGTGTCGGTCGATATCCCCAAGGGCGTACTCACCGTCATCACGGGCGTCGCCGGCTCGGGGAAGAGCTCGCTCATCAACGACGTGTTTCTCGTCGAGCATCCAGACGCCGTGGTCATCGACCAGTCCGCGGTCGGCGCGTCCACGCGCTCGAATCCCGCCACTTACACGGGCGTGATGGATGACATCAGGAAGGCGTTCGCCGCGGCGAACAAGGTCGACGCCGGACTGTTCAGCTTCAACTCCAAGGGAGCGTGCGAAAGCTGCAATGGCACCGGCGTGATTTACACGGACCTGGCGTACCTCGCCGAATTCAAGTCGCCATGCGACGTGTGCCAGGGCCGCCGCTTCAAGGACGAAGTGCTCGCGTACAAATATGAGGGAAAGTCCATCAGCGACGTCCTCGAACTCACCGCAGCGCAGGCGCTGGAATTCTTCAGTCGCAAGGAGATCGTCCGCAGGCTCCAGGCGATGCGAGATGTTGGACTCGGATACCTGACGCTCGGTCAACCACTCTCGACGCTCTCAGGCGGCGAATGCCAGCGCATCAAGCTCGCCAGCGAACTGCACAAGGACGGAAGCATCTACGTGATGGATGAGCCCACCACCGGGCTGCACATGTCCGACATCACGCACTTGCTGGCCATCATGGACCGGCTCGTCGACGGCGGGAACAGCGTCATCGTCATCGAGCACAACC
The DNA here is from genome assembly GCA_031407575.1 of Gemmatimonadaceae bacterium. Classification (GTDB taxonomy): domain Bacteria; phylum Gemmatimonadota; class Gemmatimonadetes; order Gemmatimonadales; family Gemmatimonadaceae; genus AG11. Next base: position 17,615 of record JANOIJ010000237.1, on the reverse strand, counting down.
TCGACGTCATCCGGAACGCGGACTGGATCATCGACCTCGGCCCGGAAGGCGGCAGCAAGGGCGGCGAAGTCGTCTTTGAAGGGACGCCTATGGCACTGGTGAAGGAGAAGCGTTCGCTGACGGGGAAGTACTTGAGGGGATGACACGGGACGCGCGCTCACCGGCGGGCCTGATCTCGACGTTCATGGTCAGAGGGACGAGCGCGCGCACCCGCGCAGCCGAGCATGTGCGCCACCCACAGATATGCCGGTCTTTGTTCGGTAGCCCCGCGGGAGGTCGCCGCGCCACGCCCGCCGCGCTCTTGCCTTTTTCCGCGTGGGAAGGCATTCAATTCGTGAGGGTGGCGGCACGCCCAGAAACATGTGAGGCACGGCGCGCAGCCGTCCTCCGTACGCACGACGGAGTGCGGGTGATGGGCCCCAACGGAGGCCGGCAGTGGCTTGGGCGGACGATCACACAATGCGCGAGTCGCACGCCGATGGCCTGATTCGGCGCGGCACTTTGGAACAGACGGACGGAAATCCGGAGGAGGCCGAGTCGCTTCTCCGCGACGCGTTGAGCGCGCTCCAAGATGCCTCGGCGCCGGACGACCCTGCCCTCATCCCAACGTTGAGCGCGCTCGGCAAGCTCCTCGCCGATCACGGCGCGTTCGAGGACGCCGAGCCTCTGCTCGCCCGCCTGCTCGCCATCGCGGAGGCGCAGGGCGCGGGTCGTCCCGACGTTGCCGCCGCGCTCGTCACCCTGGCCAGGGTGCGTCACGCGCTCGGCCGATATGCCTCAGCGGAAGAGCTGCTCCGGCAGGCGCTGGACATATATGAGAGGACGCGCGCGCCGAACGACGTCACGACCGCCGAGACGCTGGAGTCGCTGGCGGAGACGTGTGCGGCGCGGGGCCGAGGCGCTGAAGCGATTGCGATCTGCACTCGTGCCCTGACGATTCGCGAGACGACGCTGGGCGCCAACGACACCAGTGTGCGCGCCGCGCGGAAGCGAATCGCGGATTTGCAGCTGGAGGCGCAGGAGAGCCACGTCAGTCTGCCGCATTTCTCCCCGTCGGCACGGCAATCGTCGCCATCGGTCGACCAGCCGCGAACGGAACGGAGGCCCACCGTATCGCGACCGACTGCGGCCCTCGTTCCGTGGGCTAGCGAGCTCGCGGCCGTGCGAGAGGAGATCGAATCGGGCTCGTTCGCCATGGTCGATGATCGTGCGCCGCGGCGCAGCGCGATCGCGACGGCGATTGCGGCACGGTCGTCCATGGCCATTGCTGTCGTCGCCGCAGTCGTGGTCGTGCTTGCGGTGTTGGAGCTCAAGTCGCTGTTCGGAACACGGCGAGACCCGAGCACATTCGTTGAAGTGGGGCCGTTCTACGCGGCGGCCGCTTCCGGGACGGAGCCGGTTGCCGCTGCGGCGGTCGCGACAGTCGTACCGCCGTCGCTATTGGACTCATTGGCGCTCGCGTCCACCAGGGACATCATCGGCACGGTGCCGTCGCGGATTGCATCTCGGCCAACTTCATCGAATGCCGTTCCGCGCGACCGTCCGCTGCCGCAAGCGCCGCCGCGGAGCGCGCCGGTCGTGTCGCCGCCGAGCCGTGCGAACGTGGTCGCGTCATCTGCGTCACGCGCCGATGTCGTCCCGGCCGGTCTTGCGGTGAGCCCGCCCGCGAAGCCGGTCGCCGATTCCGTTCCAGCGCGCGCGCCGGCACCGGAGGCACGAGGAACTGTGGCAACCTCGAACACGCCGACGTCGCCGACGCTGATCGGCACGGCGCCACAGCCACAATATCCAGAGGCCCTGAGCGCCCAGCAGGTCGAGGGCGAGGTGGTCGTGCAGTTCGTCGTCGACGAGACCGGGCGACCGGACCTGTCGTCGATGACCGTGGTGCGCTCCCCGCACGTGCTCCTGACGAATGCCGCTCGTGCCGTGCTCCCGCAGTTCCGTTTCGAGCCGGCACGCACCGCGCAGTCCATTCCGCGGCCCGAGACCGTGCGGTATGCGTTCACCTTCCGTGCGCCGCGCCGGTGAGACGGACATTTCCTGGAACCGGATACTTCCACCAGATAGCATGATGCGCACTTCCTTCGCGGCTCCTGGGGCGTTGTTCCTCATCGCTGGTGCTCTCGGCGCGCAGACGCCAACGGGCATCGTGTCGAACGCGGTCGCCAGCTCGGTATTTCCGGACATCGTGGCGTTCGAGCGCGCCGTGAACGATCGGCAGGAGCTTCAGTTCTTCCGCCTGTCCAGCCAGCGGGTGTTCCTCGCGACTCGGACACCGGTAGCGGGGCGTCCCGGCGTGGTGGTCACGGTTCCCGATGTTGGCGCGGGCAAGACGCTGTCCGCGTATGCGGGCCAGCTCGACTGGCGCCCGGTTGCGGAGCAGGGCCGGCTGTGGTTTGCGTACGTCGCGAGCGACGAGAATGGCAGCCTCGCGCTCATGCTCAACTACATCGACGATGCGGGCGAGCTGGCGACGGCGGATCCGATCCGGATTCCATTCGCTGGGCAGGTCAGGACGCCTCGCTGGTCGCGCGATGGCAAGCACCTCGCGTTCGTGTCCGACAGCAGCATCCTCTACATCGTCCCGGACGTCGTTGACGCGCTGCGCTCGGGACCCGCGCGCACGTTCCGACCGACGCGTGTGTCGGCGGCATCGAGGCCGGCGCTGTTCCCCGCGTGGTCGCCATCGGGCGATCAAATGGCGTATGGAACCGAGGTTGTCGCGGCAGGTGGCCGCAACAGCGCGATCGAGGTGCTCACGATCAATCCAGCAACTGGCGACGCGGTGGGCGTGCCAGTGGTCGTCACCGGAGAGCTGAGTGACCACGACGAGTATCGGCCTTCGTGGTCGCGTGATGGAAAGCACATCGCCTTCTACGCAAGCAAGACCGGCACGGGAAGCGTTCGGCAGCCTATGTCCATAGGCGTCGTCGAAGTCGTACTGAACCCTCGGACCGGGCAGAGCTACCGGGGCATCGTGAAGGAAGGCATCCAACGCTGGTTGGCCGACGACGTGATTCCCGATGACATGCACGGACCAGCCTGGACGTCGATCACGGAAGGAAGCCAGCGAAAGGACGCGGTGTTGTACGTGTCGCGGGACGCGGTGCGCAACGATCCGATCGTCGTCGCGGACGTGCAACGCTGGCTCGCACAGCTTCCGCGCAATCAATACGAGGTGGCATTGCCGCAGGCGTCCGACGCGGTCAGCCCCAGGTCAGTGGGCTCGGTGCAGATGAACAGGAGAATGCGATTCGTCTTCACGTCCGTGAAGGACGGCAGCGAGACGGTGAGTCACCGTGATGTCGCGGCGACCTGGGCACAAGGACCGGAGCCGACGCCGGTGGTCGCCGCCGCCGCCCCTGCCGCGGTGCCTGCGGCGGTACCGCAAGCCCAGCGACCAATCGAGATCCGTTCGCGCAGGGGACAGCACGTGGCACGTGCCGTACTCTTTCCCGGACTGGGTCAGTTCAGCGCGGGACAGCGATCGAAGGGAGCCGTCCTGTCGGTCGCAGGCCTGGCGGGTCTGGCTCTCGGCATCACCCGAACGCTGCAGTTGGGCCCACCACTCGCAGAGGGGCGGGCGGTCGCGGACGCTGTGAACCGGGATCCGTCGACCCGTGCCGTCTATCAGCCCATCTATGACCGGTTCAAGGCGGACTTCGACGCGAAACGCACGCAGGCGATCTATGGTGGTGGCCTGTTCGCGGCGGCCTGGCTGGTCGGGATCCTCGACGCGTCGATCAGCAGCCCATCCAGGCCCGACGTCTCGCTGACGGTCGTCCCCGATCGCGGCGGCGGGTCGAGCGCGAACGTGGGGTTCAGCATTGCGGTGGGGCACGTTCGCTGGTGAGTGGCCGCGCGTGCAGGGAAACTCTCGAACGGCGTAGTTGATCTCGGTCTTGGCCCTTCGGGGCGAAAGCGCCGTAGGCGCTCGACCATGTGACTTTCAGCGGACGGTGACTTGTGCGTGTCTGGAGAGCTCCCCTTGTTGTTCCCGCGACAATCCTCCTGCTGTGCACGTGCGAGAGCTTTCCAACGCTACCAACGCCGCCGATTGCGGCCGACTCGGTGTCGCCAGTCGCGGCGCTTCCGCAGTCGTCGACGGTTGGTACGGTGCTGACATCCAGTGTCATGGTGCGGGACGCGAGCGGTAACCCGCTGCCGAGGTTCCAGGTGACGTTCGCGGTGACGTCGGGGGGCGGCTCCGTGACTCCCCTCGTGACCCTGACGGATGACAACGGCCAGGCGACGATGCAATGGACGCTCGGGCCCACCGCTGGCCAGCATCAGGTTGTCGCGACGGCCGGGTCGAAGACCGCTGTCTTCACGGTGACCGGGACGGCGGGCGTGGCTGCGCAGATCGCCGCAAGTCCGGGCCTGAACGGACAGACCGCAGCACCTGGCGCCAACGTGCCCAATCCGCCGAGCGTGGTCGTTCGAGACGCGCACGGCAACCCCAAGGCCGGCGTGGCGGTGACGTTTGCCGTCGCGTCGGGCGGCGGGTCCGTGACGGGAAGCGCGGCGACCACCAACGCGAGCGGCATCGCCGTTGTCGGCAGCTGGACGCTCGGCTCCATCGCGCAGACGAACACGCTTACCGCCACGAGCACCGGCCTCACGGGCAGCCCCGTGACGTTCACGGCCACCGCGGTCGCAGTGAGCGGCACACTCGCCGTGAATGCCGGCAACAATCAGGCGGCGAGGGTCAATACGGCGGTCGGCATTGCGCCGAGCGTCGTCATTCGGGATGGGAACAACAATCCGGTGGTTGGCGCGAGTGTGACATTCGCCATCGCGTCCGGCGGCGGTGCAGTGACCGGCGCAACGGCGTTAACGGACGGCAGTGGCATTGCTACGGTGGGCGGCTGGACGCTCGGCGCGACAGTCGGCACGAACACCCTGACGGCGACGAGCACGTTCGGCTCAGTGACGTTCACCGCGACGGCGACCGCAGCTGCAGCGTCGACGCTCGCCATCAACGCAGGCGACGGGCAGGCAGCGAGAACGGGAACGCCGGTGGCGATTCCGCCGAGCGTAGTTGTGCTCGATCCATTGGGCAATCCGGTGAGTGGTGCGTCGGTGACGTTCAGCGTCGTATCAGGCGGCGGATCGGTGACCGGCAGTCCGGCGATCACCAACGCGAGCGGAATCGCGACAGTGGGCAGTTGGACTCTCGGGCCGACCGCGGGAGCGAATTCGCTCTCGGCATCATCCGGCGGCTTGACGCCCGTGACGTTCGGCGCAACGGGCACCGCGCCGGCCGCCGGGTCGATGACCCTCAATGGAGGGAACGCTCAAACGGCAACGGTGAACACGCCCGTAGCCGTTCCGCCGAGTGTGATCATCCGGGACATCAACGGAAATCCTCTCGGCGGTGTGAGCGTGACGTTTGCCGTGGTGTCGGGCGGCGGATCCGTTACGGGCGCCACGACGACGTCGAACGGAAGCGGCATCGCGACTGTTGGCGGATGGACACTCGGCACCACGGCAGGTGCCAACAGCATGAGGGCCACGAGCACCGCGGGGATCGTGACGTTCACTGCAACGGGCGTCGCGGGTCCCGCAACGCAGATGGCCATCAACAACGGGAACAATCAAACCGTGCCGGCCGGCACGTCAGTCCCCACCGAGCCGCGCGTGCTGGTGAGAGACGCCTTCAATAACCCGAAGAGCGGCGTGTCGGTGACATTTGCCGTGGCATCCGGTGGCGGATCCAGCACCGGAAACGTGGCGACCACCAGCAACAGCGGTTTGGCAACGGTGGGTAGCTGGACGCTCGGGCCAACCGTCGGAGCGAACACACTTACCGCGGCGAGCGCCGGCCTGACCGCAGTGACGTTCACTGCGACCGGTGTCACGGGCGCCGCGAGGATCGCAGTGAATGCAGGGGACAATCAAACGGCGACGGTGAGTACGGCGGTTGCCGTGGCGCCAAGCGTGATCATCAGCGACGTCAACAACAATCCGATCAGCGGTGCCAGCGTGACCTTCGCCGTTGCGTCGGGCGGCGGGGCAATAACCGGCGCAATAGCGACGACGAACGCGAGCGGCATCGCCACGGTGGGGAGTTGGAGCCTCGGCAGCACACCAGGGACCAACACGCTCACCGCAACGAATACCAGTGTCGTCGGCTCGCCGGTAACCTTTACGGCAACAGCGACGCCGCGCGTCCCAGCAACCATCACAATCAATGCTGGAAACAATCAGACGGCGGTCGCTGGCAGCGCAGTGGCCATTGCGCCGAGTGTACTCGTGCAGGATGCGGGCGGTAGTCCGGTGGACGGAGTGGTCGTAACGTTCGCGCCGGCGTCGGGAGGTGGGTCCGTGACCGGAGGCTCGGCCACCACGAACGCGAGTGGCATTGCTACGGTAGGCAGTTGGATCCTGGGAACGACCGCTGGCGCCAACACACTCACGGCGACGGTCGGCTCGCTCGCGCCGGTGACGTTCGCAGCGACTGGCGTCGCCGGTCCGGGAATCATGACGGTGAGCGCCGGAAACAATCAGACAGCGACGGTCAACACAGCAGTGGCGGTTGCCCCGAGCGTGACGATCAGGGACGTCAACAACAATCCGTTGATCAACACGACAGTGACCTTCGCCGTGGCATCAGGCAACGGATCGATCACCGGCAGTCCGGCGACGACGAACGCGAGCGGCGTCGCAACCGTGGGGAGCTGGACGCTCGGCACCACGGCGGGCTCGAATACGTTGACGGCCAGCAGTGCCAACGTCAGCGGCTCTCCACTGACGTTCACCGCGACCGGCACGGCGGCGGCGCCGCAGTCGATGACGATCAACGGAGGGGATGGCCAGATCGCCAACAGCGGCACGTCGGTGCCGACGGCACCCAGTGTCCTGGTCAAGGATCAGTACAACAACCCGGTAAGCGGCGTCGCCGTGACGTTCGCCGTGGCGTCGGGCGGCGGGTCCGTCACGGGAGGTTCAGCGACGACCAATGCGAGTGGCATCGCGGCGGTGGGCAGCTGGACGCTGGGCACCGCACCGGGCGTGAACACACTGACGGCGACGAGCGCGGCTGTGTCGAACGTCACCGTCACGTTCACTGCGACGGGCGCTGTGGGCATTCCGGCGGCTATTGGCGCGAACGCGGGCACTGGTCAGAGTGCCCCTGCGGGTTCCGCCGTTCCGATAGCGCCGAGCGTGCGCGTGACCGACGCTGTTGGCAATCCAGTCTCCGGTGTGAGTGTCACGTTTGCGGTTGGCTCGGGTGGAGGAAGCGCCACGGGTCTCGTGGCGACGACGGACGCGAACGGCATCGCGACGGTCGGAAGCTGGACACTGGGCGCCGCGCCAGGCGCGAATACGCTGACTGCCTCGGCCCTCGGGCTGTCAGGCAGCCCGGTGACATTCACGGCGACAGGGCAGTGACCGAAGACGTCATCTCCCGGCGCGCATAACCAAAGGCAACGCCTGATGGACTGTATCGTACTTCACCGTTTTGCGGTTATGGCGCGCTCTGGCCGGTCTTCGGGCTATCTAGTGCTGGAGCGACCAATCGTGCCGCACGTTCCGTCTCTACTCGATACAGGAAGTCATAGATCACCGTCTCCTGCGCCCTGACCGCCGACCGAAGGTGGCGAGTGAGACTGAGATGCATGAGGCTCGATGCGAGCTGGGGAACCGGCATCGTGAGCTGCCCCGCGTCCGCGAGCGAATACAACTCGTCGACGATGGGAACAAGTCGGCTCGAGCGATCGTGCAGGATCGCGAGCGCGTCGCCGACGGCGCCGCGCACGATCGGGCCGTCGCCAGTGGCCGCTCGCGCGGCGTCGAGCATCGGTGCGAGCTGCGGCCGCTCCAACCGGTAGCGCTCGGAGATCTGGCGCTTGAGCAGGGGACCCGCATCGTGCTCCGTAGCGTACCTGTCGCGCATCGTGGTCATCAGGTCGCGACGCTGTGCTGCGTCGAGGCGGAGATCGTCGAGCAGGCGATCAGTGGCGACCAGCGCGAGACGCCACCGATCCGCCGCTCGCAGGCGCCCGCGGACGAACAGGTCGGCAATGGCAACCGCCGCGTCGCTGTCGACATGAAAGATCTGCTCGGACAGCAGCATGCCCTGCGGCCCTGCGTAGCGCTCGATCTCGCGCTCGTAGGTGTCGAGCTGCACGCGCCACGACCGCCCGGACTCGAGCGCGTCGGCGAGCGCGCGATTGAGCGCGGGAAGGAGCTGCAACTCGATCGCCTCAGGCGCGCCGTGGAAGCGGACGCGCACATGCGGCTCGGGATCGGCGTAGCGAATGAAGAACCACTGATCGATCCATCCACTCTCGCGCGCTCGCCGAACGAGCGGCGCAATCACGCCGCACAGGATGCGGTCGGCAGTCGGCGCGCCGGTGTAGATCTTCGCGTAGAGCCACTCCGAGCCGGGCGGAGACGTCCGCGCCACCGTCTCCTGCGGGCTCGATGTCACCGTCGCCGGTGACAGACGCGCCGACGCGGTACGAACGAATGGAACGATCATCTCATGGGTGAACGTGCCTTCGGGTCCATGCACGCACAGCTCGTCGTCCGCCGGAAATACTTCCTCGAGTATCGCAACGTCGCGGCGACGCACGAGCTGAACGAAGCTCTCCACCGACAGCACGTTGTCGAGGTCGACCGTCAGCGCATTGTCCGCATCGGCCAGCCGTACCATGCGCGGCAGCTTCCGTTGCGTGCGCCAGAGCCGCATGGCGCGCATCAGCGCGGCGTCCGACGTGCGTCCGAGTGACTCCAGCTCCTGCTTCGATAGTCGCCACCGCGCGAGCGACAACAGCACGCGGCCCGCGCTCACTCGTGGCAGAAAGGGCGCGTCGGCCAGTGGTCCCCAACTCCAGGTTGTCGCGGAAACGCCCTGCGCCTGCAACGTACACAGAAAGTGATAGACGCCAACGGTCTTCCACCGGTACTCGTGAGCACAGCTGAGGCGCGGCACGATGCGGCGCCCGAGGCGTACCGACCGAAGCACGATGCGATCGCCATGAACCGATACCATCAGGTCGTGAGCGGGAATCTGGCGTTCGAGGGGTGCGCCGGACTGCCCCATGTAGGTGATCTCGAACTCACGAAGCACGGGACGCGACAGCACGTTGCCCGCGCGCGGACTCGGCAGGTGAACGACCTCGGCGAACACGGCCTCGGGATCGAGCGCTTCCTCGGCGCGCAGGTGCCGTTCGACGTGCTCGCGCAGCGCCTGATCGGCGTGACAGAACCGGCCAAGCAGTGTCGCGCCGGAGGGACCGTGGGCGTTCGAAACATGGACGCGGAAGTCTCCACGCTCGAGCGCCTCGTCCGATCGCGCTGCCACCGTGGCCATCACCGCGAAAGCGTCCGGCAGCGGCACGGGACGAGTCGATGAGAGCGCGTCGACATCTGCTGGCGAGAGCGCGATCTCGTGAGCGCCGTTCGCGATAGCGTCGACAAGCAGGCGAAGGAGCACGCCTTCACGCACGCCCCAATACACGGTAGGCTCTGAGCGCCGGAGAAACTCCAGGCCCGCCAGGAGCGGTTCTGCATCACCGCGCGATTCGGCGCGGGATGCGAAGCCGATGCCCATCTCCTCGTCGAGCACTTCGAGCAGGGGCATCTCGCGTGATTCGTAGCGAGACGTGAAGGCAGCGCGGAATCCATCAAGCGCGCTTACGTAGTCGCTCCGCCCGATGCGCTGCAGTAGTTCCGCGCCAGCCCTGATCTCGCGCACGACGGATGCACCGAGCCGCGCGTCAGGCGCCGGCTTCGACATGTCGACGTGAAAGAGATGCCGGCGATCGACCGGCACGGGAAACGTCTCGAGTGCCGCGCTCACGACGTCGTGGCGAATGGACGAAATGCCGAGTCCACTCGCGTCGATCTGGTCGAGCGCTTCAACGACGACGTCGAGGCGGTCGGCAACCGTCGCCACCCCGCAATCGCGCACAGCTTCAGCGATCGCCCTGAGCGGATCGCGTCCCGTGATGTAGAGCGAAAGGTCGGGAACGAGCATCTGGCTGGACACGAGCGTGGCGACGAACTCCGTCGCACGCCGCAGCGTGATCGTGTCGCTGACGAGAGCCGCCGCGAGCGCCGACGCCGTGGCGCCAGGTTCGGATGCACGTGCGTGCGCGAGCGTCGCGCGCAGGTGCGGTGTGTCGTCGATGGCGACCAGGTGATGCGACCGGTCGAACGGCCCTCCGCTCGACGCACGACGTGCATCCACGCGCCATTCGACGTAGCGCCACCGTCCCGCCGACCAGTACAGGGTGTCGTTCGGACGGAAGCGAACCGCCGGCGCCAGCTCAGGATCCCTGCCGAGTGCGTCGATCAGGAAGGCGAGATAGCCCATGTCCAATCGAGTCGTCCGACGATACTCGGCGCGTGACGCAATCGCGAGATTGGTGTCGGCGGCGACGATGCCCACCGACGTGCCGGAGAACAATCCGAACGGCGTCGGCCGCGCGGCCATTCGCGAGAGGTAACGCACGAGCGAGCGCTCGACGCGGCGGCCGGATTCGGCATCGGGGTCGGACGTCCGGTATCGAAGCGCGGCATCGAGGTCCGGCGAGGCGATGTAAATGGCGTCGCGAATTTCAGGACGAGCGATCAACGCGGCGAGACTCGAGCGCAGCCGTGCTCGGTCGCTACGGACCGCGTCGTCGAGCTCGCTGTCGCTCGGCTCAGCGACGTCCGCGACGCGATTCAGGACGCGCGATACCGCGAGGTCGCCGCTCCAGCGGCGCAGCTCGTCGTGCGGCAACAGCGGCGTGCGAAGGACGAAAAAACCGGATGGCGCGAAAATATTTGCGATGGCTGTGATCCCCCTCACGGCGCGGTGCGCGTGGTCGATTGCATAGTTGCAGTGAAAAGCGGCGACTGGCATCCAGCCTTGCCTGACGCGCCGGAAGCAGGTAAATCTGCTGGTATCGTAGGCCCGCCCCAGTCATCGGTTCATCGGAGGAAGCACATGTCGCAGGATCAGGCCGTTACTTACAGCCAGACCGACACCGCACCGCTCGACTTCAGCACGGAGACGCTGCAGGACCTGGATGTCGGCTCCAGCGAAGCCGCGAACGTGAAGGGCGGCGCCGGCATAGTCGCGGCGCCATCGCCCAACCCAGGCGGAATCCGCATGACCGGCACGTCAGTCATCCAGCCGCACACCACGTCGGTCATCATGCCGGGCGGCGGCTGACCCCGTCCCAGCGTAACCGCTGATGGGACGTAGGCGCAAGCGAGTCAACGCCAACAGCCTGACATCTCGAGAGCCCCGATGCTTCGGCAGTCGGGGCTCTCCTGTTTCTTCCTGGTGCAATCGACGGCCTGCCGGGTCCGCTCGGCCCTGATTCCGCGGGCACCGCGCCGCGGTACCCGTTCGGGCTCCATACCATTAAAGAGAATGGCTCTCGGTGCCGATACACCCATGCGAGGCCTCATTGGGCCGGGCGCCGGGAACCGGCATCGCTATGATGTTTCAACGCACGACCATGCGCGCAAGGTTCCAGCTCGCATCCGGAGCCTTCGTCCTGATCATGCTGCTGCCCGCCGCTGGCGGGTGGTGGTCAGTTCGGTCCTTGAGCGCCTCTGCCGATCGCGCGCTCGCGACCGCGTTCGTCAGGCAGAGTCTGTCGCTTCGGCTCGTGTCGTCGACCATGCGTGCCATGCAGGCGGGCACGGGCTACGTGTCGCGTCCATCACCGCGGCTGCGTGACGAGTTCGAGCGACTCACCGCCGACGCCCACTCGGTCGCGGCAAAGCTCAATCGCGACAGTCTCGCATCCGCGGATGAGGCGGAGCTGGTCGCGCACCTCGATCGACAGCTCTCGCTGCTGGAGAGTGCGCTGACTCGAGCGCACGTGCATGTGGACATTGGCGAACAGGCGGAGGCAATGGCGCGGTTGGACGAGACCGCACCCTTGGAGTCCGCTGTCCTGAAGGATGTGGAGCGGCTTGGCGATGCCGACGCCAAACACGTTGCCGCGGTGACGAGCGCGCTGCGACGGAACGCGGATTCCCGGATGCTGGCGCTCGTCCTGGCGATCCTGCTCACCACCATTGCATTCACCGTCGTCGCCCGCTGGGTGTCTCGCACGGTCGCGCGGCCGCTCAGCCAGCTCCTCAGGCACGCCGTCGAGCTGGGTCACCGAAATACGTCGGTGCGCACGCCGCCCGATTCCGTGCCGGATGAATTCCGGCCGCTCGCGGTTGCCATGAACGAGGCCGCGATCATGTCCGGGGAGTTGCAAGCGGAGGTCTCGCTGCGCAGGCGTGCGGAAGCTGGCGCGCGTGAAGCGCGTCACCGTGCCGACGCCGCCAATCGGGCGAAGAGCGACTTTCTGGCGCGCATGAGTCACGAGCTTCGGACACCACTCAACTCGGTCATCGGCTTCGCGGCGGTGCTGATCAAGAACAAGGCGGGCAACCTGCTCGTTGGCGACCTGGAGTTCCTCGCTCGCATCAAGACGAACGGCCGTCATCTGCTGAAGTTGATCGACAGCGTGCTCGACCTGTCGAAGATCGAGTCGGGGCGCATGATGGCGTCGCGCGAATCCGTCGAGCTCGATGCGCTGATCCGCGAGACGCTGTGCGAGATCGAGGGACGGATGCTGGATGCGGACAGCCAGAGTGCGCCGGTGCGAGTGGTCCTGTGCGCCGACCTGCCATCTCCGATGGCCGTGGTGTCGACGGACCGCATGAAGCTCAAGCAGATGGTCATCAACCTCACGGCCAACGCGCTCAAGTTCACGGAGCGCGGTTTCGTCACGGTCAGCGTGGTGACGGACGCGATTGGAACGCCGCTGCGCATCGATGTCACCGACACAGGACCGGGAATTCCGGCGGATCGCCAGATGGCGATCTTCGACGCGTTCGAACAGGAGACGGCCGAAACGGCACACCGCTTTGGAGGAACGGGGCTCGGTTTGGCGATCACGCGCGCGTTCGCGGACCTGCTCGGCTATCGCGTGACGATCGAAAGCACGGTTGGCCTGGGCTCGGTGTTCAGCATTTGTCTCGAACCCCATGGAACGTCCGCGATGAATCACATGCGCTGTGAAGCGCCGGCGCCGGTCGTCTTCCCAACGGAGCATCCATGCGCCGCCTGATCAGCGTTCTGCGCGTCCTGCTCCCAACAATGGTCAGTGCGACCTTGTGTGGTTGCTCGCAACCGTCGGATCCCATCTGGGTTGGTGCGGTGTCGATGTACAACAATGCCGACGGAAGCGAAGACAACCTTCGCGGCATTCGCATCGCCCTCAATCAAGCGAACCGCGCGGGAGGAATTCACGGGCGGCGCGTGGAGCTCATGATCCGACATGACAGCGGCCGAGGAGAGCTTGCGGTACGCATCGCTCGAGAGTTTGTCGCGGACGAACGCGTGGTCGGCGTGCTCGGTCACCAATTTTCCAGCGCGATGATCGCCGCGACGCCGATCTACGAGGGAACGCTGGCGGCAGTCACGACAGGGACGTCGCAGGAGCTCAGCGACATCTCGCCGTGGGTTTTTCGCATTGCGCAGAGTGACAGCGCGCTGGCACTCGACGAGGCGCGCCTGTTTTACGAGAAGGGCTGGCGCCGCATGGCGATACTCTATGTGAACGACGTATATGGACGAGGGCTCGTTCGCACGTTTGTGCCCGCCTTTCGGGCGCTTGGCGGGGAGATCGTGCGCCGGGATCCGGTCACGGATACGACGACGGATTTCGACGTCTTCGTCCGTGCCTACAAGCAATCGAAGCCGGACGCGGTGTTCATCCTCAGTGGCCCTGACGCGGTGGACGCACTGTTGCGCTCCGCGGCGGCACGGCAGATGCCGGCGCAGATTCTCGGCTCCGATGGCCGGACGGCGACCCTGCCGACCGATTCGCTGACGCCCGACCCGACCCCAGACGGCAGGGTCGTACCCCCGGACTACCTGCTCCCCGACCCTCGCTCGGTGTCCGCGCTCTTCCGGCGTGAATTCCTTTCCAACTTCGGCTACGATCCCGATGCGGGTGCTGCGCTGTCGTACGACGCGACCTTGGCGATGCTCGAGGCAATTCGTCGTGGAGGAGCAGATCGCGCAGGCGTCAGGAAGTCGCTCGCCGGAGCCATGACACTCGCGAAGGGGACCACGGGACCGATCAGCTTTTCGCGGGGAGAGCGTGTGGGCGGCGTCGGCGGCTTCGTGCGAGTTCCAAAAGCACAGCTGACCCCAGATCAGGTGAAGTGATCGCAGCGCCTCGTGATCGCAACGGCAGGCGACGGCGGAACCGCTCAGTCGCGACGCGCGTGCCAGTCGAGCACTCGACGAGCGCGCAACGTGATCCAGCGATTCTCCCTGCCGACGGTGCCGGCACATTCCTCATGCAGGGTGTCGCGATGTCGCACGTCGAGCAGCCAGCGCCCGCTGTCCTGCCGCCGCTCGACGACGATGGCGACGGCGTCGTCGACGCGCGCATCTGTCTGAACATCGGCCGCACGCAGGTAGTCGAGCGCGCGTAGCACGTCGTAGCGCCAGAGCGTCGGAAACGCGAACTGCGTCCAGGCCGGCTCGATGATCTCGCCGGTCGACAACCGCCGGACCAAGTGACGCTCGAGGAGGTATTCCTGCGCGCGACTCCGCGCCTCGGTCACGGCCGCGGTCGCGCCAAATGCCTGTTCGAACGCGAGCAGCCCCTCGAGCACACAGATCGTCGTGTGAAACGACGAGCGCACCGAGCCGCGCTCCGCCTCGCAGTTCCAGCCGCCATCCGCGAGCTGTTCGCTCAGCAGTCGATCGACGAGCCGATCGCTGCGCTCGCCGAAGTACGCACCGAGCGCGACGACTCGCCCGTTGATGCACGGCTCGACCTCGCCCTCGAAGAAGGGCGAGTCCCCGAACTCGGGTCCCCACGTCACGTTGTTGCGAACGAGATCGATCGCGGTTCGCGCGCGCGCGCTTGCTGGGTCGAGCCCCAGATCCCGCAGGAACACCAGCGTGTAGAGGTTCGTCCACCAGAACGGCGTCGCGGTGCCATCGCCCCACTGGCCGTCGGGGCGCTGTTGATCGAGCAGGCGATCACCCCATCCCTCCAGGGCAATGCGCGACCGCTCGGCCGCGACGGCCTCCGCCGGCGTGTCGGTGAGGTCGCGCATGACCTGCCAGCGAATCGACGGGTCGGTGTCGAGGAGCCAGTCGACAACGGGGTCGTTCGTGGGTCGGTGGTGCGTGCCGCTGTGCGTGAGCGTCATTCGTTCTGGCTCCTCTGTGTGTGATGCCCGGACCGCCGACTGAATATGACGAGTGCGACAGCGCTGAACTATGACGGTTCGGCGCGAGCTGCCGAGCGCACGGCGTCGCGCGGCGATCCGCCCCATTGGCGACTCCACGCGCGTCGCAACTGCAGACCGGACCGGAAGCCCGCGACTTCCGCTGCGTGCGTAACGCTCGTGCCGAACTCGAGACACTGTCGGGCGCGCTCGAGCCGGATCGATCGCAGGTAGTCCAGTGGGGACACGCCGGCGTGCTCCACGAACAGCCGCAACAGGTGACGCTCGGTGGTGTTGCCGACTGCCGCCAGCGACGTCATGTCCCAATCGCGTTCGGACTCGGTGGCAATCGCATCCTGCACGCGGTGCACGGTCGCATGCAGATGGCGGCGGTGCAGGTGAAAGGGCGACTGCTCCGTATCGCGCGCCGAGCGCCGCAGATACACCACCATGTCCTCAGCGACGCTCGTCGCCAGTGCGTCACCACACTCGCCGGCGATCAGGTGCAGCGCCACGTCGATGCCCGCTGTGATGCCGGCACTGGAGGCGAGCGGCCCATCGACAACGAACACGCGATTCTCGATGACCTGCGCCTGCGGCGCCAGTACGCGAAGCGCGTCGATCAGTTCGTGGTGCGTCGTGCAGCGCCGCGTACCGAGCACGCCGGCGCGCGCGGCGAGCAGCGTCCCCGAGCAAATCGTGAGCAGCCGATGGGGCGTGTCCGCGTCACGCAACGAGTCCCCGAGTCGTTCGTTCAGCCACTGCGCCGTGGCGCCGATCGCCGGCGTCACCTGTCGTGTGTACACGGTTGGTTGACCGACGACCACCACCCACGTGGCCGCGTGCAATCGCGGCGGCAACGGTTCGAGCTCCGCAATCGAGAGTCCGACGGATGTCGGAAGAGTCGCGACCGGTGCCGCGAAGCGAAGGCGAAAGCGCGGCGAAAGTCCTCGCGCTTCGCGATGCTGATTGGCGAGGCGAAACGCTTCCGCAGGCCCGGCAATGTCGAGGAGCAGCGAGTGCGGCACGATGACGAAGAGGACGTCGATGAGATCCGCGCGTGTGATCATCTCAGGAGGGAGCGAGGTCGCGAGCACACATCAGCTTCGCGCCGCCGCGGCGCATCACACAAGGGTCATGTCCGAAACTGCTCCAAATGTGTCGGGCTGTGCGGCGACAGCGCATCGCAGCGCACCTAGGTTCTCTGCGCAATCGCCGGCCCGCCGGTTTTCGCGTGCGCTCCCCTACGACAATGTCTCAACGCATGCTCATCCACGCAGACACGCTCCGCCTTCCGTCTGGAGGATCGCGTGTCCTTCCCGCACTCCTGCGCATACTCCTGGCTGCAACAGCGTCATGGTGGCCCGCCTCCTCGGCGCGCGCGCAAGCACTCGGCAGCCGGCCATCCACGACACTCGAGCGTACCGTGGACGCGACGATCAGGCCGGGTGACGACTTCTTTGCCTACGCCAACGGGAGCTGGCTCAAGGCGACGGAGATTCCTGCCGGGAAGGATCGTTGGGGCGCTCGCAACGAGATCACTGAGGTGACGCGTCGGCAGGTCACGCAACTGCTCGACGACGCGCGCGACGCGCCATCGGGTTCGACGGCGCGCAAGGTCGCCGAGTTTCGCGCGGCGTTGCTGAACGAGGCGGCAATCGATGCCAGGGGCATAGCGCCATTCACGCCGCAACTCGACAGCATCGACGGTGTGCACGACAAGGCCGCGCTCACGCGAATGCTCGGACGCGGAATGCGCGCCGATGTCGACCCGCTGAATTGGGCCGTCTATCAATCATCGAGCCTGTTGGGCCTGTCGGTAGAGCAGGGCATTCACGGCGAGAAGACGTACGTCCCCTATCTGCTTCAAGGCGGACTCGGCTTGCCTGATCGCGAGCACTATCTCAGCCCCGATGCCAGCGCGGTTGCGCTGCGAACGAAGTACCTAACGTACATCGGCCGCGTGTTGACGCTTGCCGGTGCTGACCACGCGGATAGGCGTGCCAACGCAGTACTGGCGCTGGAAACGGCGATCGCGCAGACCCAGGCGACGCGCGAGGCATCGGCCAACGATCGCAACGCCGACACCGTGTGGACGCGCGCGACCTTTGCGCGCGAGGCGCCGGGCATGGACTGGTCTGCATTCTTCGCGGCGGCCGGACTGTCGAAGCAGGATGCGTTCGTGGCGTGGCAGCCCACCGCGGTGCGAGGCATGGCGGCGCTGGTCGCATCGCAGCCGCTGGAGACGTGGAAGGACTATCTGCGCGTTCGGGCGCTCGACACACACGCCGACGTGTTGCCGGGCGGCCTCGCGCGCGAGGCCGCGACACTCCGTGGCGCGGGCCCCAACGGCGAGTCGCCACCAACCCCGCGAGCGCAACGCGCCGTCGTCATGACGCACGCAGCGC
>JANOIJ010000113.1:0-7901 GCA_031407575.1 Gemmatimonadaceae bacterium | reverse complement strand
GGTGCGCTACCGTGGGACTTGCTTTAAATCGGTCGACGAATAAACTGGTCCCTGGGTCGCGCGTTCGCGCTCCTGGGGGGACGACTTATTTCTCCGGCGCGAACCAGCGAATACCCCCAGCTGAGGTACCGACCATCAGGTCGAGGCGACCCGCCTTGTGGAGGTCTCCCGCTGCGGGTACCGCGCCCGGGAAGCTCTTCACGTTCAAGGCCGTATCGCGTTCGAATCGGATCGATCCTGCAACCGACACGTTGCGCCAGAGTTGGATGTCTCCGTCGTCGCCGCCAATGAGCATGTCGGCACGTCCGTCGCCATCCATGTCCGCCAGCAACGGCGCACTGCGACGCGTGACCCTGATGTCCTGGAAGCGGTCGCTCACGAGGTCGAACCGTGGCGACGACGGGCTCCCCGTATTGCGGTACAGGTTGATCGTGCCCGCTCCCTCGCCGATCACGATGTCGAGCAGGCCATCGCCATCCACGTCGCCCACGCTTGGCGTGGTGTTGCTGCCGCGCGTGATGGTGACGAGCGCCGTGTCCGCGAGCGTCCACGCGGGCGCGGTGCGCGAACCGGTGTTGCGATACCAGCGGATGCGATCACTGTGCGTACCGACGATGAGGTCGGGCAGGCCATCGCCGTCGAGATCCGCGACCGACGGCGTGTAGCTGAACTGTCCACGCACCGGCAATGCACCGCGCTCGCGAAACGCGGGAGACGTCGGAGTCCCGGTATTCTCGAACCAGGCGAGCGTGCCGGTCGTGGGATCCGACGGCGAGATGCGGCCGCCGATCAACAGATCGAGCAGCCCGTCTCCGTTCACATCGGCGAGCGTTGGTGCCGCGTCGCTTCCGATGTCGATGGTTGGAATGAGCCGCTTCGTGCGGACGGTCCACGCTCCCTGCGCTACTTGCGGCACGTGGTACAGATTCTCCACCGACGTGCGCGTCGGGCCGTATGCGCCGCCAATCACGCCCATCACCATGTCGACGCGGCCGTCGCCATCGACGTCGCCGAATGTTGGTGCGTTGTAGCCCGACGTCAGCACCGGCGCATCTGGCGGAAACCGCACGGGCGCGCCCGTGTAGTTCGGTTCTGCACACGTGCCGGTGTTCTCGAAGCGCAACAGCCCTTGCTCGAAGAAGTCGCCCCAGAATAAGTCGACGACGCCAGCCGGACGCAGCCCGAGGTTGGCGAAGGTGAGCGTGTTGGCGCCGTGGAGCCGAGTCGTCGCCGAGAGCGATTGCGATGCGAACGGCCCGCCGTGCTCCGCGCTCGTGTCGGCGCGCTGGAGGGAGCCACCGGTCGCCTCCGGGCCGAGCACTTCGATGCCTTGCCACACTTCCTCAGCGAGGCGAAACCGCGGGCTGCCGTCGGGACTGTGACCCTCCTGTTCATACCGGTCCACAACGCCCTGTACTCGGCCAATGAAGAGATCGAGCTTGCCGTTGCAGTCGATGTCCACCGCGGTGAGGATGTTCTGGCGGTCCGCCACCATCGCTCGACCATCCATGTCGCGAACCGTATCGCCGAGCGCGACGAGCCGCGGCACGGTGGACGTTCCGGCATTCCGCCACACGCGGATGTAGCCATTCTTCATCTCGCTGAAGAGGTCCGCTCGGCCGTCGTTGTCGACGTCGACGAAGCGGAACCACTCGCCGACGTCGATGTCCTGGAAGCGATCGGAACGCCATTCCCATTCGCCGCCGACCCGCTCGAAGTGCATCAGCGCGCCGGAGCGCTCCTGCACGAAGAGGTCGAGCCTGCCGTCGCCGTTGATGTCGACGAGTTGCGGACGTGGGACGTCGAAGCCGCCGAGGAAGGGTGCGCGCATCGGGCGGCCGTCGATGTCAGTGACGGGGATGCCGGAGACTCGCGATGCGAACACCCACTGTTGTCTTCCTGAGCGGAGCGAAGGAAATGCACCTGTAAAGTGCAGATCCTTCGCTTCGCTCAGGATGACATCAGCTACGCTCAGGATGACAAATAACAGCACACCACTCAGCAGCTTCACGGAACGGGCTTACGAGTTCCGTCGCGCACCATGAAGAAGCCCTCGCCGATGCTCACGACGCCGATCGCGCCGTTCTTGAAGAACGGATAGTTGTTCCACGACCCCGAGAAGCCCGGCGAATTCTCCCCGGGGCTGGTATCGAGGTAGCCGACTTCCTTCGGGTTGACCGGATCGGAAATGTCGAGGATGCGCAGGCCGGCCTTGTAGTTCGACTGGTAGAGACGGTCGCCCTTGACGTACTGATTGTGGTCGCTGGCCTTGGTGGTGCCGATCCATTCCTTCGCCATCACCGGCTGCTCGAGATCGGCGACGTCGAAGATGATCGTGCGCGTCCCCTCGACGCTGCGGCCAATGCCGCCCGTCTCGTCCAGCTCGTCGTCGAGATACCAGTGACGGTGATCGTCGGTGAACCAGCCCTGGTGCGTGTAGCCTGGCGTCGGGTAGTCGGCGTGCGAGAGCACCTTGGGATTCTTCTTGTCCGTGACATCCTGGATCGACACGGTGGTCTCGTTGGACGCCATGCAGATCTCGCGGCCGGTGTAGCGCTTGTCGGGGCCATGATAGATCACGCACTGGATGTCGTGCGTGTAGCCGGTGCGCGCGCGTCCCGTGCCCACGTCGGCGAAGCAGCCGGCGAATGTCGGCTTCAACGGCGTTCGCATGTCGACGATGAGCGAGCCGCCGCCACAGCGCTCGCCGCCCGACGCCGTGCCCACCGCATACGCATAGCCGCTCTTTTCGTTCACGGCGATATCGTGTATGCTGCCCGCGTCGAAGTGCGCGTCTTCCGTAAAGCGCTTCGGCGTCCGCACGCCGCGGAGCCGCGTGAGGTCGAAGATCTGGATGCCGTGATGATCGCCCGACCCATCCGACACGATGAGCGCGTAATTCTTGTACGTCTTGATCTCGCGCCAGCTCGACATGTTCGAGCCTTTCGTGCGCGGCAGGTCTCCGAGGTAGCGTGGGCGTACCGGATCCGTGACGTCGACGAACGCGGTGCCGTCGGTGCGTCCGATGATCGAATAGTCCTTGCCCGTTGCGGCATCGGTCCAGCCCCAGCTGCCGCTCAGGTTCACGCCGCGCTTGCCGCCGACGGCAGAGATGGGCATGTACGACAGCAAGCCGGTGTTGCTGCACTCGAACGCGGTGGCCATGCCGCTGGTGCAGTTCACCTCCTTGCCGCTCACCGCCGCGAACCGCTCGACAACGGGCGGTGTGCCGAGGCTCTTGAGCGTCCAGTCGCCCGCGCGCGTGCGGCCGAGGAACGCCACCGTGCCGCCGCCACCGCCGTCGCCCGGCATGCCGACGATCGCATTGTCACCGCTCACGGCGAAGGCCGCCGACCACTGCGCGCCAGCTTCGACGGTATCCACGCCGAGCTTCGTCATCGCAGACCAGCCGCCTTCCTTGTCGGCGCGCGCGCGATAGATGCGGCCGTTCCCGTCGCTGCCGGGCGCGCCGACCCACAGTTCATCGCCCACGACGCCGAGTGCCGAGCCAAATGCCACGTTGCCGAAGTCGAAGGGCGCGAGCGTGCTGACCATGCGCCATGAGCCGAACGACGCACGCTCATATGTGATGACCATACCGGCGCCGAGTCCCACGATTGAGCCACCGCGCCCGCCACCGAAGCCGCCGCGGCCGCCCGCACCGGCCAGCGTCGCCAGGCGAGCGACGATGGAGTCCCGCGCCGAGCCCGGAGTCGTCGCCACCAACGACGCGAGCAGCGAGTCACGCACCGGGTTCGGGAGGATCGTCGGCGTAAAGTTCGTGTTCGGGGCGCCGGCGATCACGCGATCGCCCTTCACCGCCACGGACGCGCCGAACTGCGAGTTGTCCGGGAGGTTCTGCGGTGCCGCTTGCTCGGTCTCCTGCGTCCACGTGCCTGCCGCGTCACGCCGGAACACATACATGGCGCCCTTCACCTTGCGGCCAGGCGCGCCGACCGCGACGCGATCGCCATCGATCGCGATGGCCGCGCCGAACAGGTCGCCCGCGACGAGTCCTTGCGCGGGCAGCGTTCCGGCGGCGCTCCACGCGCCGTCGCGCGCGCGACGGAAGAGGAACACCGCACCGCCCCTGTTCGCTTCGCCGGGCGCGCCAACGAGCGCGAGATCACCCGCGAGGACGATCGCCGCGCCGAACTGTCCGCCCGCACTCCGCGTCGACGGCAACGTGCCATTGGCACTCCACTTCATGTCCGCACCGCGGCGGAAGACCTGCACGCTGCCCACGGCGGTGTCAGCTGGCGGTGGCGCCACTGCCTGCTGCGGCGCGCCGGGTCCGCCTCGTCCAGCGAATGCATTCGCCGCAACCGGTGGCGGGCTCACCTGGCCCACCAACAGCGTCGCACCCTCGGCGGCCAGCGCGCTGCCGAAGCCGTCGCCGCCGCTCGAGCTTGCGGAGAGAAGCTGGCCCGCGTGACGCCACGAGCCGGCGGATTGCCGATAGAGGTGCACGATGCCGGCGGCCGGCGGCGGACCGCCGCGTCCGCCGCGTCCACCACCGCCGACATTCGGCTCGCCGACGAACGCGACGTCTCCGGCGATGGCGACCGAGCGGCCGAATGCGCGGAACGCGTCGGACTCCGAGCGGCGGGCGGCAGCGGGGCCGTTCGCTACGCCGGCTGCGAGACCGCTTCCAACGAGCAGGTACGCCAGGGACTTTGCCAGCATCGTGATACGCCTCTCTCAATTGAATAGGACGACCGATATTAACGATGGCTCTCGACGCGCGTTACCCCGTCCGCGTACTGTTGGGCATGACCTTCACCACGCTCATCTCGACGGCAGAACTTGCAGCGCAGCTGACGGATCCCGCGCTGGTCGTCGTGGACTGCCGCGTCATGCTCGACGATGTCGATTGGGGGCGACGTTCATACGCGGTGGGACACGTTCCCGCTGCAGTGTACGCGCACGTGGACGACGACCTGTCCGGCGCGAAGACGGGCTCCAACGGGCGGCATCCGCTCCCGTCACCCGATGCGTTCAGCCGCACATGCTCGCGATTCGGCATTGACGTACGCAGTCAGGTTGTCGCGTACGACCAGGACAACGGCATGTACGCGAGCCGTCTCTGGTGGCTCCTCCGATGGATGGGGCACGACGCGGTTGCGGTGCTCGACGGCGGCTTCGCGCAGTGGACGAGCGAGAGTCGACCGGTGCGCACAGGCGTCGAGACGCGCGACGCGCGCAGCTTTTCCGGCGCGCCGCGCGCCGAAATGCTTGTCGACGTCGCTGGCGTCGAGTCGCACCTCTCGGATGCACGGTGGCGCCTCGTCGATGCGCGCGCGCCGGAACGATTTCGCGGCGAGGTGGAGCCACTGGATCGCGTCGCGGGACACATCCCGGGCGCGGCGAACTACTTCTATAAACGGAACCTGGATGACGCGGGGCTATTCCGGCCGGTCGCCGAACTCCGCGAGACGCTCGCGCCGCTCGCTGGAGGCGACGGCGCGGAGACGATCGTGTGCTATTGCGGATCAGGTGTCACGGCATGCCACAACCTGCTCGCACTGGAGCACGCGGGGCTCCGTGGTGCTCGCCTGTACGCTGGCTCGTGGAGCGAGTGGTCGAGCGACGCGCGTCGGCCTGTTGCCACGGGTGATTGACTCGGAATTCCGAAGCGCATCGGCAATCATAGGTGGTGCATCAATTCCGCTGGCGGACCGCAACTCGCCTCGTCACGATCGATTGGAGATCGTGACAAGGTCGTTTACCGCAGAGGACGCGGAGGAGAACAACGGAGTTACCGCAGAGGACGCAGAGGAGCAGAGGTACGCAGAGGACTGCAACGTCATTGGTCGAGTGATCGAGTGTTTGAGTTCCTGAGTACTTGAGTATTTGAGTATTTGAGTACTTGAGTGCTTGAATGCTTGAGTGATTGAATGATTGAATGACTGAAGGATCGAGTGATGAGAAGATCTGCCGAAATAGAGGGGCCTCTTCTGGCGAACGGCCTTTTCGAGTTGGAATAGAAGGATTCGCAGTTGTTGGTGCTCTGCGTACCTCTGCTCTTCCGCGTCCTCTGCGGTGAACAACCGTCGCGCGATCTCGACTTTGGCGAGACCGATCCGGCAGTTCCCGTGCAATCCGTGAAATCCGTTCTCGTGCTGACGAATCGGGCAGTGTGGGTCGATCAGCGCATGCTTTCGCCCAGCGCCTGGCGATCGCGCGCGTGTCAACAGCAAGGAAGCAAAACGGATCCTTCGGATTCAACGGAAACCGCCGGATACCATGCTCTATCGAAGTCCGCGATCATCGGGCCGGCTCCAGTAACTCACCTTCACGGCGTGGAAGCTGTCGCCGGTCGCGGAGGCCTGGCGCTTATCCTCGAGGACGCGAACATCGTGGCATGGCGGTCGAGCTCGGCGCGTGGGCAGGCCGGCGGCACTGCCGTCGCGGTCGCGAACGTCGCGCATGTCCTGTCCGTATACTCCGCATGAGACCGACTATCCCATTCCACCCCACCCGCCCGTGACCCAGTCGCGACGCAACTTTCTCAAGACGTCCGCCGCCGCCGCCGCAACCGCGGCCGTCGGTTCGAGGATTCTCGCGGCGAGCGATGCCTTCGCCGCCACGCTGCCCACTCCCGGCGATCCGGCCATCCGCGCGCTCATGCAGGTCGCGCTCGACGTCGCCAAGTCGGGCGGCGCGTCCTACAGCGACGTCCGCGTCTCGGCGCGCCGGCAGCAGAACGTCGGCACGCGCGACAAGATCGTCACCGGCGTTGGCGACACCGACACCTTCGGGCTAGGCGTCCGCACGCTGGTGGATGGCGCGTGGGGCTTTGCCGCCACGAGCAACCTCACAAAGGACTCGATCGCCAACGTCACGCGTCTCGCGCTGGAGCAGGCGAAGGCGAATCGCGCCAGCCAACTCAAGCCGGTGAATCTCGCACCGACGCCCGGCAATCAGGTCGGTGAGTGGAAGAGCCCCATCAAGACCGATCCGTTCACCGTCTCCATTCCGGAGAAGGTCGCGCTGCTGCTCGCCGCAAATGAAGCGGCCGCAAAGGTGAAGGGCGTGCGACAGGTCCAGTCCAGCATGTTCTTCCTGCGCGAAGAGAAGACGCTGATGACGAGCGACGGATCGTACCTGGTGCAGACCATCTACCGCACGTCGCCGTCGATGTCGATCACCGCGGTGTCCGAGGATCGCACGGACTTCCAGTCTCGCCAGAGCAACGACGTCGCGCCGATGGGCCTGGGGTACGAGCACGTCGTGGACGCGAAGCTTGGCGAGAACGCCGAGCGCTGGGCGAATGACGCGGTGGCGAAGCTGTCGGCGAAGCCGGTAGAGCCCGGTCGCTACGACCTGCTCCTCCATCCCTCGAATCTCTGGCTCACGGTCCACGAGACCATTGCGCACCCCACGGAGCTCGACCGTGCGTTGGGCTTCGAGGCCAACTACGCCGGCACCAGCTTCGTCGCGCCGCCTGAAGCGGTGCTCGGCAAGCTCAAGTTCGGCAGCGACATCATGAACGTCTTCGGCGACCGCGATCAGGTCGGGTCCCTTGGCGCCATCGGTTGGGACGACGAGGCCGTCAAGCCAAGCAGGTTCGACGTCGTCAAGAACGGACTGTTCGTCGACTACCAGACGACGCGCGAGCAGGCGACGATGCTCGACTGGTACTACAAGAAGCTCGGCAAGCCGGTGAAGAGTTACGGCTGCTCCTACGCGCAGAGCTGGGCCGACGTGCAGTTCCAGCGCATGCCGAACATCTCCATCGAAGCCGGCAAGAACGACTACGTGTGGGAGGACATGATCTCGCAGATGGATCGCGGCATCGCGATCGTCGGCGACGGGTCGTTCTCCATCGACCAGCAGCGCTACAACGGGCAGTTCGCCGGCCAGTGTTTCTATGAAGTGCGCGGCGGCAAGATCGTCGG
>JANOIJ010000210.1:0-18071 GCA_031407575.1 Gemmatimonadaceae bacterium | reverse complement strand
CTTCTGAAAGAGTCGCTGGCGCTCGCCCCACGGTCCCAGGGAGCGCGAGAGGATGCCCGTCACCGGGCTTCGGGTCCCATCCGTCCAGCCCGTTCGGTTGGTCGTGTAGCATCGGAGACGCCTTTGCCAGAGGTTGGTGTTGAATTATGTCCGAAGAATGTACACATTTTGCGGACGAGTTACCAATGAGCTGGCGCAGCGTCCGAAATACGAGTACATTTTTCGGACAATGGCACAGAGCAAGCTCAAGGACATCATCAGTTCCCGCATCGCCAGCAAGGCCCCATTTGGTGTCTGGACGCCGACGGATTTCCTGGATCTGAGCAGCCGCGACGCTGTCGACAAAGTGTTGCAGCGGATCGCGCTTGCCGGAGAGATTCGGCGCATCGCACGCGGGCTGTATGACAAGCCGCAACAGAACGCACTAACCGGCGCCCCAACGACACCGGACTATCGCGAGATCGTCGATGCGATCGCGCGGAGGGACCAAGCGCGAATGCTGGTGAGCGGAATGACGGCCGCAAACGACCTCCAACTGACGACGGCCGTGCCGTCCCAAGTGGTCGTGCACACAGACGTACGTCTCCGCTCCATCCGCGTCGGCAACCTCGTGATCGAGTTCAAGAAGACGGCGCCAAGTCGCCTCTACTGGGCCGGTCGCCCCGCCATGCGAGTTGTGCAAGCCTTGCATTGGATGAAGGACGTGTCGGGCGACAAAGATTCGGTGGTGATGACCCGCCTGCTCAAGGTGCTGAGCGCCCCTGAGCATGGAGCAGCAATTCAGGCGGACCTTCGAGCGGGCAGACACACGCTTCCCACATGGATGCAGCCACTCGTGCGCCAGTTGCTCGACGGGGCATCGGATGACGCGGTCTCACCGTCACGTCCGGCCTTCCCGAGTCCCGCCAGGGCATGAACGCGCACTACCTCGAGATTCTGCGGGCTAGCGAAGCCGATCGACGCGGTCTCTTCCTCTCGGCGGCCGCACGGCTTGGCACCGCCGTTCAACATGTCGAGAAAGACTTCTGGGTATGCTGGACGCTCGATGCGATGTTCAACGGCCTATCGAGCGATAGTCCCCGATTGCTCTTCAAGGGCGGGACGTCTCTATCGAAGTCCTTTGGACTCATCGATCGTTTCTCTGAAGACATCGACATTACCGTATTCCGTGACGATCTCGGTCAGCCGGCGACCTTTCTCGAACTCGAGCAATTGAGTGGGAAGAAGCGCCAGCGGCGACTGGACGCGATCAAGGCATCCTGTCAGGCGTACATCACCGGAGACTTTCTCCGGCAACTCGAAGCGCTCCTCACGGACACGATGGAGCAGGCGGGCATCACGCGTGACAACAGCATCGTCGTCGACGAAGTGGATCCCGATCGCCAAACCCTTCTGTGCTGGTATCCCAGCGCAATCGCCGAAACGCGCGACTATGTTCAGCCCGCCGTGCGGATCGAAGCCGGCGCGAAATCAGCGCTCGATCCGCACCGGACAACGACCGTGTTGCCGTACGTCGCCCCCGACGTTCCGCAATTGAATCTGCGCGTCGAGAACATCACCGCCGTGAATCCTGAGCGCACGTTGTGGGACAAGGTCATCATTCTGCATGGCCAGCGGAGTTGGTACGAGCGCCGCGGCGTGCTCCGCGCCGAGGGTCACCGGATCTCACGCCACTACTACGATGTGTACCGCCTGATGCGGTCCGATGTCGGCCCGCGCGCACTCGCCGATCGCGAACTCGGGATCGACTGCGCACATCATGCGCGCATGTTCTTCAACAGCGCTGACCTGGACCTGGCGCACGCCGTTCCGGGCACGCTTGCGCTCGTACCTCCGAAGGAAATGCGGGACGCACTGCATCGGGATTACAACGCCATGGCAGGAATGATCTTCGGCGCTGTGCCATCGTTCGATGGAATGCTGACGGCGATTGAAGAGGTGGAAGCGACCGCAAACGGTGCTCGCCAATGAACGCTGCGCGCACGGTGCCGTTTACTCCCTTGCAGGGCCAGTATTTGGCTTTCATGCACACGTACGAAGGCATTCACGGGTGCGCGCCGGCCGAGGCAGACTTGCAGCGACATTTCGGAGTAACGCCGCCAAGCGTCCACCAAATGGTTGTGACCCTGGAGAGAAAAGGGCTCATCACTCGCGTCGCGGGCGCGGCGCGATCCATCAAATTGCAGGTTGCTCCCGCGACTCTTCCGCCACTCGAGCACCGAGAACCGTCGCTTCCAGATCGTCAGCGATCTCAGCTCGGGGCGATCCGATCGCGACATGCGGCCGATCGAACGAAACGCAAATCGTCGTCGAGCGCGCCCCCGCGTGTTGCGAAACAGGACTCTGCCGCCGAATACGTCGACAGCCCGATGATGACGAAGCGACTGCGGAACGGTCGGACCGTTTCAGCGGAGATTGCAGGGCGTTACGGTGACTATCGGACGCGACACGAGCTGACGAGAAGACCGAACGGCGACTGCACGTGTCCGTCCGATGAATGGCCGTGCAAACACGTCCGCGCGCTTCGTGCGACATGGGAAATGAATCCGCAGAGCTTTCTCGATGTGGAGGCGTTCCTGCGAGGGCTCGACACACGCGGGAAGGTCGATTTGATCGAGACGATCGGCAAGATCGTCGTCGCATTTCCGCAGACGCTTGGGCTGTTTGGTGTCGCAGGGTTTGAAGAGACCCACGACGACGATGACGTTGAACTGGTAGACTGGCCAGACTGACCAATGGCTCGCGCACCTAAACCTGAATACTCGTGGAAGTTTAAATCGCGGTTTCGGCGTCACGCGTTTGGGTGGCGATCGCAGCCAGCAATTGACCGCATCAATGAGGCGATCGCGGAGATCAAAGCGGTCGCTCGAACGGATCCAAATCTCGCTGCCGAGGGCGCCGTCGTGTTCCTCGAACGGGTGTCGCCGGCGCTCGAGCAGATCGATAGCTCATCAGGCGCGATCGGCAGCGCGGTCAACGGCGCGATCAGAGATCTCGTAACGATTCTTGCCGACGCTCCGGCCGAGCGACCAACGCGTGCACAATGGCTCGATCGACTCTGGGCGGCGCACGAAGCCGATCAGATTCCCTACATCGAGACACTGGCGGACTACTGGGGCGAGCTCTGTGGCTCGAAGGAACTGGCCTCGGAATGGGCAGACCGCCTTGTCGGTGTTACTCGAATGGCGCTCAGTCCTGATCCGAAGATGCGCGGCTACTTTCATGGCACGTCTGCGTGTTTCAGCGCGTTGTTCAGGGCCGAACGATACGACGAGATCATTGACATGCTGCGGACTGAGACGTTCTGGCACTACACGCAATGGGCGGTGAAGGCGCTCGCAGCGAGCGGAGAGAAGGCCGAGGCAATTCGGTACGCGGAATCGCGTCGTAGTCCGTCGACCCCAGACGGCGCCGTTGATCGTGCGTGTGAAGAGATTCTCCTGTCGTCAGGGTTCGCCGACGAGGCGTACGAGCGATACGGGCGCGGCGCGAATCGTCGCGGAACCTACCTCGCGACGTTCCGCGCCATCGTGAAGAAATACCCGGTCAAGCAGCCGTCGAAGATTCTCGCCGATCTCGCCGCCGACACGCCGGGTGAAGAGGGAAAGTGGTTTGCGGCGGCCAAGGACGCGCGGCTGTACGACCTCGCGTTGGAGCTCGTGCGCAGGAGCCCGTGCGACCCGAGGACGCTGGCGCGCGCGGCCAGGGACTTTGCGGAACGCCTGCCCGCGTTCGCCGTGGAAGCGGGTGTGCTCAGTCTTCACTGGATCGTCGAGGGCCACGGATATGAAGTCACCGGACACGAGGTCTTGGACGTGTTCTCGCACACGATACGAGCGGCCGAAATGAACGCTACGTTAGAGCAGACGCGCGACCGCATCGTGCAGCTCGCAGCTCACGATGCGCCCGATGGCGTCGTGCGTCGAATCCTCGCGCGCGAATTGGATCTCTAATTCGGACGAAACCATCCTCCAACTGCCGACGGCCGGTAGCCGGAGTGGAGAACGCGCTGAGCGATGGTTACTCCAAGCGCGATCGGGTCGGGGTATGTGGTGTATGATTTGCGCCATAGAAGGCGCCAAATCACTCGCGACATTGGATGTAGTCAGGCGCGGTAACGTGCAATTTCACACGACTTTACACGAGCGGACCACGCTGTTACTGCTCTATGGGGTTCAGGGGGTCGCGGGTTCAATCCCGCCGTCCCGACTCAAGACATTGGTATTTAACGACTTACGACGACTTCGGTCGTCGTTTTCGTTTCAGGGGTTCAGCGTTCTTCATACCCCACGCTGAGCACGGTGTAAGTATCGTAATCAGAATGTCTTAGGAGAATCATCAGCGGTGAACTACCGGCCTCGAGCAGCTGAGCTGGGGTATGATTGAGAAATTCTGGGGTATGATTTGAGGCATTTGTGCGTTTTCGCGAGTCTTGCTCCGCGCTCATCTTCATGACGTGTTTCGCTAAGTCGTTCCGTTGCAACCATGTACAATTTGTTGGCGATACCGAATTGCACTGCACCTGATGACCAGTAAGGTGGTGCTCCGTTCGTGGTCGGATCAGTGTCGAAAGATGATGGGACTCGAGCACGATGGTGAACGCGACGACCTTCCCGATGCCGGGGATCCACACGAGGCGCTGGACATCGGGAGTCGGAATAAGGCGCGGTTGCAGCACCTGTGTGAGTTCCTTCACCTGCCGCTGCAGCAGCGCCAGGTTGCGCGTTCACCATTGTCGTTCGCACCTGTGTCGGTGGTGGCAGCGCCGAGATCTCCTTCACATTGTATTGCGCCAACAAGCCTTCGATCGTGTTCTTGCATCGCGCCTGTTGGTTTACGAAGTGCAGGCGCGCGCGCAGGAGATCTCGCGCTTCGCGATGCTCCGGGCTGATCATGTGCGCGGCCGTGATGAGATCACTCCGGAGCAGTTGCGCGAGCGTGGCGGCATCGACGGCATCGGTTTTCACCTTCGCGTAGCTGATCGGCTTGACATTCTTGGAATGCGCGAGGGTCAGCGCGACATCCGTGGTGGCAAGGAGGTCGCGGAGCCAGTACCAATTTGAGGTGGACTCCACGACGGCGCGATGCGCACCCGGATGCCGCACAAAGTAGGAACGCACGGCGCGGGTCGTGGGAGGCTGGCATCGTCGATAGGCCCACCACCATCGTCAACTGTGGTGATGACGATGGTGCGCTTGTGTAGATCGAGGCCGGAATGCAGCACGGAGAGTCTCCGAAGAATTCGCTCAGAGCCTATGGCGCACCGGCGACTCTGCAAACATCATTGCGTTGCACCAGATGGGCGGTTGCGGTAGCGGGCGATTGCAGTACGTGCAGTGAGGCACGTGCCGCTAGATCTCGCTTGCATCAGCGCTGCCTCAGTCGACGGCGAGGAACGCCAAGATTGGGGCTCCCGGGTCGAGCATGGCCAGCACGTCGCGGTACAGCCGCACGCCGTTCTGCCCGCTCGTGAACACCACGACCCCATGTCGCCGCTTGGGGTCAAAGTAGGCCACGGTGCGCTCACCGCCAGGTCGCCCGTTTAACCCGGTGTGCAGGAACACCGGCCCGGCGGCGTAGTCGAGTCGCACCCACCCCAGCGCCTGGGTCACCGCGCGGGGGCATTCGACGGACGCGGTCCGACACTGCCACGTCATCTGCGGGCCGCGCGCAGGTTGGAGACGTTCGGCGGCCAGCGCCGGTGAGAGTCCTTCGCCGCGCGCGACGCTCGCGATGAAGCGCGCGTAGTCCCCCGCCGTCGTGATGAGGTTGTTGCCCGCATTCCAGTGCGAGGAGTCTTCCACTTGCGGCTCGCCCCAGTGCCCCGCCGAGTCCAGCGGGACCGCGAGTCGCCCCGCCATCCAGCCGCGCCGCGAGTAGGCGGTGCTCCGCATGCCGAGCGGACCCAACACCATCTCGTCAGCCAAGTCCTCGAAATTGCGTCCGAGTTTTCGTTCGGCGAAGCGCGCGGCGTAGTCGTAGCCCTCGCCCGCGTAGGCGTACGCCGTACCCGGCGCGAAAGCGAAGGCGAGCTTGCCTCCCGGGCTGCGGCCGCGCCAGTTGGGGAGCCCCGTCTGGTGAGCGAGTGAGTGACGCACCGTCAGTTGACCGGCGCGCGCGTCGCCCACGACGTCCGGGTCGACCCACGCCGACGCCACGGGCTCGTCGAGCGAGAGCCGCCAGGCGGCGACGAGGCGCAGGAGTACCTCAGCCGAAACAGGCTTGGTGACGGAGGCGAGGCCGTAGAGCGTGGCGGGCGTGGCGGGCACGCCGATCGACTGTTCACCGTAGGCGCGCTCCAAGACCACGCGCCCGTCCTCGATCAACGCTAGACTGACTGAGGCCACGCCATACCGCGTCAGGAGCGCGGGCACACGGGCATCGAGCGTCGCGGTTACTGCGGTCGGTGCGACGCCGACGGGCGCTCTACGCGCGCAGGCGGGGGCGGTCGCGAGGAGCAGCAGCACGAACGCGCGGGAGGCGATCGTCGGAAGGCAGTGATCGGACGGTATTGTGTGTGGCGTCATCCGGTTCCACGAGGTGAGTGAGGCGCGTGCGGCCGCAACTGGCGCGAAGTCACCGCACCGCAGAGCCGGCCATCCGACGGGCGGATCGCCGTCGCCGCGCCGCTGCACGAGGTAAGACCGCGCGCGGCGTGGAATGGTTGGGCGTAGCCAGCATTGTCTCAGTCTTTCCCGTTCCCGTAGGCATGACCACAGTGGCAGGATCCTGCGTTACTGTCCAATGGGCGAGGATCGCGTGCAGTGCCCCGATCTGAGGTGTGCGGAGACCGCGGGCTATGAGAAGCGATGAGCATCACGCTGTTCTTCGCGAAACTCAAACCGGTTCGTCTATGATTCGCGGGCAATCTGTTTCTTCTTGAGCCAACCTTTTTTGTCTGTCGGCTCGTCGAAGTTCGCGCTGGGCGAGGACCACCGTCCGTCGCGTACATCGATCTCTGCTTCGGTGTCCTGTGCCAGCTCGACCAAACTGGCACCTGAAACAATGAGCACGCCGTCGACGTCAGCGGGCGGACTCACGCCCTTCGGGACGACGAGGATTCTCGACCCATCTAGCGCAGTAAACAGTTCTCCAGCCGCGTCGACGAGCTGCTCGTGGGTGACTGGGAAGAGGTACAGATAGAGCGTGGATTGCTGGCCAGCCGAACGTCGCCAAGGCGCCGCTCCTTTGAGGGGGAGACAGGGCAGCGGTCGGTGGGCCCGGACAACGACTCAGGAACCGGTGACGAAGGCGACCGTGCAACGCGTCGCACCGTGGGCAACGCGGGAGCGCCGCGTCGCCCGTCACGCGCGAAACGAAAGGCGAAGCGAAAGTCGCGAAGGCATCGCGACGTCGGAATCGGAAATGACGATCGCGTTATTTCGGACGTCGCTCACTCGTTGACAGGCGTGAGCGGCCAGCGCGCCCAGCGCCGGTATGCAGCGATCCACTCGGCTCCCGGCGGTACGCGCGCCGGCATCGGCAAGTCCACAATCGAGATTGCCTGCCGAAACCGACCACGCCGACACACCGCGACGATCCGCTCGTCATCGGTCATTTCGATGCGTTCGACGGTTGCAGTGACGCCAAGAAGCTCGACGTCGAACGGCACAGCGAGATGCTCCTCGAGCATTGTGTAGAAGCCGACCCGCTCCTCGGACATGCCGTTCGCGTCGACGATGGCCTCCTCAATGAGCGCATCGAGCGCGGCGGGACTTGGCGGCCAACGTCTTCGACGCGCTGTCTTCTTGGCGCTCATTCTGCTCCACAAATAGGAGTCGTAACGATGCCCGGCCAGGAACGAAGAGCGCGCGATAGTCTGCCAGTCGGCTCGAGCTCGTGCGAGTGAGCCTAGATTCCGCCCCACGCGACGACCAGTGCGAGTGCGTGATCGAGCGACCACGCGTCGAATCGCTCGGCGTCATACTGCTCGCCGACCCACGCGCGATAGTCATCATGCTCCGGATGCTCAACGTCGTGCAGGGCATCGAGCATGAGTGCGTATCCGTGTGCGCCGCCCGCGTCTTCTGGCGGCGCCGCACCTTCGCCGCCGAGCAGGCGCGGCGACCAATCGGGTCCGTGTTCCGGCGGCAGCGGAAGCCGGCGTTCGACCACGACATCGTGGCGCCAATCATCGCCGAAGTCGTACACGTACGTGAAATGGGACGCAGCGCCCAGCTTGAGATCACGAAGTCGCGTGGTGGTCGCATCCTCGGTTTCGTACTCCACCTCCGGATCTGGCGCCTGGAACTCGCGCCCGTCGATGTCGAATGAATAGAGGTGGTAGTCCAGTCGGCTGAAGACGATCTGAAGCACGCGATGCAGCTGATGGAGCGGTGATCGATTCGGGTACACGGAGTCGACGCCAGATCGGGGGCTCGACGTTGCACATCGTGACGCGTAGCAGGAGCTGCTTTGGGCGCTTTGGGCTTGGGAGTTCGTTTCGTGGTCACAACGAAATCACTCTGGAGGCTATTGAGTTGATGACGAATACAAGAACGAATGGCGCGCCGACGTTCGGCGTCGGTTGAAGCTCCGCGTCTCCAAGTCAGACACGAACCAGCGACGCTGTTAGGGGCCTGCGATCTCGTCGTGGCCTTTGTCCAATTCTGTTGCGCCATCCCCTCCCGGTCGCGCCTTCGTCTCCCGTTTCGTTGATCGTTTCTGATGCTTTGCGTTCACCAATTCCTCGACCGAGCGGACGACATCGGGTCGCTCCTTGGCGAAGTGCCTGAAGTACAGCTCCTCGATGAACGCCGATAGCGAGGCCTTCCATCGTTCTTGCGACGCATTTATCCAACTTGCCGAGCTTTTTCGGATTCATCCCCAACTCGGCGCCATCTGCGCGTGCGCGTGCGACAACTTGTGCCGCTTCGGTGCGTCGATCCACGATTGAAATGGCTCTTGAACTGCGTCATTCTGGTAATTGAGGCGCGCATCCGCGTGCAGCGCGCGCGCGGCGTCCGTTCCGGAACTGCGTCGGCATTCGAGGACGCAGCATCGCCGCGCGGCGGGGCCGCGGTCAGGGGTTCGTAGTTCAGCGGGATTCGATCCGGCCCATCCATGAGTCTCAAATGATCCGCTCGGCCATCGATGTACAAATTGAGATTCCGACCGACGTCGAGCGCCGCAGACGGCGACAGAATGGCATCGTATCCTTCGAGACGCGCGATGTCAGCGACGGTTCGGCAACTCTCTAAAAATCGTCCTCGGCGTCGCCGGTCAACGTCTCCAACGTGATGCCAAAGTGCGTCCGCTGACGCGCGTCGGTGAGGTCGAGCACACGCGCGACGCCAACGGTCAACGATACCAAATCTTTCGGCTGATCCGTCTCAGCGTCAATGCCAATCCGGCGGAGCTCCTTCGCGTATTCCGCCCGCGCGCCCTGGGGCGAGAGCGACGTATAGAGGCAACCGTACTCCGCGTAGCGATTCCAACGGCCGCGCGCGAGTAGGATGAATCCGATGTGCAGTGCGTGTGCGTTGCGAGGAACGTATCGCCAAACCAGGCCGTCAAAATCCACGAGTCGAACGGCTCAAAGAGTAAGACGTGTGCGTTCGCGCGGCAGCTTGCTCAAACGTGAGCCCCCGACGCGTGCGTGCCGAGCACACCAAGAACGTCGTCGATGTCGCCCGCAATGAGAACAGACATTGGCGTGCGCCCCCGCAAGGCCGGAACGGCTTGGTGGAGCCATCGTTTGCCCTGAGAGGCGGTTCGAAACGAGTTCTCCAGGAACCATTTGAGTTGCGTGAGCTTTTCCATTCGCTTGCGCTGTTCGGGCGCGGGCGCACTTTCGCGCTTGCGCCAGCGGTAGATGGTCTTCCGATCAACGCCGAGCGTCTGGCCGATTTCCGGATCGGTCATCTCGAGTTCGCGCTCGACCCATCCAAGCGCCGCGCCGGCAAACTCCATTTCGAGTTCGGTTCGAGTCATAGCTCCTCCTCCCACGAATATACGCCACAGAATTTGTCCCGTCAAATGCCACTATCTGTGCCCGCCCGCCTGGAGGAAATAGCGGCTGGCCGATGGACACAGCGAGCGCGGCGGTGCTGGGGTATGTGGTGTATGATTTGCGCCACAAAGGCGCCAAAACACTCGCGAAATTGGATGTAGTCAGGTGCGGTAACGTGCTATTTCACAAGACTTTACACGCGCGTGGCACGCTGTCGGACCGGAATGGGGTTCAGGGGGTCAGCGTTCCTCCAACCCCATTGCCGACGACGGTGTAAGTATCGCAATCATAACGTCTTAGGAGGTCTTTGGGCGGCGTTCAGAAGGTCCAGCACTCCATCGGGAGCATTCGGATTCGTTTTCAACCAGACCGGACCAATGGCTCCCATGCTGAACGCCATGCTTGTGTCCATAAGCAGAATGGCCCCGCCGAAAGCCAACGACCCCAGGTCGAAACCGGAGCCACCGGTGAACTGGCAAATCCTCCGGCGAGCGCCACAATCGAAGCTCCTCCTCCCAAAGAAAGTTCGCGAACGCTTGCGTCGTCTCCGCTGATGTGCCCGGGTCAACGAGGGCGCGAAGCGCATCCCAGTCGCGAAGCGCAGCGGTGCCGAGGATGATGCCTAAGTGGTGCTGGGCAGTTGGCCCAGGAGCGTCAAGCGATTCAGGGTCATCTGGCTGTTCATACAAGCAGCGATGACCACTCGGGCACTCTACAAATGATCATCGGCGCGAGCTTTTGAGGCGCCATCAGCGCGTTGGCGGCAACTGGCTGCGCGGCAACTACGACACGCTCTCGTGCCCTGATGTAAACAAGGTCGGTCACGTCTAACGGCATAGGATCGTGCGGGCATAGGTACACATGGTTTCGCATGGCCGACTTCCTTTCGTGGAACCGTGATCAGAATGGCGTTGCGCTCAAGCCGAAGTACCAACCCCACTCCTTCGTCTTCTTGATTCCCTCAAAGAGATTGGGAGTTGTCGCCGACAGAGCATTGCCGTCGCTCGTCGTCACGGTTTGACTGAACTTGCCTCCATTGAGAATCAGGCGATCGAAAAACGTGAATGAGCCGCCGAGGTAGAGACGCTGGCCAAGATTCTTGACGCCCGTTCCGATTGTGAGTCCGAATCCATTCGTGAAGTAGTTGTCGTTCTCCGCGAGCGGGAGGTACGTCATCATTGCAATGAGATCGCTGCCGCCTTCGGACTTCTCGATCCGCTGGAACACATCACCAGCAAGCCCCTTCTGGACCTTCTCGTAGTCAAAATCCTGAATGCGCGTGTAGATGGCGCCAAGATGATACATCAGCGGCTTCTCGGACTGCACATAATAGGTGAAGACGATCGGCCCTGCCTTCGTCGCCGCTTTGGTGACCTCGGGCGAGGAATTGGCAACCGGCTTCGGCCTGATCGTGACCGTGACAATGGTTCCGGCTTTCTGTGAATCGAGATCCCTGCTTCGTCCCTGCAGGGATTCGGTCAGGCGATCGATGAAGATCTTCATCTTGTCGACTAGCTCCTTATGGTGAACGAGCTGCGCGTCGTACAGTGACTGGGCGTAATAGGCCTCGGCGATCGGCGAAGTAGTCAGCCCCGTAACCCCGTACCGATTGAGTCCTGCCCTGACCGAAGTCAGCTTGTCGATGGCCACCTTCAACGCCGCTTGCTTTTCATTGACCTCCTGCTGCGTAGCGGTGCCTCTTGCCCTGGCCTCCATTGCGGCTTTCAGCGCCGCTTCAGCGTTCGCGGAGTCCAGCGTCCTATTCACGATAGGTGCCGTGAACTGTGCGAGGATCAATACTTCCGCGCTGGCACGTGCCTTGTCGAGAAGGTCGCGCTCCTTGGTCGTGGTGCTCAAGAAACCACGGAAGGCCGTGGTATCATCCGGTGTCAGCGCAACAACCGGCTTGATCGCCTTCAGGGTGGACTTCATGTTTTCTTCGGAGGTCTTCGTCGCTCGACGCCATTCCTCGAGTGCCCTGAGAAAGGGTGATTGCTCCCCCAGGATTCGAATCTCATCGGCGGCCGACCCCGCAGCGCCGGGGCCAGCTGGCTGCAGGCCAAGAACTTGTCCCCATAGCGATTCCAGAAATGCGTAGCCTGGGATTGCCTTGGCGTCGACGTTGATCTCCGGTTCGTGGTAGACGAAGTTGAACATCTCGATGCGAAGGGACACGGCCCTCTTTGGCGTGATGCGCTCCGGAACCTTGCCCGCCTTCTCCTTTTCGTTCCAGTTGACGCCGATCTCCAATGGAGTCGTGGTGGTATTTCTGGGTTTCCACACGGAAGAGCGTACCGGCTCCTGTGCGCCGGCTTGCGTGGCGTCGCCGATCGCGACCATGGCACACACCAGACCTGCGATCACACGTCGCATCATTTGGGCTCCAAAAAGTTGTGAATCGTATCGCGGTGCGTGCGCTGATGCGCGCGGCGAAGCTTCGTGAGGAAGTCTCGGGATGGAAGGAGGCGTCCTGGTACGACTCCGGATCCCTTTGGTGCGGCAACGACGTAGACGTGGCTGGCGCGAGGTGCGCGTCGCGGCACGATCCAGAGGCACTTGGTGCGCTCGGCTGGAATCGACAGGAGTCGGACGCCCGGCTTTGTCCGCAGACGCGGAGCCAGGGATGCCATCGCACGATCGATGCGACGCGCGATGTCCGAGACGGTATACGCCTTCAACGTGAATCCCTTGGTTGTCTCGTCAGATCGCGCATATCCCGGGAACGTGTCTTCGACTCGGACTTGATGGTGAATGCGCGCTGTGGGAGTCGCCAGATCAGCGAGATCGCATTCGAGTGGAGAATCCAGTAGCGCCGCTCCGTCAATTGACCATATCCGAAACGAGTCGCCAATACTGAATGCTGTAGCTGACGTGGGGAGCGCGCGGAGCATCGCGAATGCTGTTTGGGGGTGCGCAAGCATCGTGGAGAGTGCTTTGGCCATGCGGATCTCCTCGAGTCGTGTTGGCTTGGACCTGAAGTTCATCATCAGCCACCAATATTGAAGAGGGAGCCCGACCAGAAGCCGAGCCCTAGATGCAGGCCCTCGAGAACTTCATCGTACGTTTTCCAACCGGCTTCGGGGGGATCCTTCGCAGGATCGGTGACCCAAAGCCGCGGATTCTCCGAATCTGCGGTCGCCATGAGATCGGACAAGACGACGACATGACCGTTGCTCCCGCTCGCAGCGAATGCAGCGATGATCGGTGACTGTCCAAGCGCTGCAGCAATCTGCGTCACCGCAATCGGAAAGGCTTGGTATTGTGAGGGTCGCCCAAGTCGTTCAAGTGTGCGCCTGATACTACGTCCGCCGCTGGGATCGTCCGCAACAAGCGGCAGATTGCATTCAGTGGCCGCAAGCCCCTGACAATCGTCTCGCACCAGGCCTGCGTTGACGATCTCGAATTGCTTCATGGGTCGTGTCGGAGCGAGAATCATCTGGATGCACGCAGCCCAGCACCAGAACTTCTGCTCCTGCGGCACCGCTGGTAGCGGTGCCGCCGCTAAGCCGGGAGCGGTGAAGGCTTCGATCTGAAAGTTTCGCTTCTGGTGTTTCAC
Organism: Gemmatimonadaceae bacterium; assembly: GCA_031407575.1. GTDB lineage: Bacteria > Gemmatimonadota > Gemmatimonadetes > Gemmatimonadales > Gemmatimonadaceae > AG11. The sequence goes on along the minus strand of JANOIJ010000210.1, from coordinate 4,563 downwards.
TCTTGCCATTCTGGGGTTCCTCTGGTTCACACGGCTTGTCGTCGCGCGTCCACAAACTCAAATGGTCGCCTCAAGGAGTTCTGCGTTCTTGATTGTTTTGCGTCTGAACCGTTCACCTACACCTTAGATGGTTCCTGACCGTCTGACTGCATGCCGCCAACCGCGTGGGTCTCACGCGCGCACCTCACCGAAGCACGTGCCCTCTCGCACGCGAATCCAAAAGCAGTTGTGTCGCCTACGGCCTGGTCGGACTCCACCCAGTAGGACTGGGTAGCGATGTTCAACGGTGTTGCGGTCGTGAACGGCGGGTCAGCGAATCCCTTTTCAGGTTCCCCAGGCATTGGCCCCGACCCGACAGTCTCGAAAAGCGACGCCTTGGCCGTGGCAGTTATGTAGCTCGTGAATGGCAGCGCGCTTGTGATACCACTGTTCACAACGCACAGCCGATGATGAGCGGAGTGTTCGCAGTGCCGTTACGTATGAAGCGTTCGCACTGGCATTGGTCAGTTCGCTGAGGTAGTCGCGAAGCTTCGTATCGTCGATGTCGTTCGACCGCCATTCGGGAACGATGACCTTCCGTTCTCGCCGTTGTTGACGGTATGCGAGAATGGCTTGGGCGTCGGATTGCGAACATGCGGTCGCCAGGTAAGGGCGCAAGACTACGCACGCGGCATTAAGAAATGCCAAGGGCAACGTGTTGCGTCGTCGTTCTCATGCCGAGTCCCGGAATGAAGAGGATGCCGCCGGAGAACAACTCAGCGGCATTCATTGGAGGGACCGGCATGGCAGTTTTCGCAGCGACGTTCTAGAACCCGAACAGTTGAGTGGAAGGAAGCGCGCGAGGCGACTGGATTCGCGTACGGCCGGCCTGCGCCGCGCGGCACTGGCGGCACGACGTGCCGCAGCATCCAGTTGTAGGCCTCCGAGCCGTCGCGAGGGGTCGACGTCGCGGATCAAGGTTGGGTAGCTCGTGTCCGCGATATCGCCCAGGAAACAGCCAGTCGAGCGAGGCGTCCACGGTGCGGTGAAGCCGTGGCGGTACGCCTCCGGGCATTCCGGAGTAAATCTTGTGTCTTCGGCATATTGGTCCGACCGGCGTTCGCCGTACGAGTGATGCGAACTCGAAGTCCTCCACGCCCACGACGCCATGATGCGGGTGATCTTCTTGGGCCTCGTCGTCCTCGACCTGCTCAGGATCGTGCTGCTCTTCGTCCTCGTCCTCGCCGCGGCCGGGAGCACCAATAGGCCCGTTCCCGGGCCTCGTGCTGCTCGCTCTCCCCGCCATCCCACGCGCTGCGTCGGTGATCTGGTTCATATGCGCCATGTCGCCCGAAGGACGTTTGGTCGCGTTGCTCCTCGCAGCGGCTCCCTGCTGATCCTCGTCTTCGCGCGAGCGATCGTCGACGTGCAGGGGCGCACGACCACCAACGAGAGTGGTGAGATGACCTTCTTCCGCTCCGGCCAGAAGCGTGAGATGTCACGGCGATCGCGCGGAACGACGCGCGCACTGTGGACTCCGCTCCTCTCGACGGTGGATGTCAACGACACAGGCGTGCCAGAGGATGAAGTTCCTCGTACTCGCCGACCGACAGCTGGGTGAATCGCGCGAGCAACACGAACTTGGTGTCAGCGAGGGTCGTGTTCGAGCCTGGATGTGGTATCGTCTTACAGCGCCGCAGGAGCTTAGCTCGCCCCGGCCGCCTTCCGTGGCCTGCCGCCCTTGGCGCCGTTCACCTTCGCGGCCAGTGACTTCGCCTTGCTTCGCACCAAGCCCCCGCGTCGGCCCGTCTCGCGAGCGGTGATCGCGAGCACCAGACCGGGCACGCTGTAGTCGGCGTCGAGTGCTGGAATGCGAATGGAACTCCCGCCCAGATCCACCTTGACCTCGGCGAGCTGCGCCGCCGTGGCCTCGGCCAAATGCGGGAGTGCGCGGGTGGGGACGCCCACCAGGTGCGCCGTTCACCTTCGCCGCCAGTGACTTCGCCTTGCTGCGCACCAAGCCCCCGCGTCGGCCGGTCTCGCAGCAGGGCGGCGCCGCGCGGTCGCCACCGAGCAGGCGAGGCGACCAATCGAGTCCGCGTTCCGGCGGCATCGGAAGCAGGCGTTCGACCACGACATCGTGGCGCCAATCATCGCCGAAGTCATACACGTACATGAAATGGGACGCAGCGCCCAGTTTGAGATCACGAAGCCGCATCGTCGTCGCATCCTCGGTGTCGTACTCCGCCTCGGGATCTGGCGCCTGGAACTCGCGCCCGTCGACCTCGAACGAATAGAGGTGGTAGTCGAGTCGACTGAAGACGACCTGAAGCACGCGATGAAGCTGATGGAGCCTGAAGATTCGGGCACCCGGATTCGGCGCCAGATCGGGGCTCGATCTCGCGCATCGTGATGCGTAACAGGAGTTGCTTGGGTGCTCTGTGGGTGCGAGATCGTTTCGTGTCCACAACGAAATCTCTCTCTGCAGGCAAAGGAATTGATGATGACGTGACAGAGACATCTTTCGTTGGCGTCGGCGTGGTCCACGTGCTCGGGATCATCGCAGCACTCATGAAGCTGATTGGTCCCGTGGAAGCGGCCGCTATTCACCTCGGACCGACATCCTCGTCTTTCTGAACTCGGTCCGGGTTCTCCGCATGCGGCTGGAGTCGGACCCTACCGTATCTCGAACGTGATCGTGGCCCACTTCGATTCGTAGTCCGCGTCTTTGTCGCCTTCCAGCCGCACCATGTGGATGAATTTCACGTACCAGATGCCGGGAGTTCGTAGAGGAATCGTTGCGATCCCGTTTGCGTCTGACCGCGTGTTCCGCTGTTCGATCCGACCGCCCTTTGGCGTGCGGCCTCCGTAGAGCACGAATTGGCTCGGAGCCGGTTGGCCGTCGACGAGAGTGCGAAAGCGCAGCGTCTGCCCCGCCGACAGCTCGTATGGATTCGCCAGGGGCACCAGCTCTGCTGGATATCCCAGTGCGGTTCCAAAACCACTACCGGATACGTCGCCGGCAATCAGCAACGACTTGACGTGCTTGTGGTATCGCTCGCGCACGGGCTTTGCCAGCTCGCCGTTCTTCGTGCGCGCTGCGAGTACGTCCGGAATGCCGTCGCTACCAAGGTATTCGTTGAACTCATTCGCTTTCAGCGCGATAATATTCGGGTGCGTCGAGACGCCGAGGACGTACAGACCAGGCGCACCTGTGCGGACGCGGAAGGTACTGGTGTCCCCAGCGACGCTCCACGTGGCAGTGTCCAGTCGAGCGCGTCCCGACGGCGAAACAACGCTCACGTCCCGGAGCCTGACGCGCGCGATCGAGTTGTCGCTCTTGCTGAACGTGCCGTTCAGTAGCCGCACGAACACTTCGGCTCCCGCCGCAACGCGAAAACGTTCGGGCTTGAGGAACATGTCGTGCGCCATCGCGACGGCGACGGAACCGAGGAGCATTGCGAGTGACATCGCGATGATCGTCTTCGATGCGTGTTTCCGGAGCATGTATGGTCTCAGGCGTCTGGGGGCGGGAGTGACCGTGGGATCTCTCGCGGAATTAACGCTTTGCCAGTGCACATTACCAGCATGCCGAAATGATCCGCGCCCATGGTCCTCAGATTGGCGGGTGTTCTCGTCACCCATGACAATGTTCGTCCTGCTCGGTGCAAGCGATGGCTTCGAGCGGGGCCCACGCGACAATCGGCCTCATGTCTCTATGACCCCGCGCCGGCGCCGAGTCGTTAGGCGCTGCCGGCGCATTATCGATCGCGCGGAAGGGGCTCGAAAAGGTGGAGCAGGTTCCCCTCGCAGTCGGCGACGACGACGGACCGCGTGCGCGTGAGCGTGTCTGCGAACGGGCCCGCGACCACGGTGACGCGCTGTTCGGCGAACCGGGCGAGATACGGCGCGAGCGACGGCACCGAGAACCCGGCCTTGAAGATCCCGTGGGTGAGATGCGCGGCGTCAGGCGCCCGGGCCGGCGGCGACGCTGCGCGGAGGCGCAGAAGCTCCACGCGAAGCTCCGCGGACTCGAGCACGGCACCCGCGCCAACGCTGTCAGGGATCTCCAGTCGGTGGACTACCGGCATCGCGAAGGCGCCCCGGTACCACGCGATCGTGGCGTCCAAGTCGGCCACCGACAGCGCGACGAACGCCGGGGTGGCGCTCCGTTCGCGCGCGACAGACGCCGGGCGCACGACGGTCGAACACGCGGCGGCACAGACAAGGAGCGCGACGGATGCGCTGCGACGAACGGCGCGCCAGTTCTCCGCCATCACTCGCGGCCCATGAAGTCGAGTTCTCGCCGTCGGCGTGCCTCGCGCGTGCAGCTGCCGAAACGCGAAGAGGCCTGCCGCCGCGCAGCCCGCGACGAGCGTCACGAACGCGAAGGGCCGTCGGGTGCATGTTCCGCTGTTCTCCATCGTGCGCCTCTAGTGAGGGCTCGGAACGCCGAGCGCGCCAGTGTGAAGACTGCCTCCGTGCTATCGCCAGACACCCAGAATGACGCCCACCACCAAAGAGCCCAGCGCCCGTTCAGACACATCGATCAGAAACAGCCTCTTCTTCACCGGCAAGAAGAGG
>JANOIJ010000202.1:0-2376 GCA_031407575.1 Gemmatimonadaceae bacterium | reverse complement strand
CTCATCGGCACGGCGGATCGCGGACTCACCAGCGGCGACGACTACCAGTCGCCACCCGGCGTGAACGACGAGCCGGACACCAAGACCGCGCAGTTTGCCGCGGGTAGCGTGCAGGTGAACGAGCGGTCGCTCCGCCTCCAGGCGGGCAACATCCCCGTGTACGGCCGTGCCGAGGCGTTTTACAGGTTCCCCAACGGCCAGCAGAGCTTCATGGGCTACGAGGAGCTGCGGCTCTGGGCGCGCGGCCGTCGCAATGGGTGGGGGCAGAACGGCGAGCTCCAGATGTACCTGAAGATTGGCCGAGATGCGAACAACTTCTATATGTATCGCACGCCGGTGAGCGGTGGTGCGGGGCAGGCGGCGTGGAATCCCGAAGTGCGCGTGGAGTTCTCGAAGTTCTTTGCGCTGCGCCAGAAGATCCAGAACGCCTATCTCGCGAATCGCGGCGACACGCTGCAGTCGTGCAGCGCGGCGGACGTCGCCCTCGTCAACGCGTCGGGCATCCCGATCATCTCGGGCGGCATGCAACGCTACGTCGCGTGCGACGGCGGCTACATGGTCTACACGGTAGAGCCGGGTGCCGCGCCGCCCAACCTCGCCGCGGTGCAGGAGCTGTCCGTCGGCATGGTGCGACTGCCCTCGTCATCCGGCGTGCCCACCACCATCGGCCCCGCGGACTCCCTGGAACTCTGGGTGGACGACATTCGACTGGGCCGAGTGGTGAACCAGCCCGGCTATGCGGGGCAGGTGAGCGTTGCGCTCTCTGCCGCCGACGTCGCGGACATTCGCGTGGGCTTCACGAAAAAGAACCCCTACTTCCGCCAGCTCACCGACCAGCCGTCGTTCATCGACGACCAGCTCATCGACATCGTGGGCACGCTGCACCTGGAGAAGCTCCTTCCACTCGGGAAGAATTTCGCCGTGCCGCTCACCATCACGCACCTGTCGTCGTCCAGCGCGCCGCTCTTTCTCAGCGGCACTGACGTCCCCGGCACCGGCATCCAGAACCTGCGTGCGCCGAGCACCGGCATCACGACGTATGCGCTGAGTGTGCGACGTACCGCGCCGCTCGCCAATCCGCTGCTCGGCGCGCTCGTGGACAATCTCGGGCTCACCACCACGTTCACCACGGGCGACAGCCGCAACGAATACCAGCGGGGCACGAACGATCATTTTGCGATGAGTCTGGATTACAGCGTCGCCGCCGAAGCACGCAATGCGCGACTGCCGAGCCTGATCCGATTGCCGTTCTCGCTGCTGCCGGCCGCCCTGCGACCCATCGACACTGTGAGTCCGCCGCCGTTGATTCGCTGGAATCCCACGGTGCTGCGCCTCTCCAGCGGCATCGTGCGCGACAAGGACCGTCGCTTCTCGTTCTTCAAGCCGGCCGACGCCTTCGACGATTCCGCGCGCGTCACCCGCGCGGAGCAGAACCTGTGGCGCAACGCGAGCACGCTGGAGTTCCGGCCGACCAGCGCGCTCACCGCGCGGTGGGACTTCGTCTCTTTGCGCGACCTCCGCGAGTACACCGACACGACGTCGGCGGGGGTCGCCGTGGCGGAGAAGCGATCGCGTCTCCTCGGCGCCAACGTCGGCATGGAGCGCGAGCGCTCGCTGATGACGTCCGTTGGCTTTGCGCCGCAGCGCTCGCAGTGGTTCAAGCCGCGCGCGGACTTCGGCACGCAGTACGGCCTATTGCGCGACCCGAACTCCGGCAGCCTCGCCGGCCTCACGTTCGGCAACACGGTCAGCGGCACGGGAACGCTGCCGAGGCGTATTACGGTGTCGCAGAACCTGGGCGGCGGGGTGACGATCGACGTGGGACGCGCGCTCACCATCTACAGCGCCGACTCGTCGCGCGCACGCCGGCTGGCGAAGCTGTTCGCGCCGCTCGACATCACCGTGAACCGGAGCCTGCTCTCGGCATTCGACGCCGCGGCCGCCGGCTCGCCGCTCGGCTTGCAGTTCGGGCTCGGCGGCGTGGATGCGTTCCGCCAGGCGAACGGCGAGCTCGCGGCCACGACGGGACTCACGCAGTCGCTCTCCGCGAGCCAGTCGTTTCTCTTCCCGGGCAACATTGCGTTCGTGAATCGCTACCGCCGCACCACCACACGGAGCTGGACGCGCCGAGCGGACGACGCGCAATCCGTGGCGGATGGCGCGCAGACGGTGTTCCCGGACGTGAGTCTCCGCTGGAACTGGACTTCGCCCGTCATGATCCTCCCCTTCGTGAAGTCGCTCGGCGCCAATGCCGGGTATGCGCGGTCGCTGGCCAACAGCTTTTTGCCGGGCGACGTCAACGGCCTGCGCCCCGAGCTGCGCGGTTCGCTCGTGCGGACGATTCCGCTGAATACCACGATCGCGTGGGGATTCGGG
>JANOIJ010000197.1:0-8437 GCA_031407575.1 Gemmatimonadaceae bacterium | reverse complement strand
ATGGTTCTCCCCTCGTGGACAGCATCGCGCAGGTCGGTGACGTCGTCGCGTATGACTTCACGCCCGCACCCGGATTCACGAACGTGCAGGTGCGTCTCGACGGACAGGCTGTGCCGACATTCGGCACCATCCTTGCCGGTGTGGCGGGGCACCTCCTGTCCGTGAGCGCCGAATCGATCCTCAGCGTTCCCGCCGGTGCGGAGGGCCTGTACGCGGCGGCGCGTGCGGTATTGTCGGCGGCGGATGTCCCAGCCGTGTACCAGAGCTACCTCGACGCCCAGTACGACTACGTTCGCCTGGCAACCAGCCGGGAGACTGCGATCGCGCACATCGAGACCGTACAGGCGCTCGCCTTCGACTTCCTACGCGATGAGACGGCACTGCGGCGGGTCGATGCGGCGCTCGCCGGCTGGTCCTTCCGAATCGGTCCCGACGCGCGCGGTGGTATCAATGGAGCGCCAGTTCCTATTCCCGGACGACACGATGGTCGTGAGCTTCAGCCGCACGCCCATCGCGGCCCGCCCGCTCCGCTCCGCAGCCACGGCGCAGGGCGACACGACCGAGACGACGCAGGTGCTGTACGTCAACGGCATCAGCACGCCAAGTCTTTCAGCAGACTTTACTTCGGGAGAGATCCACAGGATCGTGGACACCATCTTTGCCTCGAATCGCGTAGCGACGCGCAGCTTCTACAACCGCACGCTTGCCGAGCAGCCACCACCGGAGAGCGTCCGCAAGCGTGAGTGCGTGACCTGGTTCAGTACCGGAATGAGGGGAAGTATCTCCAGGCCATTCAATGCGATGCCGGCGTACATGAGCGCATGCATGCGGGATTCGTCGTGGCGACGCTTGTCCGACCACGACCTCGTCGAGTCGGTGCGGCAGGTCTACTCCATCCTTGTGAACACGGACGCGGCGGAAGTCGATGCGATCCGCCTCGGACACGATGTGCAGAAGTACTGGAAGGACGGGCGCCACGTGATCCTGGTTCCCCATTCCCAGGGAACGCTGATGGCCAATCAGGCGCTGACCTGGTTGAAGCCGTCATATCGGAAGATGAACGATTCCACGTGCATCGGCGCCGTGCCACTCGCGTCGCCGGCGAAGAAACGGTGGGAGCTGAAGGCGAACAACATCAAGCAGGTGCTGGTAGATGGCGATCTCGTGCCCGCGCTCGGATTCAACACCTCGCCACGCACGAGCACTGCACTGTCGCGGCGACACCTGACCCGGGGCCGGCAGATCGCCAACGTCCTGCCCACGCTCGGCGGGCTCTACCTGACCTTCCACGGCTATACGACGCTGCACTCCGTGGACAACAGCTACCTCCGCGAGCGAGAGTCGAGTTGGGAGATCGAGGACGGCATCAAGCAGGTGTACGGCGCATGTGTCGTCCACTCCATTGAGGCATCACAAGGCGACATGACGGTGATGGAAGGGGCTCGGTTCGCGATGGGGGTAACCTTCAAGAACAAGTTCGGCGAGCCCCTTCAGCGCCGGATGCCCAGCAACGGGTGGACGTCCAGCGACTCGTCGATCGTGCGACCGACGGGTGACGGTGGAATGACGGCGTTGAGCGTGGGCGAGGCGACCATCTCCGCGGTTCGCAACGGCGATACGGTGAAGACGAACGTCAGGGTCATCCCGATCGTGCCGCCGCGGATCATCGGGACGTGGGTCGGCAACTACACGAGCGACACGGATCCGCTCGGACGCGGGACGATGCGCCTGATCATCTCGGGGAACCAGCTCGCGGCGACTGCCACCGCCACGTGGACTGATGAGAGCGGGAATGCGTTCAACGGCAGCAGCTCCGGTTCCTTCCCTATTACCGGACCCAACCTGGACGCGGCAACCTTCTTTCTCGTCTACCTGGTCCCGGGGAAGTTCGTCTACGCTAGCCGCTTCACAAGCGTGAGCACGAGCGCCAACTCCGACGAGCTTCAGGGCATCGCGAGCGACGGGAGTGGCATCAATACGTGGGGATTGCGGCTCACCCGCGTTCCGTAGGACTGCTTGCCGAGGTCACGCCCGCGGCACACCGGGTGGGGCGTGACCACCCTTGACTCGGCCCGGAAATACAACAACTCGCCGAGGACGCGCGACGAGAGCACAACTGAAGACGCTGGAGGCCCGTACTTCTCGGATCGACCGTGGGGGACGGGCCCTCTGCGGGATAGACCGTGTCCATGCCTCCGCAACCAAGTTCGCGGAGGAAGCGGTAGCGTCCGTCCAGCGCCGCTGCCAAGCGAGCGATGATGTCAGGCATCAGGGGAAGACACTCGGCACACGAGCCAACGCAAAGCGCGCGATGATGCGATCGGCAACATCGGCCGCAGACAGCTCGGTGGTGTCGAGGCGGAACCAGTCCTCTCGGCCATCGTGCACGCCGTGCGAGTTGAGCTGGTATTGCGCGTCGTGCTCCAGCAGCATGCGACGCGAGTGGTCGAGGTCGCGCTTGAACGGCTTCTCCGCCAGCCGAAACTCCGTGGCGTTGCGGCGCAGCCGCTCCTCCTGCGCCGCCTCGAGCTCCACGAACACGACCCTGCTTCCGCGCTTGCGGAAGATGTCGGCGTTCTGCTCGACCCCAGCCGCATCACGCGGATCGTCGAACGCCCAGACATACGTGAACACCAGGCCCGGGAGGTCGCTCGCGGCAACTTCCTCGAAGATGCGCCGCCGAAACTCCCCCACGAGCCGGCTGTACGCCGGTGTGCCGAAGTCAAAGAAGCGAAGCACGAGGTCGATCGAGTGATGATTGTGGAACAGTCTGAGGCCGGTGCGCTGCGCCAGCTCGTGGCCCACGGTCATCTTGCCGACGGCCGGCGGGCCGACGATGAAGACCAGCACGGGCGCCGCCACCGGTGCCGCGTCCAGGAGGGCGAGCGTCTGCAAATCGCGCACGCCACCATGGAACTTCGCGAGCACGCGATCGAAGACGGACCCCGCCGGCAGGACGGACGCGAATAGCGTGGCACTGGACCTGAGCTTCATCGCGTCGACAGTGCCGAAGATCTCCTCCGCCGTTCGGTCCTCGACGCGCACGGCGGCCTCGGCGCATTCGCGCAGCCTGGGGCCGAGTATCGGATGATCGAGGTAGGCGCGCGCTTCCGCGGCATTCCTGATCGCATAGCGCCGCGACTGTGCGCTTTTCGCGAGACCGAGAAGCTGCGGAAACACGAACCACATCCAGTGCGTGCGCTTGCTTCCGGCCACGATCTCCGACAGCGCCTGCTCGTAGACGTTGCGTTGTGCGTCGACGAAGCGGTGCAAGTCGTGCGGATCACTCACGGCGCGCGCTCGCTCGCGAGCCGGCGAGCGAGTGCGGCACGCGCCGTCGCGGCCAATCGCGAGCACGCCGCGTAATCCACGAGCGGTGGAGCATCCGCGCCGCTCGGCGAGAGTCGCTCCAGCATCTTCGACGCGCTCGGGTGCGGCGTCAGCAGGATGTCGCAGGACAACTGCTCGAGCGTCGCGTGCCCGCGCTCGAAATCCTGCAGGGCCGAGGGATACGCCTCGCTCTTCGTGAAGAGGAAGCCGTCCTTCGAGATGGGCGTCTGGCTGTCCGCGTAAACGAGGTTCAGGCAGCGCTGTGCATCGCACGACTGCCACGACCACGTGGTGCCACCAGGGGTATGGCCGGCGGTGAGGTGGGCCGTGAGCGCAAGCGGGCCCACACGCAACACCTCGCCGTCGCGAATCGTGCGAACCTTCGTCACCGGCGGGAAGGGAAGGTCGATTCCCAACTGGGGATCGCCGGCGACGGACGCGCCCTTCATCAACACCTCTGCGCTCCACGCCGTGGCCGCGACGTCGGCGCCTGACGCGCGCTGGAGCGTCGCGATGCCGCCCGAGTGGTCGTAGTGTGCGTGCGAGTTGAGGATGAGCCTCACGTCCGTGATGCGAAAGCCGAGCGCGGCGATGTGCGCGATGATCGCGTCTGCCGACTCCGGGAGGCCGCCGTCAATGAGAACGTGGCCGCGGTCGGAAGTGACCAAAATGGCGCTGAGTCCGCGCGTGCCGACGTAGTACGTGTTGCCGAACACCTTGAGTGGGGCCTGCGGCGCGTTCCATTCTGCGCAGCTCGGGCATTGCGCCGGCGTATATCCAGGCGCGGGGGGAGTTTGCTGCGCCGTGAGCGGACGGAGGCTGGCGGCGAGCGTGACGGCCATCGCCAGGCCGGAGATGTGGTTCGCGCGCATGACTGTCTACGAGGTGGGGGTTGCTGCGGCGCTCCTACTGCTCACTCAACGCGTGTGAGCCGCGTTCATGCGCGCGGTCATTCGCATGCGCACGAGCAGGGCGGCGAGCACGAAGACGGACATCGGTGCGCCGATAACGAACAGCATGGGCACGAAAGCGTCGAGATCGCCCCACAGAGCCAAACCGAGCGCGAGCGCTCCAGTCAGGGCACCAAGGCAGAGAACGACGATGAGTGCCGAGCGTGCGCCGAGCTGCGAATATGCCATTGCTTCCCTTCGTTGATGGAGAGCGCAATCTACAGAGACGTCGCGACGTGCGGACCATGGAGAGGGGCAACGTCTCCTTGGTGCAGGTCTTCATGAGACCTCGGGTCCTGGTGCGTCTGTTCCTACACCGAAGATCTGCCCTACCGTAACGCCCATGAAGCGATGGTCCGCAACGAGACGCCACGTGCCGTCGGGTTGTCGAAGGCACGGCGCGAGCCGCGCAAAGCTGTGCGGCCGGAGCTGCCGCGAGAGGGCCCGTTCGTCTTGAGGCAGCTCGTCCATCTGTGCCGCGATGTCCAGCCATGGCTCCGAGGCGTCGCGGAATACCACATGGGCAAGGTGTTCGCCGTCTGGCACTGCGCCGAGCGCTACGTACCGGCGGGGCGGCATGTGATGCGCGGCGATCGTGGCTCCTACTTCGGCCGTTACATGTCCCTGCTCGACCAGCCGCGCGATCTGCGCTCGAGGCGAACGCCCTTCGAGCCAGGCGGCAAAGATCTCCGCCGGCTCCATCGAGCGAAGCTGCTCGGGCGATGTGATACCGGGGAGCTCATCGCGAAGTCGCCGAGCGGGATCGGTGAGCCGTGCATGCTCATTAGCCTGGTACTCGGCGACCTCTCTCGGCAGGTCGGGCTGCAGCTTCATGTATTCCTCAGGTGTCAGCACGGGATGAGGAACGCTCGGCGCAAGCGACTGGAGCATCTCGCGCTTAAACGCGCGCAGGCTCACCGGGTCGCACAGGCGCGCGGCCCCGAGCCAGTCTTCACGATTCAAGTGCGACTGTGCGAGGTTGAACAGCGCGACGGGATCGGTGAAGGGCATCGCTGGTCGACGCCGACTCAGGCGCGCACGCGCGGAATCCTCGCGACCGCGAACAACACCGCCCCAACTCCGCTGCACAGCCCGAATGCGACGGCGACGATCGCGATGCTCGTGATGGACCTCGCGCCCTGGAGTGCTCCGGCGACTGCCGCGCAGCCCGCGGCGCACACCACGCTGCCGAGCGCGCGTCCGACCGTGACGTCTGATGAAGCGGTGCGGCCAAGCATCGTGACCGCAAGCGCAGCGACGAGGGACACCGCCGCCATCCAGAGATACCGGAAATCGCTGCCCGTGCTCACGGCGCGGATGAGGCCAAAGCCCATCGGCACCGCGGCGATCAGCGCCGAGGTGAGGAGCAGCAATGGTCGTCGACGCGAGCTGCGCATCAGTTCCTCTCGGTCAGGGTCCGCGTCTGCCGAGCAAGCGGACGACCAAGTATGTCGGGCGTGCAGCGCGCCGGGCAACTGTGTGATGGCCTACGGAGTCGCCGGAGTTCGTCGAAGCTGGACGGCGACCCTTGTGAGCTCGGGAATACCGCAGTGGCCGTGACTTGGGATCATCACGGTGGTATCGACTGGCACGTATCCCGTCACGCTGAGTTGCAGTCGCAACGGCCCAGTCGTGCAGCAAATCATGTACGGGCCGGCGGGCTGAGTCGTGGCGATCGTCATCGTCACCGGCGGCCGGCCGTTGGATGTATACGCGATTGTGGCTCCCGCAAGCGAGACGGCTCCATGCGACGCCGCATCCTCAGCGGTTACCTGCGCCGAGGGATACCCGAAATCGATGCAATCCCCGCAGGCCGCTGCAAGACAGAGAACAGCACTCATCGCGCTCGCGTAAGGAATTTGTGCCATCTGTCCTCTCGCATATTGTTGTCGCGGAGTGCTCGGACGTCCTTAGGGAGACGCGAGGCCCCGCAAGTACGGCAAGACGTCCCGCGTGAAGGACGGTTCCTCGCTCCCCCAGAAGATGTAGTCGAGTCGCAACTGATGCGTAGCGAACTGATGCAGCTCCTCGACGGTGACGCGAGTGCCCGTGCCCCGATGACGCTCGGCCAGGTTGCCATCCTGGACAGCCATGCCCGCGATGACGCCGGTTTGTCTGCCCGCAATCAGCGGAATGCTGTTCGCCAACTGGCCCCAGCGGTGCGGCAACAGGTCCGGCCCACCGACGCCAGCATCGTACCGATCGCGCACCGGCTCGAGTTCGCGCCATGTGTACTTGAGCTGCGCGCCGTCAATTGTGCGGATGCGAGAGAAAGCTCGTGTCTGCTATGCGCTCGTGATCGCGACCAAAGAACACGTAGTTCTGCGGCGCGGCAGCGTCGGTCGACGGGCGTGGTGTGCCGCACGGCGCCGCCAGTGCCACCATGGCCAGCGCGAAGGCAGCGATCATTCGCGCGGGGCCAGATACCGGTTGGGCACGTTGCGCGGGTGCAGCGGCGTCCCGTACCGCCGCTCGTACAAGTAGCCGATGTTGCTGTGCACGTCCTCCTCTCGGCGATGAAACTGCGCGTAGAGCCCACACTGCGCATACGAGAGTGGCGTCACGTCGAGGACCAGCGTTTCCCAGTCGGCGCCGGCGCCCCATAGAACGCCCTTGAGGCGGACGTCGAGGGCGGCGCCTGCATCGACGAGCATCTCCATCATCGGGCGGCAATAGTTGAAGATGCTGTTGACGGCGTGAAAGACCGGCGTCTGGCCGCCGAAGCCGTCCGCGTCGATGTCTGCGGCGGCGTTGACGTCCGCGCCGACATCGAGGAGCACGCGTGCGCAGCGGACGGCATTGAACTCCGCGCAGATGTGCAGTGGTGAAACGCCCTCGCACGACGTAAACGCGCAGGGCACATGGAGCCTGCGGTCCCTGCTCTCGCGCCCGTGCGCCTGCAGCAGTCGCATCAGCGATGTCTCGTCATCCAGCAGCAGGGCCTGGAGCACTGGATCGTCGATCGTGGCGCCGGCGTCGAGCAGCACGCGAAGGCATGCCGAGAAGCGTGGCGAGCGCAGGTAGCTCTCAACCAGGCTGTCGATCAACGTCTTGTCCTTGATGCGATCCGTCGGGCTCACGCCGGCTGCGAGCGCGCGGCGAATACCATCGGGCGAATGTTCCTCGAAGGCGCCGAGGATGTCGGCTTCAAGTGTCATGGTGCGAGGCCCTATGGTTTTGGACGTGCGTCGGAACTGTCAGAGCCTCGCCCGTAGCGTGCGCGCCAGCGACGCACGAGCCACCACGCCGGCAAGGCGATGATCAACCACGGCAGGATGAACGTGATCACGTAGATCACTCCTGCGAAGGATGTTCCCAGCACATCGAGCGAGTTGCGAAACGCGTCGCCAACAGGCCCGGTCAGCCGAGTGCTGCGCGTTGCCGCGTGGTCGAACAGCTTGAGCGTGATGGTGGAGAGCGCGATCTGCTGGTCGTAGAACCGTCGCTCGCCCTTCATCTGCTCGAGCTCCGTGACGGCGCGAGCCAGCTCGCGCTCGACTTCGAGGACATCCGCGAGTTTCGCAGTCCGGTTGTCGATGAGGGACCGGAGGCGCGCGACCGTCTGCTCCTTGACGGCGAGGCGAGTGTCGAGGTCGGCGTACTCCTTGCTGACGTCCTGCGTGCTCAGCGCCTCGTTCTTTACGTCGCCGACTTGCCGCAGCGCGACCAGCGTGGCCGTGAAGTGTTGGGACGGGACACGCACAGCCAACTCGGCTTCGTTGTGCCCTTGGGCGTCCTGACTCGTTCGGCTGTCGGCAACCAGCGCTCCCCGCAGCTTGACCAGACTGTCGGCGAGCCGCACGGCCTTCTGGACGTTGTCCACTTCGATGCGCAGCTCCGCCGAGCGAATCAGCTTCTGGCTCGCCCAGTACGACGCGGCTGGAGCACCGCCGGCGGGCGCCTGCTGGCTGCTGGCGACTGCCACTTCCCGCGACGAGCTCTCGCCGGACACGCCCACCTTGTCGCCGCAGGCGGCTGCGAAGACGGCAGCCGCGAACCAGACGGCCGGCCGCGCGTGATGGATGGAACGTCGTGCCGTGCGAGAGAAGGTCATGGGGGTCAGAGTCGGGGTCAGAGTCGGGGTCAGAGTCGGGGTAAGAGTCGGTGTCATACTCTGCGTCAAAGACGTGAACACAGTCTGGGTAAGATTCTTGTTA
>JANOIJ010000192.1:0-13566 GCA_031407575.1 Gemmatimonadaceae bacterium | reverse complement strand
GCCACCAGCGCCAGCGCCGGCTCCACCTTCTCCTTCAGCGACGTGAATCGAATCGTGCCCGACTCGCCGCCTACCTGCACGGCAATCGCCGTACCGAGCATCTGCTGCGCATCCGAGAGTTGATCGGCTGTCTTGGTCTTGGTGCCCTCACTCAGCATCGCCGCCGTGAAGCTCCCGGTGCCAAGCTTGTCCTTCGGCTCGAAGGTGGTGGTGCCACCGACGAAGTCGATGTTCACGGCCACGAGCGGCAAGTCGTGCTTCTCCACGACGATCAGGTCCGCGCCGTTCGCCAACTTTACCTTCGTCCAGCTCGGCACGCGCAGCGTGGGCGACTTGCCCGCCACGGGCTGCTTCGTGCGGTCCAGGCCCTGCGCGCCAATCGCCGCAACAGGCATCGCGACGGGCATCGTCATCGCGATCACCGCCAGCGCGATGCCCGCGTATCGCTTCATTGTTCGGGCGTTCATCTACTTGCCCCCCAGGAGGTAGTGTCCGCCGTCAGGCGCGACTGTGACCTTCACGCTCTTGTCCGCCTGCGACGCCTGCTCCGGCTTGCCGAGCGGTACGATGCTGAGCACCACCCGCATGGCGCCGAGGTACTTGTTGGCGACGCGCTTCACGTCGGCGGCGGTGACCGCCTTCAATTGCGCATACTCGGTCTTGAAGTGCGCGGCGTCGCCGTGGAATACGAGGCCGCTGTTGAGAATGCCGGCCTTCCCCATGTTGGACTGCAGCTGCGACACATAGGCGAACTCGAGGCCGGCTTGCGTCTTTGCCATCTCCTCGGCGGTCGGGCCTTCGATCTTCAGCCGGGTGATCACGGAATCCGTCATCGCCTCGAGTGACGTCAGCGAATTGTTCGGACGCGGCGTCACCGTGATGACGAAGTTGCCCGCGTTCTCGTTGTTGTTGTTGAACGCACCGACGGTCGCCGCGGTCTGGCGATCGTACACCAGCGCCTTCGTCAGACGCGCCGTGCGCGGGCCGGCGATGATCTGCGCCAGGAACTGGAGCGCATTCGAGTCATCGTGGTCGTCGCCGACACTCGGCCACGTCATGTACAAGCGCGGGATCTGCACGCGATCCTCGAACGTCATGCGCTTCTCCGCCGTGAGCGTCGGCATCGTGATGGTGGGACGCACGACTTTCGCGCCGCCCTTCAGGTCGCCGAAGTACTTCGTCACGAGCGCCTTGGCCTGCGCCACGTCGAAGTCGCCGACGATCGCCAGCGAGGCATTCCCCGGTGCGTAGTAGGTGCGGAAGAAGTTCTTCACGTCTTCCACGGTGGCCGCCTGAAGGTCGGTCATGTACCCAACCACGGGCCAACCGTATGGATGGCCTTCCGGATAGATGCCGAAGTCCAGCAGTTCGAACGCGCGTCCATAGGGCTGGTTGTCCACGCCCTGACGTCGCTCGTTCTGCACGATGTCGCGCTGCGCCTTGAACTTCTCGTCGTCCAGCTTGTCGAGCAGGACTCCCATGCGGTCGCTCTCGAGCCAGAGGGCGCTCTCGAGGTAGTTCGACGGCACTGTCTCGTAGTAGTCGGTACGGTCGTTGGTGGTGGAGCCGTTGTTGTTGCCCCCCACGCCCTCGGTAAGCCGGTCGTGCAACCCATACGCGACGTGGCCCGAGCCCGTGAACATGACGTGCTCGAACATGTGCGCGAAGCCTGTGCGGCCCGGGACCTCGTTCTTCGAGCCCACGTGGTACCACACGTTCACCGCGACCTGCGGCACCGTCTTGTCGGGGGCGAGGATGACTTCCAGTCCGTTCGGGAGCGTCATCCGCTCGAAGGGAATGTTGATCGCGGAGCCGGCGCGCTGCGCGACTGCCGGTGCCGCGGCGGTCACGGCGAGGACGGCCGCGAGATGCAGGGTGTGATTGAGGCGCATGAAGTCGTGGGGTGGGTGGGGACTGGATGACCTGAACATGGGCCCGTTTCAACCCGGATACAACAGGTGTCGAACGGGATCCATTCGTCTTGGACACCACGGAGGGCGGACAGGGTTCATGTGGCTTGCGGGCTCCGAGACTTGCCCCAGGCCACGCGCCCGGGCTTATTCGAGAGACGAACACTTCAAGCGAGGTCGTTGTGTGGCAGCCCAACAAGCCCAGCCAGAACGAAAATGAGTATTTCGCGCGCCAGGACGAGGAATGGAAGCGCGCACGCCGATCCCAGCTGGACGCGGAGCGGACGGCGAAGAAGGAGCATCCCGCCATGGCGTGTCCGCGCTGCGGTGGAAACCTCATCGAGCGGACGGTCGCCAACGCCGTGATCGACGTGTGCGACAAGTGTCGCGGCGTGTGGCTGGACACGGGCGAGCTGGACTTGCTCGCGCACATCTCGCCGGGCCAGATGCAGTTCCTGCTGCGCAGCCTGAAAGACGAAGAGTGAAGGACGCGCAGTGGGCGGCGGTCGACGACTACGTCGGCGCGCTGATGTTTCCGCCGGACGCTGCGCTCCAGGCCGCGCTCGATGCGAGCGCGGCCGCTGAGCTGCCGCCGATAGCGGTGTCAGCGGCGCAGGGCAAGTTGCTTCAGATCCTCGCCGGTTTCCACGGTGTCACCTCAGTGCTCGAGATCGGCACGCTCGGCGGCTACAGCACGATCTGCCTGGCGCGCGCCGTGTCTCCGGGCGGCAAGGTGGTGACGCTGGAGCTGGAGCCGAAGCATGCCGAGGTGGCAACGGCGAACTTTGCGCTCGCGGGGTTGGCCGACATGGTGGACGTGCGGCTCGGCCGCGCCACCGACACGCTGGAATCGATGGTGAAGGAGCAGCACGCGCCCTTCGACCTGGTGTTCATCGACGCCGACAAGCAGAGCATTCCGGAGTACTTCACCTACGCGCTCCAACTGACGCGGAAGGGCTCGCTCATCATCGTGGACAACGTGATTCGCGATGGCGCGGTGGTGGACGCAACGAGCACGGACCCGAGCGTCGTGGGCGTGCGGCGGTTCAATGAGATGGTGTCTCAGGAGCCACGCGTCACGGCAACGACGATCCAGACGGTGGGCGCGAAGGGCTGGGACGGGCTGACGTTCGTGCTCGTGTCATCCTGAGCGCAGCAAAGCTGGTGCTGTCATCCTGAGCGTAGCGACGCTGGTGCTGTCATCCTGAGCGCAGCGAAGGATCTGCACGTGCTGGGCCTGAGGTGCAGATCCTTCGCTTCGCTCTGGATGACAACAACGCCCTAAAGATTGTCCACCACGCGCGCCTTGATCGACTCATACTCGGCATCCGTGATCAGCCCGCTGTCGAGCATTTCCTTGGCGCGGCGGAGTCGTTCCGTTGGCGCCACACCAGACGACGCCAGGCCCG
Source organism: Gemmatimonadaceae bacterium (assembly GCA_031407575.1). GTDB lineage: Bacteria > Gemmatimonadota > Gemmatimonadetes > Gemmatimonadales > Gemmatimonadaceae > AG11. The sequence goes on along the minus strand of JANOIJ010000192.1, from coordinate 10,247 downwards.
ACGCGTCCTGCATCGGCATCCCGGGCATGCCTCCCATCCGGAAACCGCCGGACTCCGCGCGCATCTCGTCCAGGTCGCGGATGCGGCGCTTCTCGCGCCATGACTGCTCCTGCGCCTGGCAAATCTTGTAGACCTCCTGCGCCTGTTGCTTGCGCAAGCCGGTGAACAGGCGGCGCGTGCCTCCAAGATGCTCGTGCGACGCCAGGTCGTCGCTCTCCATGGACGAGATGGAGAGATCGGCGCCGAAGATTCCCGCGCGGATGCTCACGTCGCGGAGGTCCTGCCAGCGCACGTCGAACGGCGTGTAGCCGGCGATGAGGTTGCGCGTCAACCCGATGAAGCGGCCCGTCGTCGCGGCGACGATGATGCGCCGGTGCGAGAGCGCGAACACGCGTCGCTGCACGGCGTACGACAGCAGCCGCTCACCGGGGACCAGGAGCGCGTTGATCTCCTTGAGGCCCGCGTCTACTCGGCTGTCCTCTTCCGTCATTGCGCGCGGCGCCGCCGACCGCGCGGGCGGTGGCTCCGTTGCAGCGGGACGTGCCGCGCCCTTGGCCGCGGCCTTGGCCTCCCTGGCACGGAGGCCGCGCTCGGCCTCGACTGCCATCCATGCCTCGATCGGCAGCGCCCGATCCTGCTCCATGGCGGCGAGCTCGGCATCCGTTTTGTCGGCGTAGGGTCGCGAGTCGGTCATGCGTTGGTCGGTCGGTGGAGGGTCCGACCAAGTGTAACGTCAAATCAGCACTTCGGCGTGTCAACTGCTCAGCGTGCGTCGAACTGCCCGGCCACGACGATGGTATCCACTCCCGTGTCAGTATTCACGAAGCGAAGTCGAAACGATCCCTTGCTTCCTGCGCCCAGGAGGGCTCGCTCGACGATCTGGATACGCCCGTCAACGGCGTTCCAGGTGACGTCATTGGGTCCTCCAAAATGCGCGGTAAACGCGTCGACAGGGTAGACACCTCCTTCGTTACTTATCGCCCGGTATTCTCCCGTGGGTGGACGACCTCCTGCTACGAGCTGAACAAGTCCGCCCTGGTACTTCTCCATGCCCGCCATTGTCTTCGGGAGATCCATTGTAATCAGGTACAGGTCTCCAGAGGAATTTAGAAGACCGGTCTTCTGCGCACGCGCCGGGCCGGACACGCCCGCCGCTAGCGCGCCTGTGATCGTCGCACTGTACGCCCCCTTGCTTTCCGATCCGCAAGCCGACGCCACCAGGACAATCACAACGCCAAGGCAGCCACATATCAGTGGACGAGTCACGCTATTGTATTGTGTGTGCGAGAGAACGTTCGCCAGGTCGGTGGACGGTCCGACCAAGTGTAACGTCAAATCAGCACTTGGGAGCGCTCCCTCGAGCGGCGGCCCTGGCAGCCGAGGGTGAGGATCCGCTCGCCACGACGACCTTCATCACCTGCGCCGTCTGCTTCGACGACGTGATCTGGCGAACCGGCACGCCATTGAGCTTTGCCGGCTCGAACCGCCTCTGCGGAAGCGCGTTGATCATCGAGGCCGCAAACTCGTGATCATTGGTGCGGACGACGCGCGCGGTGCGCGTCTCCACAAACCCCTTTTCGTCCACCACGAACTCGATTTCCGCGGAGTAGCAGGACTTGCCGCCGGACGATGGCGCGAAATCGGGGCGGACACCCGTCTGCAGCATCTGCGCCTTGGTTTTTACGGCACACTCTCGGTACGCGGGAGTCGCACCCGCGTACACAGAATCCGCTGCGCGCGGCGAACACTTACCGTCGTCCGCACCATCCGCGAGATCCGTCTTGCCGCCAGACGACGCGCACGCAGTGACGAGAAGCACCACGAGCACAACCGGTAGCACGATGTTAATTCGTTTTGTCAGCATGACAACAAGAGTGCATTGGGCAACCTTGTGGCGCAAGCAACGCGCCGTCATCGCGTGGCGCTCTTAGCCGCGCTGGGCGCTCCATTCCTCACGACCCACCTCGTCGATCGGTTGATGCTCGCCTGATCATTCCGGCGGTGGAGAAATGGTCGCAATTCGGTGACCGCCGCTTGCTCCAGCGGGTTGAGCATTGTGACCACTCTCCCGGATTCGGCATGTCTAATCGCACACGACTACTCGGCGTTGCCTTTGCGTTGCTCGCGGCGTGTTCGTCCGTCACCGAAGTCGCCGATGCGACGCTCGACCTCGACGCCGCGCACGCTCGGTGGATGTCCACCCACCCCGCATCCTACACCTTCGATTTCAACTCCCAGGGTTCGGCGTTTCCGACTCCGGAGTACTACAGGGTCGAGGTTACGAACAATCGCATCACCGCCGTAACGAGACTCCCCACCGGAGAGCCTGTAGTCGTGACACGGGCCCTCAGCATCGATGACTTGTGGGTCGTGCTCACCAGCGCGCGAGCCCGAGGCGAGCCGCTGAGTTCCCTCGAGTTCAGCAGCGCCGGAGTGCCACTCCTGGCCGTGGTCGGCTCGTTTGCGAACGACAGTGGCACGAGCTACCGCATCCGGAACTACACGCCGCGATAGCTTGTCAGATCCCCAACCAGTATGCGGCCTTGATCAGGAACACATTGTCCGGCCGCGCCGCGAACAGGTTCCGGTAGTCGCGTCCGGCGGTAAAGTTGCCGGCGTCGCGATCGCCCTGGTCGCGCGACTGCGTCCACACCACGAACACCGTCGAGGCTGGACGGTACTCCCACCTGAGCACGGCGCTGGCGTTGAACGACTTCTCGTTGAAGTCGCCATTGGGCGCAACGCCCGCATACGCACGAAAGCGAGCGTCATACGCAGCCGCGCGCGGCGACGCCATCTCGCGAACCTTGGTGTAGCGGCCCGCCGAGACGAACGGCTCCGCGTACATCTGGAGCGACACGTTGGGACGCATCGTGACATCCACGCGCGACGTGAAGCTCAAGAGATCCTGGTCGAGGTGCGCGAACAGGTAGTGCGTCGTGTCCACGCCTACAACACCCACGTTCGCGAGCCACTGCGTGTTGTCGCGATTGCGCTGGTAGCGCGTGCCCAGTTCTGCGCTGACACGCGTGGACGGCCGAAAGACGACATGCGGTCTTACGCGCCAGAGCACCGAGCGTCCACCGTCGGCCGTTGTGTAGATCGCCGCGAGCGATGGCGCGAGTCGGAGCTTGGGATTCGAGAACAGGTTGACCAGCATGTTGTAGCTTGGCGAGAGCCGCAACGCCGGCCCGCCGCGCGCACACCGGTCGCAATACGTCGGCAGCCCGTTATCAACCCACGAGTCGAGCGACACACGCGCCCCGCTCGGCCGATATCCGGTGATGTACAGCTCCATCGTCGAACCATTGCGGAGCCCGTCCGCCGTACGCTGCTCCACGATGCTCGCGTCGACCTGTGCGTTGCGCCATCCGCGCACCGGCTTCGAGGGCACCAGTGCCACGCGCGCATAGCCGAGCTGCATGTCTGCACGTGAAAGAAATCCGAGGTCGTTCGTCTCGTAGCCCGGCGATGTGAACTGGTACTGCACGCCGCCGCGCAGCACGCCAGACACCTTGTTCGCCGTGAGGTTGAGCATCGTCCCCTCGAGGCTCGTGCGCATGGTGTCGACGGAGAGCCCGTCGTCGGGACGTTGGTAGAAGTGGGTGCTCGCGTGCTGCGTGCGCGCGATGGCCGCACGCGTTCCGCGCACCGCGCTGGTCGCGAACGCGCCTCGAACCGCATATCTGCCGCCCGGAAAGCGGTGGCGTGCATCGACGCCCGCCGTGAGGGCGTCACCGCGCAGAAAGCTGTCGATGGATGGATCGAGCGCGCGATGCACCGTGGTCGCAATGACGCCGACGGCACTCTCGCCGCCGCGGAAGTCATGCGTCGCACGCACGACCCCGTACGTCGTCGCGGGCTCGACAATCGTGCCGCCGACGCGCACGCGTTCCGTGGCCGCGGCCAGCGCGCCGAGCGACGTGCCGCCGGACAGACGGCCCGTGAGCTTGCCGGCGCCGAGAATGCGCGAGACGCCTGGGAGGTCCGCGTTGGGGTCGGAGACGAGACCACTGAGCTGCGGCGCGCGTCCGATGCGTCTCGTGTAAAAGAGGCCCGTGTCATCGTCGCCGAACTGGAAGATGCCCGTGCCCTCGAGGAAGAACGGACGCTGCTCGCTCAGGAAGGTCTCGAACGCCGTGAGGTTGAGCGTCGCGGGATCGGCTTCGACCTGACCGAAGTCAGGATTGATCGTGGCGTCGAGCGTGAGGTTGGAGGTAATGCCGTACTTCACGTCGGCGCCGATGGCGTTGCGCTGCACGCGCTCGAATCCGCCGGCGCGAACGGCGCTCGCGTTGCGCGTGAGCGCGTACGGCGACACCTCGAGCCGGCGCGGCGAGCCGAGCCCGACAAAGCCGCGCACTTCCGCGAACTGCGACGCGAGGCCGGGCCGCGAGCGACGATACACTGGCCAGCTATATCGCTCGTTCCGCCGCGCCACATCACGCATGATCATCACGCCGAACTGATGCTCGGCGGCCGGCGAGTAGCGAAGCTGGCTGAGTGGAATCCGGAACTCCGCCGTCCATCCCAGCGAGTCGATGCGTGTTGCGACGTCCCACACCGCGTCCCACGACGCGTCTTCGTTGCCGTCGTCGTAGGTGTAGTAGTCGCGCTTTACGCCGGCCGGGTTCACGGCGAACTCATAGCCGCTGCGGCGGTCGTGATAGGAGTCGATCAGGATCTTGATCTGGTCGGACGTGGTCCTCACGTCTCGTCGCGAGAGCAGCGCCAGGATCGAGTCGGGCCGAGGGTCGTGCGCGCGGACGAAGACGTAGAGGTTGGTCTCGTCGTAGGTGATGCGCGCGTCCGTGGCGAGATGTGGATCGCCGTCCTCAGTGGGATCGAAGAGGCGAAAGCCGGTGATGCGCGGCGCGCCCGCCCACGCCACGTCCGCATCCGAGCCATCGATCACCGGTGCGCGCTCGGCGCGTCGCGCCTGTGCACCCGCCTGCGAGGCAGCGGAGAGTAGTATGAGAGCGAGTGTTGCGAGTCGCATTGTCATCCTGAGCGCAGCGAAGGATCTGCACGTGAGCAAGGTGGGCGTTCTTGAAGAGCGGAAGTGCGGATCCTTCACTGCGTTCAGGATGACAGACGGGCGTTCAGTACCGCGCCGCGGCCTCGAGCACTCGGCTGCGATCGCCGCTGGAGGGAATCGTCTCGGCCACCTCGAAGAACGCCCTGCGCACCACGGCCGTTTTCACCGCCCCGCTCGCCACGAGCGCGATGAGGACGGACGAGCGATCACCAGACGACGCGATGCGCCGCGACGTGTGGAGAAGCAGCAGTGCCTGGTCGGGCGAGGTGGCCGCAAACGGCACAGCCTGCTTCAGGACGCCACTGAGATCACCGGATGACGGAATCGTCTCCGCCGTCTCGAAGAAGAGCGACTGCAGCTCCGGGTCGTTGACCTTGAGGTAGTGCGATGCGAGCTGTTCCAGCAGCCCTGCCTTGTCGCCGCTGCTCTGGATCGTGCGCGCAACGCGCATCACCGACAGGAGCATCTCGCGGTTGGTGGTACGCCCGTACACTGCGAGCACCGCGGTCTTGTCTCCGCTCGACGCGATACTCGCGGCAGCGTCTTCCAGGGCCGAGCCGCTGCGATTGGCGCCCTGTAATGGTGCGGCGCGGATGAGGAGGCCTCGCAGGTCGCCGGAGCTCGAGATGTTTCGGCCCGCGTGTCGCACGAGCCGGTCCAGCTCTGCATCCGTGAGTTGGCCGGAGGCCATGAGCGCCTCGTAGTGCGCGCGCTTGGCGCCCGAGCTCGCGATCGTCGCGATCCGTGAGAGCACGTTGTCCGTGCCACCGTGCGCGCGCCACCGCGCCACGCGCGGGACGACGTTGATGCTTGCTTCCATGAGCACGGCGGGCATGACGATCGCGAGCCAGCGCCGCGCGTCCGCGTCGAACGTCTCGCTCCTGCCATTGCGGCGATAGGCGCGCGTTATCGCACCGTCCGCGCCCGGTGAGAAGGTGATCTCGCGATCGTCGCTCGATGTGCGCTCGCGGAATGCCGCGTAGCCGCCAAACGGAATCTCGACGATGTCGTCCTCGTTCTCGCTGAATTTCAGCCGGCCGACGATCGTTGCAGTCCGACACGACGAGTTGTCGGAGCGGGTATACGCGATGACGGGCGTCCGGCTGTCGTCGTCCGAATCGATGTGGGTGCCGGACGTCGATGAGTGCGAGCGGCGCGTGAAGTCGCAGCCCTGCTGCGGTGGCTGCGCGAGCGCGAGAGGCGCGGCGAGGAGGAGTGCTGCGATGACGCTCATGATATCCGTCCTTGCTGGAGGTGGGGCGCGTGCGGGATCGGCACGTGCTAGAAAATTAGCACTAAGGGCTACGGCGCCGGCCGCGACGCCGGCATCTGATTCCTACTTGAAGGCTGTTGCCGCCACCTGGAGCACCCGGCTCCGATCGCCCTCCGACGCCACGACACCTGCAGCCGCAAAGAACGCGTCCCGCAGTTCACCCGTGGTGACGCCACCACTATGCGCGACGGCAATCAGCACGGCCGCCAAGTCGCCGGACGACGCGATGGAACGTGATGCGCCAATCAGCTGGCCCACCATCGTTGGCGATTCCGTCACGTGCCGTAGCGCCGCCAACAACGTGGTGCGCAAGTCGCTCGATGAGGGAAGCTTCCGGACGCGGTCGAAATAGGCCTTCGAGAGCTCGCGATCCTCACGTCCCAGATAGCGCGGAGCGAGCTTCGTGTAGAGACGCGCGCGGTCACCACTGCTGGCGACACCGTCCGACGCGCGCATCACCATCAGGAGCATTTCGCGGTCGTCCGTGTCGCCGAACTGCTGGAGCACCGCGGTCCTGTCGCCGCTGGACGTCATGCTGGTCAACGCGCGCTCCAACGACGACATACTCGGTTGGCTCAACTTCACGCTCGGAACCGCGCGCATGAGCACTGCACGCATGTCGCTCGAGCTGGTCCGCAGGTTCTCACTCGCGCTGCGCACGACGTCGTCGAGTTCGACGCTCGGCAGCGTGGGTCCGTCGAGCAGCGCCATGAAGTGCGCCCGCTTTGCCGAGCTCCCGGCCATGGTTCCGATGTGTGCGAGCACGCCGGCGGTACCGCCTTCGGTGCGCCAGCGAGTCACGCGTGGAGCGACGTTCATCCCTGTTTCCCTGAGCACGGACGGCAACAACGAGGCGAGCCAGCGGCGCGCGTCATCATCATAGTCCGCGGGGCGGCCGTTGAAACGATACGCGCGCTCGATGGCGCCGCTCGCGGAGCGCGAGACCATGAGCTCGCGATCCTCTGCGGCGGTGCGCTGGCGGAAGTTCGCGTGCGACGCGAACGCCATGTCGACGATGTCGTCCTCCGCCGTCGTGAACCGCAGCTTGCCGATCATGGTGGCGCTGACGCACCGCGCCGAGTTGATCGACGTGTAGTCGACCACGGTCGCGCCGTCGTCGCTTTGGCTGGCGTGGATGCTCGTGTGCTTGGACGCCTCGCTGCCGAAGCGGGCCGATTCGCAACCGGGTGACTTGGACGTTGCACGCGCCGCAAGCGACGTCGTGGCGGCGACAAGTGTCTCGGCGCCCGCAGCGAGCTGCTCGAGTGGCTTGACGAGCTTGCGCGCGAGCGGCGGCGTCTCGGGCGTGGCCGTGTTGACGGGGTTAATGCTGATCTTGAATGAGTCGGGGAGCTCTGGCCACGCCGGTGCGGCCTTCGGTTGCGCGTGTGTCGCCGCTACTCTCTCGGGCGCGGGCGCCGCGTCCGCGCGACGATATGGATGCAGCGCGGCAATCGGCACGACGAGTAGCAGCGCCGCGGCGGCGCTCAAAAGCGTGCGTCCCTTGCTCAACGGATGACGGTTCAGCACGGGATCGAGGATCGAGAGCATGCGACCCTCGAACTCGGAGCGCCGCGCCATGGCGAGCGCGGCGAACGCCGGTTGCGCGCTCGCGCTGGACGACGAGCCCAGTGACCGGACCATCGACAGCAATTCTTCCGCGTACGTGGAGGCCTGCGTCCCGTGTCGCAGGACGTAGTCGTCACAGGCGTGCTCGCGCTCCATCTGCATGCGACGGTTTGCAATCCACACGAGGGGATTGAACCAGAACAGGGCGAGCGCGAACTGTCCCGCGAGTTGCGTGAGCGCGTCGAGCCGCTTGACGTGCGCCATCTCGTGCACGAGCACGAACCGCCGGCGTTCCTCCGGCCATGCGTCGGCATCTTCAGGCAGGAGGACCACCGGATAGACGATGCCCCACGTGACGGGGACGCCGAGCTTGCTTCCGCGAAGCAGCGTGAGCGGGCGGTCGATGCCGAGCGACGTGCTCAGCTTCTGCGCGAGGGAGAGCCAGTTGCCGTCGTCGATGCGGCTGCCCTTCCGCGCGAGCGACGCGACGATCGTGGTGCCGATTGCCAGGCGCACGAGCACGACGATCGCGCCGATGGCCCAGATTGCGAGCAGGATCTGCCGTCCAGAGATTGGGGGGGTTGCCGGCCGTGTGGGCGGTGTAGTGGATTGAACAAGCAGGTCCCTCCCTTCGGTCGGGACGACAGTGTTGATCGGGACGACAATCGGCTGTCGTCCCGAGGGAATCGAGGGACCTGCTTCTTGCACGTCTACCGGCAGGAAGCGCCCAACCGCCTGCGGAACGCCAAGCTCCCAGCGCGGCCCCCAGATGGCGAACAGCGGCAGGAGCAATTGCACGACGATGGCTCCAACCCAGACGAGGTGGCGCGCGGCCGCGCTGCGGCGCTTGAGCAGCTGCGTCAGCACCAGCGCGATGACAAGCACCACCGCACCGCGAAGCGCCGCGTCGGTGAGCGCAGGCGCGATGGCATCGAGCCGCTCCAGCCAGGGTTGTGCGAACATGTCAGCGGCCCTCCTTCTTCGCGCCCTCGATCAACACCGACATGCGATCCAACTCAGCGTCCGACATCTTCTCACCCTTGATTGCGATCAGCGCCGCCACGGCCTGCTCGGCGGAGTTGTCGAAGAACGTCTTCAATAGATGTGACAGCGCCGACTGCCTGGCATCGGAGCGCCGAGCGATGGGCATGTAGACATAGGTGCGGCCTTCCTCGTCGTGCCGAACGTGTCCCTTCTGCTCCAGGATGCGGAGCAGCGCGCGCACGGCGGAGTATGACGGCGCATCCGGGAGCCCATCGAGGACGTCCGCCGCAGTCGCCTTTCCCGCGCGGTGCAGGATGTCCATGATCTGGCGTTCGCGGCGAGACAGGTCGCGATCGTGTGAATGGGTAGACACAGGCAGGCTCCGCAGGGATGTGCTAGTATTCTAGCACATGCTAGAAAATTAGCAATAGCGGTCCTCGCATTGCGGCGCGCGCGCAGCAACGCGAATATCCACGCATGGCACTGCTGTCCCCGCGGGTCGAGGAGTTTCGGCGTCTGCATCAGGCTGGCTGCTTCGTCATACCGAACCCGTGGGATCCGGGAAGCGCGCGCCTGCTGGCGGGGCTTGGCTTCAAGGCGCTCGCGACGACCAGCTCGGGATTTGCCTGGAGCATTGGCCGCGCCGACAACCACGTGACGCTCGAGGAATCGCTCGCGCATCTCCGCGCCGTGGCATCCAGCGTCGACATCCCCGTGAATGCGGATTTCGAGGGTGGCTTCGCGATCGAGCCCGCCGGCGTGGCAACCAACGTTTCGGCGGCGACGGAAACGGGGGTGGCCGGCCTATCCATAGAAGACTCGACCGGGCGCGCTGACGATCCGCTCTTTGATGTCGCGCTCAGCGTCGAACGCATCCGGGCCGCACGGTCGGCTATCGACGAGAGCGGGACTGGCGTGCTCCTCACGGCGCGCTCGGAGGGGTTCATCGTGGGACGTCCCGATCTCGCCGAGACGATCCGGCGTCTCGTGGCGTATGCGGACGCTGGCGCGGACTGCCTCTACGCCCCGGGCATTCGCAGCGCGGCGGAGATCGCTGCGGTGGTCGCGGCGGTCGCGCCAAAGCCCGTCAACGTGCTGGTGGGCGGCGACTTCACGACGGTGGAGCAGCTCACGGCGCTGGGTGTCCGGCGGATCAGCGTGGGCGGGGCACTGGCTCGCGCGGCGTGGACAGGCTTCATTCAAGCAGCCACGGAGATTGCCGACCACGGCACGTTCTCCGGTCTTTCCCGCGCCATTCCGTTCGCCGAGATCAACGACCTGTTCGCTGAAGCCAGAGTATGACGTCGCCCGACGAATTCCTCGCGGAGTTCTGCCATGCGATCCTCATCCACGATTATCACACGGTCGAGTCGCAACTGGCGC